>CATPCJ010000344.1 GCA_955652915.1 uncultured Bryobacteraceae bacterium
ACCCGCGATTTCGGCGCTGCGCGCCGACACTGGAGGGGATGAAAACGCTTCGCTGCGCGGCGTGAGGTGCGAGTACGGCAAGGCCGTTCGATGGAACTTATTGGAAGCATTGGTGGTTCGAGGGCTCGTTTTCTAACGATCGGCTGCGACATTTGATCGATCCCGTCAAAGACATCGCTCGATCAAAGACGCTATGTAGCAAGTTCTTGGGCATCGAGCCTTATGTGGATGGGGCTTATAACGCTGGCTTTAAAGTTGGAGACCAAGAGATCGGTTTGATCCGGAAGAGAAAGACGGCGTGACGACGGTCCCCCCTGGCCCCCTGGCCGGCCTTTTTTGGGCCGGCAACCTCTGGATTCTTCGAATGCAGGGCGGGTCCAGGGGGACCCGCGCGGACCAGGGGGTCCGCCCCACAATTGATGCAACCGTTCGGTTGCCGCTAGCGGGAATACATTCCGGGATACGCTTCACGCATCTCACCGGCGAGCTGGCGCGCGCTTTCGATCTGTACGAGTTTTCCTTTGCCGATTCCAGGACAATACGCCGCTGTCTTACGCCACTCGCGCTTGTCGTCGACCAGCTCCGGCCAGAATGGAAAAATGCGGCATTGAGTTGGCTTCGCGGGATGAATCGAACAGCCATCTTCGCGCAGAAAATGACATTGGGTATGGCGCGGCATGCGCAGCCGCAGCAACGTTTTCGTTCGATATACGTAGCGGCGCTCGAAATCGGCCGGCCGCATTTTGAGAAACGCCGCCATACGCGCGAGATCGGCTTCAGTAAGGTAGACGAAGCCCTTCTGTGTACAGCAATTCGTACAACCGGCCTGGCATTCGAACCTGAGCGCAGTCATTCGGTGAGCTTCCCTTAGCATAGCGTTGTATCCTTTGGTTATGACGCGCCGCGAACTTATGGTCCTGATTGCCGCCGCTCCGCTGGCGCGCCCCAAGGAGGCGCCAACCGCTCCGGTTTCTATCGCTCGTTGCCGCACCTATGACGGCGACTTGGCCGGCGGCCTTTCCACGATGTTCGATCAACTCGGTGGGCTGGGGCGGATCGTCAAGAACAAGACCGTCACCATCAAAGTGAATCTCACTGGCAGTCCGGGATTGCGATTTCAGGGGAAGCCGCTGGGTTTGACGCATTACACGCATCCAAAAATGGCCGGTGCGATGGCCTACCTGCTGGAGCGCTCCGGAGCGCGGCGAGTGCGTTTCGTTGAAAGCTGCTGGGCCAGCAGCGGCCCCATGGAAGAGTATCTGCTCGATTCCGGATGGAACGTCCGCATGCTCTTCGGCGCGGCGAAGAACGTGGAGTTCGTGAACACAAACGGATTGGGCGGGGCCAAGCGCTACGCGCGGCTACGGGTTCCGAACGGCGGCTCCATTTTTCCGGCGTTCGACCTGAATCCGGCTTACGAAGATACCGACGTATTCATGTCGCTGGCGAAGTTGAAAAACCACGCCACTTGCGGCGTCACGCTTTCCATGAAGAACTGCTTCGGTATCACGCCGGCTTCCATTTATGGCGACGACTCGGGTGTCCATGAACCGAACGAGAGTCCAACCAAGGGGCGCGGCGCGGTTTGCCATTTCGGCAAGCGCGGACCGTCGAAGAGCGCTCCGCAAGAGAACGATCCCGCATCGAATCGCCACCCGGGTTATCGCATGCCGCGCATCGTCGCCGACCTCGCGGCCACGCGGCCCATCGACATCGCGCTCATCGACGGCATCGAGACCATTGCCGGCGGCGAAGGTCCGTGGATTCAAGGTCTGCGGTCCGTGCAGCCGGGCGTGCTGATCGCCGGCACGAATGCAACGACGACGGATTCGGTCGCCACCGCCGTTATGGGTTACGATCCGCGCGCGCCGAAGGGAACCGCTCCGTTCGTGGACTGCGATAATTCGCTCCGGCTGGCGGAAGCACGGGGCGTGGGCACAACGGACCTCAAGAATATTGAAGTGCGCGGGCTTTCCATCCGCGAAGCACTGTTTCCTTTTTCGGCCCGAGCCTAGTCCTGTCGCCGGCCCGTTGTCTGGTAGCATTGAAATTTCATGCGAGACGTCATCATTGTTGGATCCGGTTGCGCCGGAAATACAGCGGCAATTTATGCCGCGCGCGCGAATCTGAAGCCGCTCGTAGTCACCGGACACGAGCCGGGCGGCCAGCTCTCGCTCACCACGCTGGTGGAAAACTTCCCTGGATTCCCGGACGGAATCGACGGCCCGCTGCTGGTGGAAAATATCAAGAAGCAAGCCGAACATTTCGGGGCCGAGTATCTGCACGGCACCTTGGTGGAGGCGGATTTATCGAAGCGTCCGTTCCGGCTTAAGATCGACAACGAGTGGCAGGAAACGCGCACGCTGATCATCGCTTCAGGCGCTTCGGCCCGCTGGCTGAATTTACCGAATGAACAGAAGCTGATCGGTCATGGCGTCAGCTCCTGCGCGACTTGCGACGGCTTCTTCTATCGAGGCAAGAAGATCATGGTCATCGGCGGCGGCGACTCGGCCATGGAAGAAGCCAACTTCCTCACTCGCTTTGGCGAAGAAGTAGCGCTGGTGCACCGCCGCGAGGCTTTTCGCTGCTCGAAAATCATGCTGGACCGCGCGCGCAACAATCCGAAAATAAAGTTCATCACCGACGCCGTGGTCGAAGATGTCTACGACGCCAGCAAGCACATGGTCACCGGCGTGAAACTGCGCAACATCAAGACGGGCGAGACCTGGGAGCGCGATGTCGACGGATTTTTCGTCGCCATCGGCCATATTCCGAACACGACGCCTTTTATAGGCCAGATCGAACTCGATCCGGATGGCTACATCATTTCAAAAGGCGGCGCCCGCACCAGCCTGGTAGGTGTGTTTCATGCCGGCGATGTACAGGATCGGACCTACCGGCAGGCCATCACTGCTTCGGGCGCGGGCTGCATGGCGGCTATTGAAGTGGAGCGGTTCCTGGAAGCGGAGGGACACTAGTCTAGCGGGCTGCTGAAAAAGCATTTGGGCCGCCGATAAACGCGGATAAGGCATTTCTTTTCTTATCTCCGTTGATCAGCGTTCCTCTGCGGCCAGCAATTTTGGTCCCTTTTTCAGCATCCCGCTAATGTCTCCTGCCGGCAGATAGATCGCGCACGCCTGAGGCGAATACGCCGGCGGCGAACACGGTCAAGACCCACGAGACCACGCCGTATCCCGTCACGCTGAATCCGGATTCAAGCCGCGACCAATGCACCGCATACGGATAGAGCAAGGTGAGAAAAACGCCGTACACAATTCCCATCAGCGCGTGCATCACTCGCTCTCCGGCGGGAAGCTTCCGCGTTCGATCTTCCTCAATGAAATCGGTGAGCGTGACCACCACTTCGAAGAGTAGAATCGCGGCTAGCGGCCACACCCACGATCCGTTCCAGGTAATCCAGGCGAGCGAGCCGAACACGATGGCGTACGCAAAATCTCGCGCGGCATGCAGACGCAACTCGCGGCGGGCCGTTAGCGTTTCCGGAAGCTTGAGCCGCCACTCGTGATAGTACAAGGTGTCGAAGGCGCCCAGCAGACCCAACAACAAGAGAACATGCAGCGCCGTAGTCATGGCAGGGGAACCAACGCGCCCTGGTAGGAACCAATGCGGTCGACCGTAACGTCAACCTCCCATGACGATTCGTTGCCGCGCACTGTGGCTTTTACTCGCAGCGGCAACGGGATTGTCCAGAAGCATGCGCGTTGGCTCTCGAATCGCATGCCGGTCTCGTCGGCGAAAATGCGGAAGAAGATGCGAATGGGGCCTCTTTTTTCGAGCAGCAGATTGCCTTCCCGCCGCTGACTGGTTCGCAGCGTGAAACGGCCAAATCGACGAATCCACATCTCACAATTTCCGTTGATTTGAACCTCGAGTTGTAAAGGGATGTTCTCACCGCTGGGTGGAAACCTGACGAGCCAAGCCAGCCAGCGACTGCCGCGCTGAACCGCTGCCGTACCCGATGCCCGGCCGCCGCGCGGGCCCGAATGAAAATCGCGCAAGGCCCGCGGCAGTCTTTGGAAGTCAGCGGCCAGCAGTTGCGGATAGAGCACTTCTCTGCCTCCGGTACCAGACAAAGTATGCCACGAAGAAGGGCAGCCAGATCAGATCGTTGAATACGTTCGTCCACATAGTGCGTAGAGGGAGACCGGTCGTGACAACCGTCCAAATCCAGCCGATAGGCCCGAGCGCCTTGCCCAGAAATCCGATGACGACCAGTTGCGGATAACCGCGCAAATCCCGGGACACAACCCAATAACCGTAGCCGAACAGACCGATGCACATTCCGAGGCCGCTCATGATGAACGGATAGTTAATGGGCGGCACACCCCAAAGTTGAAAGAGCAGATTCGGAAACAGAACGACACCAACGCCCCAACAGATGTTGTAAACGGCGGCAACGCGAAACACAACGCGCAGCACTTTTTCCTGGGTCATGTACTTTTTCAATCATGATATCAGCAGGGTAGTTGGTGGCGCGGACACCGGTGTCCGTGAGGTCGAGACTGCCTCGCCCGACTGGCCGGCCGTAAGATCTCTCACTCGAGTTCAGTCTGACGTTGCCACAGAACGTGCCGATATGTGCAGTTGTGATTTGCTGACAAGGCTGCGACCTTGCGATGACGCATAATATGGCCGATGGACAATGTGTCTCGGTTAGTGCGATCACGGACCATGGCCGCTGTTCGGTCCACGGGGAATCGTTCTACAGAATGGGTACTCCGGGGCCGCTTGGTGCGCGGCGGATTCCGTGGTGGCGGATGAACGCGAAAGACCTACCGGATGCCCGGATTTCGTATTTGACGAAATGCGACTAGTCGTCTTCGTGGACGGGTGCTCTGGCACGGTTGCCCAGCGTGCCATCGGTCGCCGAGTTCCAAGCAGGAGTACTGGACTGAAAAGGTCGCCCGCAGCAAGGCAGAAGTGCTACGCGCCAATTGCGGCGAGATGATTGGGAGGTGCTCCGCATTAGATTAGGGAACACGGACTGAGACGCGCACCACAGTCCCGCCAATTCTTTCCATCACTTCCACTTTCTTGACTTCCTCCTCTGCGGGGGTGTGTCGGTAACTGTGCTCTTTTCTGAAAAGCTCTCGCGCAATGAGCTCAACGATTTGCTGTTGGGCAGCGACTTAGTGTCGCCCTGGCGTCAATAATAATCGGCGCAGCTCATGTAGTACCCGCACTTGCCGCATATCAGCTTGCACTTCAATTCCGTCAGGCGCGAATCGCAGCGTGGGCAAAAAAGCATGGGCTCATCGTCGCGTGTACTCGCGCATTGCTCGCTCCCATCCGGATACTCCGCATCCATATCGACTGATCCATTATGAACGAAACGAGCAGGGAAGAAGCGTCTGGTTATAATGAGGCTAGCCTTATGAAGTCGAAGCTTGGTCTTCTTTTTTTCAGCGCGCTGATCGCGTGCACGGCGCAGCGGAAAGAAATGGAACAGCCCGCCATGCATGCAGCGCGGGGAACCCGGGGAGGCGTGGCGGCCGGCAGCGAGTATGCCGCCGAAGCCGGCATGCGCATGTACTTTCATGGCGGAAACGCCGTGGACGCCGGCGTGGCAACCATGTTTGCCGCTTCGGTTTCCGAGTTCTCGCATTTTGGTTTAGGCGGCGAGGCTCCCATTCTGATTCGCACCAAAGCCGGCAAGGTTTATTCCATCGCCGGAGTGGGTACGATGCCCAAGCTCGCGACAGCCGAACTTTTTCGCGCTCGAAAACTCAGGCAGATGGAAATTCTCACCGTCGAACCAGGCGGCCTCAAGGGCATCATCCCGGTTGCCGGCATCATGCCCGCCCTGGTGCCCGGCATGGTGGAAGCGGGGCTGATTGCGCTGAGAGATTTTGGCTCCAAGTCGTTTTCCGAAGCGATTCAACCGGCCATCGATCTGGCCGACGGCCTGGCGATCGATGAAACCCGGGCCGGCTCCATCGCACGCTCCCGGCGTTTCTTCGAGCAGTGGCCGGATTCGAAGAAAACGTTTATGCCGGATGGCCAGGTCCCGATGCCGGGCGAGCTTTTCCGCCAGCCCAATCTGGCGAGGACCCTACGCTCGATGGCTGCCGCGGAGAAGAAGGCGCTGGCCGCGGGCGCGAGTAGAACCGCCGGCATCGACGCTGTACGGGATTTCTTTTATCGCGGAGAAATCGCGCACCGCATCGATACTTTCATGAAGGCCAACGAGGGCCTGCTGCGCTACGAGGACATGGCCGCGTTCAAGCTTCAGCCGGAAGAGCCGGTGTCGACCGACTATCGCGGAGTCAAGGTATATAAGCCTGGTTTCTGGAGCCAGGGGCCCACCATGATCGAGGCGCTGAATATCCTGGAAGGTTTCGATCTGCGATCGCTGGGTATCAATTCGGCCGAGTACATTCATAAGACCGTCGAGGCTCTAAAGCTTGCGTATGCGGACCGCGACACCTATTACGGCGATCCCAAGTTCGTGAACGTGCCAACCGATGTGCTGCTTTCGAAAACATACGCAGCCCAACGGCGCAAGCTGATCACGGGAAGAGCTTCTCTCGATTTCGTTCCGGGCGTCATCAACGACAAGCAAGGCCGGCACCCCACTGAGATGGAAATCGCGCGCACCAAAATCGACGATGAGCTGATGGCCAGCGACACCACTTGTGTGGACGCGATCGATAAAGACGGTATGGTGTTTTCCGCGACGCCATCCGGGGCGTGGCTGCCGTCGGTAATCGCGGGCGACACGGGCATTGCGCTCACCGAACGCGCCCAACAGTTTCTGCTGGTGCCGGGGGCGCCCAACGAGCTCGCGGGCGGCAAGCGGCCCAGGGTGACACTCAGCCCCACCATCGTCACTCAGGACGGCAAGCCATACCTGGCGCTCTCCACGCCCGGCGGAGACAATCAGGAGCAGAGTTTAATTCAACTGCTGTTAGACGTGATCGAGTTCGGAATGAATGCGCAAGCGGCTACCGAAGCGCCGCGTTTCCAAACCCGCCACCTGATCTCGAGCTTCGATAATCATGCCTGGAATCGGGGCGATCTGCTGCTTGACGAGCGAATCCCGGTGGCCACCGTGGCCGATCTTTCCAGCCGCGGACACCGGGTCGGGACTCGTTCGCGCTGGGCCAGCGGAGCTGCTCCGGTTATGATTCGGGTATTGCCCGATGGCGTCATCGAAGCGGGCGCCGATCCTTACGGGTATCGCGTCGCGCATGCTTACTGAGGTTTTCGGTAACAGGTGTTAGGTGGCGGGCGAAACACTTTCACTCTTCGATGAGCCGCCAGAGTACGACCTGACACCGCTTGGCCGGAAGCTGGCGGCGCTGGCCTCCCGGAACATTCTGGTTGGAACCAGTTCCTGGAAGTATGAAGGTTGGCTCGGCCAGATTTACTCGCCGGAGCGCTATACCTCTCGCGGAAAGTTTTCACAGAAGCGCTTTCAAGCGGAATGTTTAGGCGAGTACGCCGCTACTTTCCCGATCGTTTGCGGCGATTTTTCCTTCTATCAATTTCCTTCCGAAGAGTACTGGCGGCGGCTATTCAACTCCGCCAGCCGCTCGCTGAAATACGCGCTCAAGGTTCCGGACGAGATCACGGTCAAAATGTTTCCGGCACAGCCGCGCTACGGTGCGCGCGCCGGCCAGGCGAATCCAACGTTTCTGGATGCCATGCTGTTTCGAAATGCATTTCTGGACTTGTTGGGACCGTATCGCGAGCAGGTGGCCGTCCTGATCTTTGAGTTCGGAACTTTTGGAAAACAAATTTACCAGAACGTCCACGAGTTTGTCGCGCAGCTCGATCCGTTCCTGGGATCGCTACCGGTGAATTTCCGGTACGCCGTCGAGGTCCGCAATCAGGAGTTCCTGGCGCCGGAATACTTCGCCTGTCTGCGCAATCACGGGGTGGCGCACGTGTTCAATGCCTGGACGCGCATGCCGGAAATAGCCGGGCAGATGCAGCTTCCCGAAGTGTTTACCGCCGATTTCACAGTGTCGCGGGCGCTCCTGCGCAAGGGGCGTCCCTATGAGGAAGCGGTCGCGAAGTTCGCGCCTTACCGGCAGGTGCTGGAACCGAATCACGAGGTTCGCCAGGCGCTGAGGAGTTTAATTTCGCGCGCGCGCGACCGGGCCGAGCCCTCCTACATCTTCGTCAACAATCGCCTGGAGGGTAACGCGCCGCAAACCATCGAGGCGATTTTGGATTGAGTGAGTGTGCTGTGGGGCAGGATGGTATCCTGCCGGCCGATTGGCAATCGGCCCGTTAGCGCTAGGCCGATTGGCAATCGGCCCGTTAGCGATAGGCCGATTTACAATCGGCGGCAGGTTATCAACCTGCCCTACATAGGCGTGCTGTGCCACATATCTTTTCGGTCGCGATGGCGTATACTGAGCGAACGGACACCAATGCGCCTGCGTTTTTGGGGTACCCGAGGATCGATCGCCACGCCCGGCCGCGGGACGAATCATTTTGGCGGCAACACTTCCTGCATCGAGCTGACGAGCGACTCGGGCGCGCACGTGATTATGGATTGCGGCACCGGCGCCCGATTGCTGGGCAACCAGTTGATCGCGAACACCGCCGGCCCCATCTCGGCCGCGATTCTGTTCACCCACACGCACTGGGATCATATCCAAGGCTTCCCGTTTTTTGCGCCGTTGTTCGTGCCCGGCAATCATTTCACCGTCTACGGACCCGAAGGCAGTCATCTCTCGTTGCATGACGTGCTTTCCGGTCAAATGGAGCATCATTATTTTCCCGTGGAATTGAGTCAACTCGCGGCCCGCATCGCGTATCAGGACCTGTCCGAGGGAATACACGAAATCAGTGGAACTAAAATTTGCGCGCAGAGTATGAACCATCCGTCGCCCACGCTGGGATATCGTATCGAGGCTCACGGCGTTTCTGTTCTTTATCTAAGCGATCACGAACCGTTCTACGAAGGCGTGTGGCGCCACGGCGTGGAGCCGGGCCGGTTGGAATCGATCCGGGAGGGCGGCGATCGCCGGCATGCCGAGTACATGCGAGATGCCGACCTGGTGATCCACGAATCGCAATACACGCCCGAAGAATATCCCGCCAAAAAGAACTGGGGACACAGCACCTTCGCCTACGTCGTGGAGCTGGCGGTGGCAGCCAGGGTTCGCAGGCTATTTCTCACGCATCACGATCCATCGCACGACGATTTGTTTATAGAGAACATCGAGCAACGCGCCCGCAAGTTGGCGAAAGACCTTGGGTCCAACATGGAAGTGTCCTGCGCCTACGAAGGCTGCGAGATCGAGATCTAACAGGATGCTGGAATGTGGCACGGGCATTCTTGCCGGTGTGGGTCTTTGAGCGATTTTTCAAAGCTTGCGAGGGAACGGTTGCCCGAATGTGTTTCCAGCGGCCAACGTCCGCGCTCAAGAATTAGCTTAGCTGCGAAGTACAATTCGGGCAGCGCTTAGCCGGAATCGGAATGTTCGTCGAACAGTACGGACATTCCTTCGTGCTTGGAGCCGGCGCGGGCTGGCGTCTCATTCTATTGACCTGCTGGATCAACAGAAAAATTGCGAATGCCACGATCAGAAAGTCGATGATCGTGTTGAGGAACAATCCATAGTTGATGGTCGCCGCGCCCGCGGCTTTCGCGGCTGCCACGGTGGGATGGTGCTGCCCCGACAGGTCGATAAAGAGATTGCTGAAATCGACTTTGCCGAATAGTGCGCCTATCGGTGGCATCAGAATATCGTTCACGAACGACGTAACGATCTTGCCAAACGAAGCGCCGATGACGATGCCCACGGCCAAATCGACCACATTTCCGCGCGCTATGAATTCCTTAAATTCCTTAAACATCGTGCTCATCATAACATCCGCAAGAGAACGACCGGCTACACTTGGGGATTGAAAACCTGGAAACTCACGCTGGAATACGACGGAACCAAGTATAGCGGCTGGCAGGAGCAGAACAACGCGCGCACTGTTGCAGGCCAAGTGCGGAAAGCCGCTGAGGATTTCCTGGGCGCGGAAGTGGAGATTCAGGCCGCTGGGCGCACCGACGCCGGAGTCCACGCGCGAGCCCAGGTTGCGCACATGCGCGTGCGTCCCAAGCCTGAATCGCAACGCCGCTTTCCTCCGCCGGATGCCATCCTGCGCGCGCTGAACGAACGCTTGCCCGCCGACGTTTGTATTCTCGACGTTTCCGAAGCGGACAACTCCTTCCACGCCCGTCATGACGCGGTGACGCGAACCTACGTCTACCAGATTTCCACGCGACGTACAGCGTTTGCCAAGAAGCACGTTTGGTGGGTGAGAGAGACACTGAATATTTCCGCCATGAGCCGCGCCGCGCGCATGCTGGTGGGGCGGCACAACTTCATTCATTTTCGCGCCGAGGACGCCTCGCGGCCGGACCAGTCCACCATCGTTGTAATTGACGATGCGGGAATCGACGTCGATGGCCACCTCATCTTCTTCCGGATCACCGGCTCGCATTTCCTGTGGCGCATGGTGCGGCGTATCGTTGGGGTACTGGTGAAGGTGGGCAAGGGCGAGGTCACGCTTGAAGAATTCGGGCGTTTGTTGGAAGGGAAAGCGTCTGCATCGCTGGACATCGCGGCCTTGACCGCGCCCGCGTCCGGATTGTTTCTCGACAAAGTGAATTATCCGAAGCCGTGAAGTTCCCGACGCGAAAGAGATATACTCGTCAGAACATGTCCATCAAAAAAGCAGTTGTGATTCGCCTCAGTGGAATGGCGCTTGGTCTGGCAGGACTATGGCTGGTTTGGTCGCAAGCCCAGCAGCAAAGGGAGCCCCTCAAGATCGAGAAGGTCACGGACAGTCTTTACGTCATCATTGGTCCCGGCGGCAACGTCGCGGCGATGCCCACTAGCGAGGGCGTCCTGCTGGTGGACGACAAATACGCGCAAGACGCGCCGGAAATCCTGGCGAAGGTGAAGACCATCAGCGACAAACCCATACGCTACGTCCTGAATACGCACCAGCATGGCGATCATACCGGCGGCAATGAGGCGCTGCTGGCATCATCGGCGGAGATCATCATCCAGAAGAACGCCCGCGCGAACATGGCGGCCGGAAAAATGCCGGGCATTCCACGCATCACGTTCAGCGACGAGACGCAGGTTTTCCTGGGCGGCAAGGAAGTGCGCGCGCGTTACCTGGGACGCGGCCACACCAATGGCGACGCCGTGGTTTATTTTCCATCCGAGCGCGTGCTGCATACCGGCGATCTTTGCATGACCACCGGCGGTCCGCCGTTCATCGACTACAGCGCCGGCGGCAGCCTGGTGGATTGGGACAAGACGCTCGAGCAGGCGCTGCAATACGATTTCGACCTCGTGATTCCAGGACATGGCCCGGTATCGAAGAAAGCCGACCTGGTGAAGTGGCGCCAAACCATTATCAATCTGCGAACCAAATCGAAAGCAGCGTGCGCGGCCGGCGGCGCGGAGAACTTGAAGAAAATGAATCTGGCTGACATCGGCTTGACGCCGAGCGTGATGTTCGACCGCAGCATTCCCGGCGTCTGCCAGGAATTGTCGAAGTAACAGCTCCACCGCGAGTCATCTTCCGATTCCCCGCCGACGCCAATCGTTCATTAAGTCCGCCAATTCCTGCGGTGACCGGCCGTAGTTATCCGGTAAAAACTTCCTGCTCTTCGACCCGTAGCGCTCGAAAACAACCCTCTTGTCGTCGCCGACCTGCCCGACATGAAACTCGCTTACCGATTTCCATTCGGCAGTCCAGTGCCGGAAAAGAGTACAGCAGACGAAGCCTTTCGGTGTAAGTCTCAGATAAGACGCGGCCGGCCAAAACTGGGCTAAAGCCACAACCAGCCCAAGCCCGAAAAACGAAGCCACCAACCAGCCGGTGATCCCTTCGCCTTCGATAATCATCCACACGCCGGTCACGGTGAATCCCAAACTGATCAGAAGCAGCGTCCAAACTGTCCGCTTGGAGGGACGAAGTATCAGGTTGCTCACGCTCTGTCGAGCATAGCGCACTCAAGTTCGACCGAGAAACAGCCGAAAAGACTCTTTGGTGCAACCGCGTACTTGGATTCTGCCCGTTCTTTGGATGTTCACCCTGGTGCCATCCGCCGGAGCCATCACCGTCGGGCAAAGCATTGTAACGACTTCGGTTAGCGAGCAATCCTGTACCGTTCCGAAGCCGGCCGCAGTATTCAAGCCGACCCAGCGGCAGGCATTCCTGTGGTTCGTTGCCAGGCAAGTCAGGTCGGGCGATCGCCTGCGGGTGGAGTGGATCGATCCGGCGGGCGTCGTCTCCACCGTGGCTGAGTACGGCGAACTTCCCAGCATAGCGGAATTGTGTTTTACAACGCAGCTTCCCATTGCGGGTTTTGCGCCGGCCTCGCAGCCGGGCCAGTGGTCCGTCCGCGTCATTTCGGACGGCAAGCAATTGTTTTCACGTGAGTTTCAGATCGCGGGCGACACGGATGCGGGCGGTCCCGTCGTGAACAGCGTTACCTGGTCCGGCGTGAAAGCCCAGGCGATCGACTTTACCGTGGAGGGCAAAGGCTTCCAGCCCAATCCGCTGGTTTACATCGCTCAATACACGCGTTCCGGCGGATGGACATATCTCGCCAGCCTCCAACCTCGCACCGCGACACCGAACCAATTGGTGGTCCATTATCCGGGACTACCGGCCAACGAGTACCTGGTGATTGTCCAAAATCCCGATCAACGCATGAGCCGCCCGATGCCGTTCGTGATCGCCACCAACGGTTACAAGCTACCGATGCCCGCCGGAGAACCTTGGGTGCTTACGCAGGGACCATATGGCACGTTTTCCCACTGGGGCAACGCACTGCATGCCTATGACATCGCGCCCAGAGGCAGCCGTTGCCTGGTGGCGATGAAGGGTGGAATCGCCTATACGCACGATCTGGGAATGAAGCAGGACCATCATCGGCGCACGTTCGGGAATTACATTACTATCGACCACGGCGACGGTGAGTACAGTCACTATGCGCACCTGGCGGCGGGTCAGTTCATTATCGAGAACGGTCAACGCGTGGAGCAGGGACAGGCATTGGCGATCGCCGGCAACAGCGGTTACACGCTCGGTGAAGGGGGCGGCTACCACGTGCACGTCAGCGTAACGCGGGCCTTGCCAATCTCGTCGTCCAGCATTCCGTTCCGCTTCGAGGATCTTCCCGACGCCGCACGCGGCGGCATGGGTCGCACCATCGTTTCAAGCAACGCATCGCCCTACTGCGACTGCCGGGAGCGTCACGCGGGCGCCGTCGCGGCGCGGTCCACGCCGGGCAAGCAGTTTTCAGGAGAGCTTTCCGTCGCGCAATGGTGGAGCGATCTGGTGACTGTGCCAAAGGGCTCGAAAACGTTTGACGTTACGGTTTCATGGACCGGTTCGAACAGCGATCTGGATCTGCACCTGGTAAGCCCCAGCGGCAGGCACTACGGATGGTACGGCGACACGACCGGGTTCTCCGGAACGCGAACAAATCCTCAAGAATTCCGCGTGCCCAAGCCCGAAGCCGGCATATGGAGGGTTTCGGTGCAGGCCGTGCGCGGCGGTCCCGGGCCAATTGAGTTTGGCGTCGCTACTTCCGGCCAGAAGACCGCGCTGCACGGCGCCGCACAGGCCTTCGTGCCTGCCTCCCGCTAGAATAGGCTTCAGCAAATCTTCAGATTCCTGGCATTACAATTCGATTGGTCCGCTAAACTAATAAAGGACTCTGGAGGTAACTATGCATCGCACTATAATCGCGCTTCTGGCAGTATCCGTGGCGTTCGCACAGAGCGGCTACCATCTAATCAAGAAAATCACAATTGGCGGAGAGGGTAGTAGCTGGGATTACCTGATTGCCGATGGCGGACGCGTATACGTATCGCACACCAACGAAGTGAATGTCGTGGATGCAAAGACCGGCGAAGCCGCCGGCAAGATAACCGATCTGCACGGCGTACATGGGATCGCGATCGCTTCTGAATTTGGGCGCGGGTACATCAGTAACGGCAGGTCCAACACGGTCACCATATTCGATTTGAAAACGCTCGCTAAAATCGGGAACGAAATTCCAACCGGCAAGAATCCGGACGCAATCATCTACGATCCCGGGTCGAAGCGAATTTTCGCCTTCAACGGCAGCAGTAACGACGCTACCGCCATCGATGCCAAGGACGGCACTGTGGCCGGGACGATCCCTCTGGATGGAAAACCCGAATTCGCCGCAGGCGACGGGAAGGGCCACGTCTACGTGAACATCGAAGACAAGAGCTCGGTCTACGACATCGATTCGAAGAAACTTACTGTAGTACACAAATGGCCGCTCAAGCCTTGCGAGGAACCTTCCGGTTTGGCCATGGATACCAAGACTCGCCGCATTTTCTCCGGATGCAGCAACCAGATGGTGGCCGTGATGGATGCCGACTCCGGAAAAGTGGTAGCGACGCTGCCCATCGGCAAAGGAGTGGATGCCACCGCATTCGATCCGGGAACCGGTTATGTCTTCGATTCCTGCGGCCAGGACGCCACGCTGAGCGTCATTCACGAAGATTCGCCCGACAAGTATAGTGTCGTGGAAAACGTGAAGACTCACGCCGGAGCCCGCACCATGGCGCTGGACACTCAGACGCACAACGTCTATCTGGCCGTCGCCGAGTTCGAAGCGGCCGCGCCGGCTCCACCACCAAGCGCCGATGGGAAAGCAGCGCCTCGGCCTCGCAGGAAAATGGTTGCCGGAAGCTTCGGCCTGTTGGAGTTCGGAAAATAGATGACGGGTCTGGTGGCCGATCCGGATTGCAAGGAGCATTGGACCGGATCGCGCCATCCGGAACGGCCGGAACGATTCGACGCGGCGGCCGCTGCATTGCAGGGAATGGATCTCATTCCTCTCGCAACCCGGGCGGCAACCTTGGATGAGATCGCGCTGTGCCACGGCCGCGAATACATTCAACTGGCGGAACGCGAAATCGCGGCCGGGCTGCACGAATTGAGCACCGGCGACACCATCGTATCGGCTCGCTCTTTCGATGCGGCGCGGCATGCCGCCGGGAGCGTGTTGAGCGCCGTGGATTCCGTGCTGCAGGGCGCCGTTCAAAACGCATTCTGCATCGTGCGTCCACCCGGCCATCACGCCACCCCAACCCGTGGAATGGGCTTCTGCCTTTTCAACTCCATCGCCATCGCGGCTCGCTACGCGCAGCAAAAATACGGTGTGGACCGCGTGCTGATCGCCGATTGGGACGTCCATCACGGCAACGGCACCCAGGATATTTTCTACTGCGATGGCAGCGTGTTATTTTTCAGCACACACCAGCATCCGTGGTATCCCGGCACCGGCGCGCCGGATGAAACCGGCGAGGGTCCAGGCGCCGGCATGACCATGAACTGTCCCTTTCCAGCGGGTTCCGGACGCGCGGAGATTCTTGGCGCCTTTCAGGAAAAACTCTTGCCCGCCGCCGACAAAGTGAAGCCGGAACTGGTGTTGATCTCAGCCGGATTCGATTCCCGCGAGGGCGACCCCCTAGGCAATTTCCTGCTAACCGATGCCGACTTCGCCGATCTGACGCGGGTGATGCGCGAAATCGCGGACAAGCACGCAGGAGGGCGACTGGTGTCTGTTTTGGAAGGCGGCTACAGTCTGCCAGGCCTGGCGGCGGGCGTTCGAGCGCACACCGAAGCGTTAACTTAAGAAGATGTGAAAATCGAAAACCCACACAGGCATTCTTGCCTGTGTCGATCTTAAAGCGATTCTTTCACAGCGTCTTAAGCTCGCAACTTTTTGAAATTCGCGATGCAGCGTTCCGCCGTCTCGAGCGACGGGAACCGGCTGCCTTCTTGCTCGATCAAATAGTACTCGACTCCGCCCGCGCCCTCGGCGGCTTGGAAAATCTTGGGCCACGGAGCGTCGCCTTCGCCAAACAAAACCTTATAACCCTTCCCCTCGCCGGCGGCCCAGTCCTTGCAATGCAGGGTATTGATGCGGCCGGGATTCGCATTGATCCATGCCACGGGGTCCGAGCCGGCTTCGATGCACGTTCCGACGTCAAGCTGCAGCATCATTTCCTTGGGAGTGTTGGCCGCAATGATCTCGATCGGACGGCGGCCTTCCACCGGCATGAATTCGGCCTGGTGATTGTGGTAACCGGCGCGCATTCCCAGGGGTTTCAGCGTCGCGGACGCTTCGCTAAGACGCCCGGCGACGGCTTTCCAGCCATCGAGTCCCGTAACCCTCCCGGCGCTGGCCATCACGATGAACTTCGCGCCGAGAATATGATTGAGCTCAATCGCTTTTTTCAGGCCGTCCGCCGTAAACGCATTGGCGCCATTGTGGGTCGAATTGCAATGGATTCCCAGATCGTCTAAAAGCTTGCGCACCTCCTGGGCATATTCAATCGTCCAACCGTAATAGGGCGAGAAGAATTCCACCACCTCGTAGCCCATTTTGGCCACTGCTCGAACCGTGCCCATAAGATCCTTGGAAAGTTCGTCGCGAACCGAATATAGTTCCAGACCAATGGGAATCTTCCGGGCAGGCGCGGCGATCGCGACAGGAATTGCGCCGGATAGCGCGATAAATGTACGGCGGGAAATGGCGGACGGCGAGGTCATGTAGAAAACCATAACACGTCCGGGATTACGTGGCGCGGACACTCAGCGGCGCGTCCATGAGACCGCCCCAAAAGGCGAAGCGCTGTCAGTTAACCCTTTGCTCTCTTGATTACGTCCGCTTTTGATCGCGCAATTTCCGCGCCGTTGCGAAATAAGCGAGTGATGCGCGTGACATCAACCCGTTGTGCCCTGCTTCGAACCGAACCTCGACCAATTCCTCGTCACGGCCTTTGAACACTCGATGGAGCACTTGCAAGATCCTGACGTCGGCTAGCGACCAAGTGCGCGGAAATGGGTTGTTGCGGTAATCCGGAATTGTCCGCGGGAAAATGTACAAACATGGAGGGTGAACAGTAGGGCTGCGGTGAAAGCTCGATCACCCGCGCCGGGTCCGTTACCAACTTCGGGCGGGGTCGCTTCTCGGTGCCACAAAGCATGTCCCACACGATCAGTCCGTCTACTTGCTTATGTTATGACTCATGTTTGAGCCGGGGTTCTGGCAAAGCGACCAGATCACGAACTCATCGGCGTTTGGTGGCCGCGTGAAGATATTGGTATTGTTCACACTGTCAATCGTATCCAGAGCGTCATCAATTGGCATGTCCCAGGACCCGTGTTCGGAACATGCGGGGTTTTCGTCAACCCCTGACTGGTTGCACGTGTGGCACTCTTTGTCGCGGGTGAATCGGGAAATCTGCCTTATACGCTGACGCATCTTTTCGTCGCGTTCCCTTCTCGTCATTCGTCTATGCTCCCCTGTCTTTCGTGGTCTCTAAGGTGGTAAGTGGCGACTTCGCTTTCCGCTACCACCCGACGCGTAAATTCTGAGAGGCCGGTACGTGCTATTGGCGTTCACCGCCACTTTTTCATCTCCTGAGGAACATCGCCCATACCGCCAACACGAACAGCACAACCCCCACCAGGATCGCGATTTTCCAAACGCTGTAGGGACGCTCGCCTTGAACTTCTCCAGTTCTGGCGTTGACCAGCACTTGATAAACTTTGCCCTGAAAGCGGTATGCTCCAATCCAAACCGGCAGCAGCAAGTGCCGGAAAGTGACGTTCGCGTATTGAGTATCGATGCTGTCGACACGCTGTTCGTTGCCCCCAATATCCTTGCGCACATCTTCGTCGATCGCGTCTTGCATGAGGCGTTTTGCTTTCTCAAATCCGCCCGGCAGTTCCACCTGGTAGCGTTGTGACTTGAAGCCCGCCAAATATTCCGGCTCATAAGCGCACAGCAAATCCAGGTCCCACGGCTGGAGTGCGTCCAGCCGGGATTCGGTTACCGATTTAGTGGCCGCGATCAGCACGTTGTCGAAATCGTGCGACACTACGCCCTCCGCGCGAGTCCAACTGGTTTGTTGCACCTGCCGCGTCCGCTGCACTGTGCCGCCTTGTCCGTCGCTTTCCTCATAGGTTTCGGCGACCCAGTAATAAACACCCCGGGATCCCCGATAGCGGCTGTTGGTTGCCGCCGAGTAATCCCAAAAAGGAAGATAGACGCCGGAGATTCCTTCCTGCTGCGCCAGCCGCTTTAACCCGCTGGGCGCAAACCAACGGGTCTGGATCCAGGCGCGCACTTCTGTTTGCGCGGCGTCCTTCGGCACCTTCGCGGGAAGAATACCGTCGGGCGCGATCAAGGGATCGGCCGCCTTGGGCTGCGTCACCAACGTCGCGCCGCAAAACGGGCAAGCGCCGGCCACTTCGGGCGGCTGAAAAACCACCATGCTGCCACATCCATCGCAACTCACCTGCAAGGCTTCGTCCGTGAATGGACGCAGGTGCGTGTCATCGATTTTCGCTAGAAACTCGTCGAGCGAATGTGGCGGTGCGATGGCGCCCGGTTCCGCCGGCACTGCTTCCGCGTGCCCGCAAAACTTGCATTTCATCTGTCCCGATTCAGGATCGAAGTCCATGTCCGCCGAACAACCCGGACATCGAAACCGTTCAAACTTCTTTTCTTCTGGCATAAGTGGAGATGCTGCAAAGATTATAATGGTCACTCGGCACGCTTTGCGCGCTTGACAAAGAGGTCCACATGAGCGAGATTCCTGAATTGTTAGAGCGGTTCCGCCGAGGCGCGGAACTGGTGGCCGTTTCGATTACCGGCGCGGCCGGCCAGGAACTGGACTTCGTTCCAGAGCCTGGAAAATGGAGCATCCGAACGATTGTCTCGCATCTTTCCGACGCCGAGATTGTTGGAACAATGCGACTCCGCCGCGTGATTGCCGAAGACGATCCGAAGCTGGAGGCCTTCGACCAGGATGCGTGGTCCACTAAATTGAACTACGCCAGCCGCAAACCCTCGCAGGCACTCGAAACTTTCCGGCGGATTCGCGCGGAGAATTACGAATTGCTGAAGGAGCTGCCCGAATCGGCATTCGAGCGGATCGGCCTGCATTCGGAGCGTGGCCCTCTAACGTTGAAACAGTTGCTGCAAGGCTACGCCGAGCATGCCGAAAATCACGCAGCGCAACTCCGCGCTCGCCGCGCCGAGTACAAAACTTTCAAAGCTGGTGTCAAATGACAAATGTTTCTTCTCGCTTCTGGCGAGCCGCCGCTTTTCTGCTGCCGCCCGCCTTCGCTCTGATACTCTCAGCCGCGACCGACTTTACCTCTGAGGGCAAGCGTTGGTGGTCGCACATCGAATATTTGGCCAGCGACGACCTGCAGGGCCGTAACACCGGCAGCGAGGGCCATCTCAAGGCAGCCCGCTATATCGCGGGTGAATTCGAGCGCTCAGGCCTTAAGCCAGCCGGCACCACGGGTTACTTTCAACCAGTGAAGTTCGACGTAAAGGAGCTTACGGAAGACCAATCGTCGCTCACACTGGTTGTTGGCGGGAAAACGAAAACGCTGGTGTTGGGCGACGACGCCACGCTGGGTCTGCGCGGCGACATCCAGGAAGACACGCAAGCGCAAGCGGTGTTCGCCGGCTTCGGATTGAAAATCCCCGAGAAGAATTACGACGATCTGGCCGGGCTCGACGTGAAAGGCAAGATCGTTGTCTTTCTGTCTGGTGGACCAGCATCCATTCCCGGCCCTCTCAAGTCTCACTATTCGTCCGCCGGCGAGCGCTGGAAATACCTAAAAGCCGCGGGCGCGGTTGGCATTGCGACCATTCAGAATCCGAAGGCAATGGATATCCCCTGGTCGCGCTCGCGGCTGGCAAGACTAATGCCGTCGATGAGCCTGGCCGATCCGTCGCTCGATGAAAGCAAGGACCTGCGCGTTTCCATCAACGTCAATCCCGAACGCGCCGACGAATTGTTCGTGGGCACGGGACATACCAT
>CATPCJ010000345.1 GCA_955652915.1 uncultured Bryobacteraceae bacterium
CATGTATACGTTCGGTGTGCAGGATCGAGTCTGCCGGACACCCACGGAGGTTTAGGAATAGAATTATATCCAGAAAGGTCAAAAAGTAAATTCCGGGGAATATTTTTAAAGGAGATTAAATGACACAGTTGAAGAAACCGACCGCGTTGCTCTTCCTTTCCAGCGCCGCCTGGGCCGCTGCCGTCGGCCCCCCTTGTAAACCCGGAGAGCCTGGCCGTGGCGGTCTGATAGCGGAGCATTCGCGATTTCAGAACACCAACTTCAGAGTTCATATGACCGACCTCAACGGCATGGATATTGGCCAGTCGATCCAACTAACGGCCACAAATGCTGCTGGCGGTGGGTCGGTAGCGCAGTATAACCAACCCCTTGGGGTGCCGGGAGTTTGTGACGCATGGAATGAAACGGTGCTTCCGCCGATGTCCGGGAAAGGAGCCGGAAGCGGTGCTTCCTCAGGTCTTTTCCTGGAAGCCTTTCTGCTGGACTCAATTTCTCATCAGTATGTCATGTATGACATTTGGGACACCATCGGAACGCTCGGCATCTTGCGGATACCGGATTTTTATGCGGACATAAACGGAGACGGCATCCCCGATAATAGCGGTGTGCTGTTCGGTCTCATCAACCTGGCCACATTCAACCCGATTCCGTCATTCACGTTTGGGGATCAGATCAATATCGTAAATGGAACGGCTCCAGGTTTGGACATTTTCTTCAGCACGACGCGACCGGTATTCAACCCCGCGACTGGTTTTACAGGAACACCCTACACAGGGAATGCGGTAGTTGAAACTGACCATGCGTTTGTCCCCGAGCCTGGCACCTTCGCTCCGGTTATCGGTGCACTCGTGCTCATCACCGCGGCAAGGTGGAGACGAAGGGCACACGGTGTTCAAGATAACGAGATTTCGAAGCTGGCTGGGTAGGCCCTCGGGGAAACACTCCCCTACGGTCGTGGTTCAGAAGCGCCGGCCGATAACACCGATGTAACGTTTGTTCCTCGGACGGGTCACATGATCGAGTGCCGAAGAAAAGCATCGAGCTTGAAAGTGTGGCGTCGGCCGAAGCCGCAGGTCTGCGCTATGTCAGCGGAGATGGGCCGGGCATTTCACGCCGCGGGGCTGGCAAGGGATTTACTTATGTCGGTGTCGACTCGAAGCCGGTACGCGACCAGAAAACATTGGAACGCATCGAAGCCTTAGTCATACCACCAGCCTGGCAAAACGTTTGGATCTGTCCAACTGCGAACGGCCACATTCAAGCGGTGGGCCGCGATGCGCGAGGACGCAAGCAATATCGGTATCATGCGCGCTACCGCGAGGTCCGCGATGAAACAAAATTTAGCCGCATGCTTGCATTCGGAGCAGTGCTGCCGGGGATTCGCCAGCGCGTCAAAAGAGATCTCGCTCTGCCCGATCTGCCGCAACGGAAAGTGATTGCCGCGATCGTACGCCTACTGGACGAAACCTGCATCCGCGTGGGGAACGAAGAATACGCCAAGACCAACAAATCGTATGGGCTTACCACCTTAAAAGACCGGCACGTCCACTTTCATGGCGATACCCTGGAATTGCAATTTCGAGGGAAGAGCAACCAGGACCATAACATTTCGTTGAAAGATCGCAGGCTCGCCAGAATCGTCAAGCAGTGCCAGGATCTGCCGGGCCAGGAACTTTTTCAATACAGGTTGGAAAACGGCGACTACGCCAAAGTGCATTCCACCGATGTAAACGATTATTTGCGCGAGATCGCAGGACAGGATTTCACGGCCAAAGATTTCCGGACATGGCACGGCAGTGGTCATACGGCCCGGCATCTGGTGGAGTTGGGCCCGTCGCGGTCGGAGAGTGAAGCGAAGCGAAACATCGCCGCCGCGGTGAAAGCTACCGCCGGCAAGCTGGGCAACCGTCCCGCGGCCTGCCGCAAGTACTACATACATCCGGCGGTTTTCGAAAGCTACGTGGAGCGGACGATATTCGTAACCATGCGGCGCGTTGATGGCGATTCAACGAAGTCCGGATCGGCGCTTCGTCACGAGGAACTGGCTCTGATCCATTTGGTCAAGTCCTATGTAAGCTCGCGAAACGCCAAAAGCAGGAAGGCGAGTTGAGCCGGGTGGACAAATGACCATCGGCGAGCAACTGACCGCTTTATTCCTGCTGCCGATTCCCGTGGCATGCGTCGCGTGGACGGTCACGCACGAAAATATCTTCCGCGAGGCGCACGAATGGTGCGAGGAAAAAAGCCGGAGGAGCAAGCGGCTTATTCAGCGCAAGTTTTTCTACTTGTTCACGTGTGAATACTGTTTCAGCCACTACCTCACGGCGCTGCTCCTATGGATCGTCCGCTACAAGCTGCTTTACGGCGATTGGCGCGGATACATGATGGCTTTTTTCTCGATTGTTTGGATTGCCAACGTCTATATGAGTTTTTACGGCCGTATCCGCTTGGTGATCAGGCGCGAACGTATAGAGATCGAAGAGAAGGAAAAAGAACCCGGCTAGTTTTTCGGGAGCATGCCCTTGCCTTCGTGCGCCACCAGAAGATCGTGCATGTCGTTGGCGTGCTCCTCTTCATTCACCAGAATGCCTTCCATCATCACGCGCGCGGATCAGCTCGCGATAATGCTCGCACGCGATGCGTTCCGCGACCAGGTTTTCCTAGATCATTTCCACCAGGTTCGCGCCTTCCACGTACTGGGACGCGGAGCGCATGGCCAGGCCTTCCGGATTGAAGTTCGGCGTTCCTCCAAGCTGGTTAATGCGCTCCGCCACCTTCCGCATGTGGCCGCGTTCTTCGTCGGCGTGCTGGTCGAATTCTTCCTTGACGGCATCGCTCGAAAGACCGGCGGCGGCGACCGCGTTCATGGTGTAACGAAGGATGCAAACGATTTCCGTGGCGAGAACCGATTGCAGAATCTCAATTGTTTGTTTCACGTCAGCATGGTAGGCGGGTGTGATTGCGCCGGATTCCAGATTGGCGCGCGCCATTTCACGCAACTGTTTTCTACTTTGGAAAACGGCTTCCGCGTTCAACGTAGTTCTTGAATCGCGTGAATTGATCAGTCAAAACCGAATCGACGGGCGCGGCCCAGGTGTTCATACCGGAGGGAAGATAGCCGGTGACGGTATAAGTCACATCCAGCTTCGTGCCACTTTCCGACGCAGAAAGCTCCATGCGCATGTTCCCGCTGGCTGCCATGTTCTGTAGCGGACCAAGAGCGCCGGTCATCCCGATCGCCTTGCCGGGGAACAGGGAGACAACCTCCATATGCCTGACGCTACCCTCATTCGGGAGTTTTTCACAGAAGCATCCCATCGGTTTCTCTTCAATGGACAGGTTGTGCGAATCGTGGGAGTAGGTATGCGCGGAGTTCCACCAATCGCCGACATTGTGAATGAGTTGACGGTACACGTCTCTGGGGGTGGCCTGGATTTGAACCGTGACTTTGACCGTGAAACCGTTACTGGCGGAGTCCACGACGTCGGGTTTTGCGGTGGCCGGAGCCAGGGCCAAAATCGTAAGAGCGAACACAAATGCATTTCTCATCGTTAGCCTATTGTATCCAGGGTGAGGATGTGCAGTCCGCCGACAAGTTGAGCGCTTTACGGCACCGCTCGCCAGACTAAATGGGATGCTCCGCTTGACGACGTAGCGCGGCCTCTTAGGCTGCCGCATCGAGATTCGTCTCGATGCTCGGCGTGAGAAAGAGCCTCGAGGCCACTACACGAGTGCCCGCGCCACATAGTGCGGCATCCGCTCCGCTATGGCCAATTGATCCCTGTTCGAAAACGGGTGTAATAAAAACTATTCTGCCAGACGCGACCCCGCGTCGGTCGCCGGCTGGCCTCTTGATACCTGCCTACCAGGACTCGAGGCCGGAGTCATGCACGGAAATTCCCCGTGCCGATAGTTCACTTAGTAACTCCGCTACTGATTGGGAAATCTCGCCATCTCCGGGGACACTCACGGCCCACTCCAGATCTTCACGAAACTCGCGGGAGCGGATGCTCCATTGACCGAGTGCGGCAGGCGTCGCCGCTCCGATCTGAATGACCGACCAATGCCGCACCAGCGCCAACGCGGTGGCCCGGTCCGGCAAAGGACCGCGCACGATAAAATGATTATCTCCGTGTACCAGAATTCCGATCAAGCACTTACGATACCGCTTGTCCGGCCTGCGTCAGGTACTCCGCGTAGGTGTCCTTGAAGTCTTCGACCTGATTCTTCTCGAAGTGCCAGATGCGCGTGGCCACTTCATCGATCACGTCGTGATCGTGCGTTACCAGCAGCACCGTGCCATCGTAGCGCTGCAGAGCAATGTTGAGAGCGTTGATGGATTCGAGATCTAAATGGTTGGTAGGCTCATCCAGCACCAGGAAATTCGGCTTCTGCAACATCAGGCGGCAGAAGATCAACCTTGCCGCTTCGCCGCCGGAGAGCGCCTCGGTGCGTTTCAGCGCGTCCTCGCCACTGAACAACATCTGGCCCAGCAAGCCGCGCAGCTCTTGTTGAGAAGCCTGTGGATCGAATTCGTGCAGCCAGTCGATGATCGCCACGCCGGGGCGGATCGAATCCTTGTGATCCTGCGCGAAGTAGCCTACCGCGACTTCGTGTCCCCACGTTACCGTGCCGGAATCGATTGGAAACTGCTGGTCCGGCGGATCGATGAAACCGGTAGCGTTCCGGATCAGCGATTTCAGCATGGTCGTCTTACCGGCGCCATTGCGGCCGATGAGGGCAATTTTTTCTCCCCGCGCGATCGACGCGGTGAAAGTGTGAATCACCCGCGCGCCGTCATATGCCTTGGTGAGCCCCTTCACTTCCAGCGGATGCCGGCCTGAAGGGCGCTTCATTTCGAAACGAATGTAGGGGCGCTGAATATTCGATTTCGCGAGTTCCGAGGTTTGCAGCCGCTCCACTTCCTTCTTCCGGGAAGTGACCTGAGACGATCTGGTGCCGGCCGAGAAGCGTGCAATGAATTCGTTTAGCTGAGCGATCTTTTTCTCGCGCTGCGCATTGCCGGCTTCAATGCTGACGCGCGCCTGCGTCTTCGCGAGCACCATATCGTCATACCCGCCCGGGTAAGTGATGATGGTTTGATAGTCGATGTCCGCGGTGTGAGTGCAGACGTCATTCAAGAAGTGACGGTCGTGCGAGATTACGATCAGGCAACCCTCGTAGTTGCGGAGATAGTCCTGCAGCCAGTGGACCGAGTCGAGATCCAGGTTGTTAGTCGGCTCGTCCAGCAGAAGAGCATTCGCGTTTCCGAACAGCGCTTGCGCCAGCAGTACGCGAACTTTCTGACCACCCTGCAATTCGCCCATCATACGTTCGTGGAGCGGCTCGGCGATATCCAAACCGTCCAGTAAAATGGCCGCGTCCGTTTCGGCGGTGTAGCCATTCTCGTCGCCCACAATTCCTTCCAGCTCGCCGAGACGCATTCCATCCTGATGGGTAAGTTCGTCGGCGTTTTTGGCGTACAACGTTTCGCGCTCCTGCATCGCCGCCCACAGCGGCCCATTGCCCATGATCACGGTATCGATCACGCGATAACTGTCGTAGGCAAAATGGTCCTGATGCAGGACGCCAAGCTTTTTCGGCCGGGTGACCGAACCCTTGGAGGGCTCAATTTCTCCGGTCAGGATTTTCATCATGGTGGACTTGCCGGCGCCATTGGGTCCGGTAATGGCATAGCGGCGGCCGGTGAGAAAGGTAGTGGTGACGTCCTCGAACAGCAGGCGGGCCCCGAAGCGCATGGATAGATTGTTGACTGATAGCAAGGAGAAACTCTTCTTGGATTTGCCGGTTTTTCGCGAGCACAGCGGAGTGTTGCAGTCCGGCTACTTGATTCAAGTATACAGGAAGGGGGTTCCCAAAAGGACTGTCAGGTTCTAGACCGTTCTCCAGCCGCGAAGCTTGCAAAGGACCAGAAGGGCGATCGCGCCGCAGGCCAACATCCACGCGGTTGCGGGCTCGGGCGTGGCGGCGTCTTCCAGAATCGGCGCTCCATTCCGCAGGTCCGGCACAACTGTGGTAGTACCGTCCGGGTTCAACGTGAAAATACCGGAGGTGATCGGAGGATCGGACCCAAGCGATGCGGCATTGAACCCACCGCCCGTGCTCGCCGACCAGAATGCC
>CATPCJ010000346.1 GCA_955652915.1 uncultured Bryobacteraceae bacterium
GTCTGGTGGAACGGCTGGGGCGGTTAGGAGTAACGGTCGACTTACCAGATCAGGTAAGGGTGGCGGTCCCAGCCGAGCCTGTTCAACCTAAACCGAACATTTCACCGGACAAAGCAGCAGAAGTTTTCTAACGACTCGCCCCGGCGCCGCTGCGCAGCGCCCACCAGGATGGATGAAAATGGCCGCTCTATAGTCAATTCGGTTTGGCTGGCAGCCAGGACCAAGACACGGAAGTTATTGCTAGGCCAGGCGATTTAATCCGCTATTTTTTGTAGGAAACGCCACGGCGCCGCTACGCGGCGCCCACCAGGGCGGTTGAAAAAATCAATAGAAGATACCAACTTAAGTTGAGCGGCTCGATGCCCGGCCCTCCTGGCGTCTGCGCACCGACGATCCTCTGCCTGTGTGCTGACTGAGTTTATTAAATGGAATCGATCCGATCCTGACCGATTTGTGGTACCGATCGTTCAAAATGTCCTGGACGTGGCTCGTCACCTTGATGATGCGCATGAACTCTCATTGCAGAGGTGATCTGAAGCCTACCATCCATGTAATCGGCGTCCCGCCGATGTGATGATGGCCGCAGGGGCCGTCATAGCAGAAGGAAGCGCAGGGCGTGATCCGACCAGAATCGGTAAACGCTGCGCGACTTTCGACGATCCGGCGCCATTTGACAATCCTTCGGCTCCGGCGGCAAACTCGCGGCTAGCGAATGATTATCCCCGAACAACTCATCGCAAACTGCCGTAAGATGCCCGAACGGGAGGCATGGCTCGAGAACTTGCCAGCGATGTTGAAGGAATTGACGGACCGCTGGTCGCTGCGCATTGGTCCGCCATTCGATCACGCCAACGTAACATGCTCCTGGGTCGCCACCGTTGTGCGCGACGATGGGACGCCGGCCGTCTTGAAGCTGGGAATGCCCCACATGGAAGGCGCGCACGAAATTCAAGGACTGCGCTTCTGGAACGGCAACCCGACGGTGCAACTGCTGGAGGCAGACGATGACCTTGGCGCGATGCTGCTGGAGCGCTGCCAGCCGGGAGACATGCTTCGTTCCGAGCCGGAGCTCAAACAGGACGTGGTGATCGCGAGCCTACTGAAGCGCCTTTGGCGAAAGCCTGCTTCGCCGAACGATCTGCGCGGTTTCCGGCACTTGTCAGACATGTTGGAGAGTTGGCGCCAGGAGACGCTGACGCAGGCGCAGCACTGGCCCGATGCCGGCTTGGTGGAAGAAGGACTGCGGCTGTTGCAGGCGCTCGCCAAGCCATCCCCTACAGACATACTACTCGCCACCGACCTTCACGCCGGAAATGTTTTGCGATCCGAGCGGGAACCCTGGCTGGCGATCGACCCCAAGCCTTTCATCGGCGACGCAGCCTTTGATTTGGTTCAGCATCTCCACGTCTGCGAAGCGCGGCTGCACGCGGACCCGATGGGGATGGTCCAGCATCTTGCCGAGCTTGCCGAGGTCGATAGGGAGCGCCTCCAGCTTTGGACCTTTGCCCGTGCCGCCGCCGATCCGAGGTCAGAGTGGAGCAATCTGTCATGGATGGGCATCGCCAGGGCATTGGCTCCGTGATTTGTGGAACAGCTAACGCCGCAGCGTTTACCAATCCACGTTGACGGGTTGCCGGCGACTCGTCGAAGCATTCCTTTACACCTCTTAAAGCTCTAACCGCGCGAGATCGTCAACGGGTTCGGACAAAATCAACCGGGGCGCCCGGTTAGAAGTTGTGAAAAATCGCTCTAAGATCCACACAGGCAAGAATGCCTGTGCCACGATTGCACGAACTCAGTGGGCCTGGGTTGGTTTGCGATTTTTCACAGCTTCTTACAGCCGTCAGTCATTCATCACGATGCCAGTTGCGGCGTTTCTAGGATCGTCTCGCAGCAAGTGGATTTCTTGCGCGGGGAAATAAATACGGCGATAAGCTTGCACGGTTTGATCCGGGGTTAGTCCTTCCTGAGCACGCTGGATCGCTCGCTCCAGTGCTGTTTCAAACGAAGACTCAATCCAAAACGAGGCGTCATAGTGCGCCAGAAAGCACTGCTTCAGGAGATAGATACCTTCCAGGAGCACGATGTCGACATCGTGAAACTCGTAAAGCTCCCGCCGATAAACAGCGGCGGTTTCTTGGACGAAATCGGCCTCCAATGAAATGGATCGCCTGTCCCGCAGAGGAAGAACCAACTCATCGAACATCTCGTCGAACCGAATCGCGTGCAGATAATAATGCTCGGCGGGATCAGCGCCTCCGAATCGTTTGGCAGGAAGGTTGAGCCATCCATCAACTCCAATCAGGCCAACGCGAAGGCGTTGCTCTCGAAGCCGGTCACGCCATTGCGCCGCGATGTGTCCCTTCCCGCACGCGTCGATTCCCGTGATCGCGATGAGCACGCTTCGATCCAGCGAGACTTGGTTTCGGACTTCCAGGATCTTTCGTAGAACGTCATCGGATGCGATCAATCGCATGAGACTTGGAATGCTCTACTCGTCCTCAATGCCACCATCGTATCCATTTCCTTAGGCGTACTGGAACGCTACTCTTTGGGGGTACTTTCTAACACGCGATCGCGCGGTCCGCGATTAGCGGGGACCTTGTGTACGTTGCCAGTTTCCAGTAACGCCCCCTTTTGGCCGCGAACTTAGTCCTGTCCCGGGCTGCCTTTTTTCTCGCTGGTGGGAGGGACGATTCCTCTTATTCGCATATAGGTGGCCATGTTCCCGTAGTGTTCATAGTCATGCGCGAAATTGGCTGCGAGGACCGTAAGCTTCGCGAAATCGAAATTCATCATTTTCACCATTTGGCTGCCATTCGCATCTGTCATGGCGGCATAAGTCTTATTGCAATAGGCAACGGCGTCCTTCAGCGCAGCTACAAGATCCGCTTTCTTGGTTTTGTTTTTCTCGGCGTCGCTGTTGGGTGCGGTTTCACCGGCAGCCGTGGAGCAAAAAAAGTACTGGGAATCAGCGAGGTGGCCGACCAGTTGGCCGAAGCTCCGAACCTCCGGTGTCGGCTTGAATGAATAGCTTTCTTCAGGCATTTTCTCGGCCGCGGCGACTAACACCCCGCCGAGCATTGCGTACACACGTTTTTCGCTGTCAGAAATGGGATTCGCGGGTGCTGCCGGCGCCGATCCTTGTGCGAATACCGCAACCGGAACGGCAGCCAAAGCGGCGAACAGAAAACAGAGTCTCTTTGTCATGTGGGAATCCTTTCGAATAAAGTCACATCGTTCCAAGGGAAGCGCTGGAAAATAACCCCCGTGGCGAGTTGTACTAGCCTACGTTGTCGCGGCCGAAGAAGTTCCGGGAAACATCAACCAGGCGCGCGATGGGGAGCAGTTTTCCGCGATGACCCGCTCCCCTACTTTTGTATCTGTGTGGGCAGTCCTACGCATAGTCCGAATGCCCTGGCTCAGTTCGCCGATCAGGGTTTAGCCTGGAACATGGACGTGTGGCCGCCGCTTCTCGATGCGGGTAAGATGGCTGGACGAGCGTTACGCGTCAAACTGACGTGAAGTGGGACTTCACGGGTTAATGTGGCATGGACTTAAAACAGCGGTGCCCTTTCCGGAGTTCCAGCGTAAATAGTTGCTGATGATCGCAAGTTCAGACCTCGCTGACTTTTCGATACACCTGCTGCCGGAGCTGAAGTCGTTGGCGTAGGATCCAAGGTAGCGATTTTCCCCTCTGGTGGAACCGGCGGGGCGCGTGCAGCGTATAATAAAGACACGCCTATGGGTGATCGCGGCCAATTCGTCTGGCATAAGTTCGACTGGCGGCGCTTGTGCCGGGCCTTGCTGGTTCTGCTGGTGTTGGTGAACTTCGCCGCCCTTCAGACATCAAGCGCTGTTGAAACACACGCACATCACGATGGCGGCCCTAACCACCATTGTTGTCCGGGGTGCCACGGCGGACATTTCCCCGTCCTTCAGACGGCTAGCAGTATCCATGTTGCGGAACTGTCGATTTCCGGATGGCGCAAGACGTTCCAATTATCATCGTCCACCTTCGGTGATATCCGCACTTTCAATTCTTCCAGAGCGCCGCCAGCCTAGCCTTCCTCCCACTTGAAGTTAATGTATGCCAGCCGGGCGTACTGCGCCGGGCTTTCATTTGAACGTGCTTCATATTCTAAGGAGACAAGGCCATGGTATTTATTCGTTTTTCTGCTGTAATTCTTTTCGTGACAATGCAGATGTGGGGGCAGTCGCTCGGCAATGCGGGGACCATTGAGGGAACCGTAGCCGATCCTTCCGGGGCTGTTGTGGCCGGGGCTGAGATTACGCTCCACAATGTCGTCACCGGTTATTCACGGTCTGTAGTATCCGGTTCAGACGGTTCGTTTCGCCTGACCAACATCCCGCCCAACCCATATCGCTTGGAAGTAAAGGCTTCCGGGTTTAGTGCCTTTGTGCAGACCCTCGATGTCCGGAATTCGCTGCCGGTCCAAGTGAAAGCGACTCTTGCGCTGGCTGGTGCCAACACTACCGTCCAGGTGGAGAGTGCGGCGGAGACGCTGGAGAACGATCCCTCCGCCCACGTGGATGTGGACAGAAGCCAGCTCATGAAAATACCCTCGTTCGATCCGGCCGGCGGCTTGAGCCAAGCGATCATCTACAGCACGGGCGGAGTTGCCGCTGACGGAAATGGTTTCTTTCATCCGCTGGGCGACCACGCCCAAGCCAGCTTTCTGATCGATGGGCAACCGATCAGCGATCAGCAAAGCAAAGTCTTCTCCACACAACTGCCCACCAGCGCCATCCAAAGCATGGAGGTAACTACGGGGACGCCCAGCGCGGAGTTTGGCGACAAGAGCAGCTTGATCGCGCAGATCACAACCCGCTCCGGCTTGGGATCGGGGAAGGTGTTTGGAAACATCGGTGCTAATTACGGGTCCTTTGGCAGTACCGGCGGCACTGTCGGATTGGGAATGGGGAATGAGAAGTTTGGAAACTTCATAGCGCTTGATGGCGTCCGTACCGGACGCTTCCTGGATACGCCGGAGTTCACCGCAATCCATGACATCGGCAACAACCAAACCATTTTTGATCGCTTCGACTATCAGCCCACCGGCAAGGATGTATTTCACCTCAACGTGTTCACGGCGCGAAATTGGCTACAGATACCCAATAGCTATGACCAGTTGAGCCAGGATCAGCATCAGCGAGTACTCACGTGGAGCATTGCTCCGGGATATCAGCACACGTTTAGCGCGCACACTCTATTGACGATCAACCCGTATATCCGAAAAGATCAACTGAACTATTATGCCAGCCGCGATCCCCTTGCGGACACGCCGGCCACGCAAAGTCAGAATCGCCAACTGTTGAATTGGGGCGTGAAGGCCGACATATCGACGACCACCGGGCACAACACTCTGAAATACGGCATCGATCTGAAGCAGACGCGCTTGCTCGAAAATTTTGGGTTCGGCGTCACGGACCCGGCCTTCAACGATCCTTGTATCAATGGCGACGGGAGTGCCGTGGGCGATCCCACCCTCAAACTTCCGGCCCAATGCGCGGCAGCCGGCTTCGAGCCGAATACCGCGGACAATCCCAATGTAACCGGCACGCCGTTCTCACCCGGGTTAGCCCCGTTCGATCTAACCCGAGGAGGCCGGCCATTCAACTTCCACGCCACCGCCAACATCAACCAATACGCGCTCTACCTGCAGGACGGGATCACCGCGGGCAATTTTCAGTTCAATGCAGGTTTCCGCTTTGACCGATACGACGGCCTGGTCTCGAAGACCGGTCTTGAGCCGCGAGCCGGAATCGCGTACAACATCAAGAAGACCGGGACTGTATTGCGGGTTGCCTATGCCAGAACGTTCGAAACGCCCTTCAACGAGAACCTGCTCCTATCGAATGCTACCGGCGCGGGTGGGCTGGCCCAGAATGTCTTTGGAGCGAACCCCGTACCGATTGCCCCAGGTTTTCGCAATCAGTTCAACACCGGCTTTCAGCAAGCCATCGGAAAGTTTCTGCTGATCGATGCAGATTACTTCTGGAAGTACACGCACAATGGTTACGACTTCGGAACGCTTCTAAACACCACGATCTCCTTTCCGATTTCGTGGCACAATTCCAAGCTGGACGGAGTCACAGGCCGTGTGAGCACTACCAACCTCAAGGGTTTCCAGGCCGCTTGGACGTTCGGGCACACCCGCGCGCGGTATTTCTTCCCGGAAAATGGGGGGCTGATCTTCCAGGGTACGCCTCTGAACGGCAGCGTCTTCAGGATCGACCACGATCAAGTGTTGCAGTCCACCGTGAGTCTCCGCTATCAGCGGCCGAAGAACGCGGAGTGGGTTGCTTTGACGTACCGCTACGATAGCGGCTTGGTAGTGAGCGGCGTGCCCGATGCGGCGGCCGCACTAACCTTGACGCCGAATCAGCAGGTAAGCATTGGCTTGGCCTGTAATGGAACGTTCGCCACTGTGGTCAACCCCATCTTGGCCTGCGGTGGAACGGTCACGTCCAAGCTGATCACCCTTCCGCAGTCCGGGCAGGAGGACGACGATCACAATCCGGACCGGGTAAAGCCGCGGAATATTTTCAACCTCGGTATCGGTACCGATAACCTGCTCCACAAGGAAGGAGCAAGGCGGTACACGGCCTCGATCGAGATCGCCAATTTGACTAACGTTGTAGCGCTCTACAATTTTCTGTCCACCTTCAGTGGAACGCACTTCCTTCAACCGAGGACAGTGATCGCGCGAGTAGGTGTGACCTTCTGAAATCCGGCGAGCCAATCCGGCGGTTCGATGGATACCGTCAAACGCCGTTCACGAAACCTTCCATGCCACGTGGACGTCCTGTCGGCAACTCGTTGATGTGGCATCTGCCACAACCGCGCATGGCGGTTGATTAACGGCGCACCCGGAAAACGACCCAATACCCAAACTTGTGCCGGCGGAGGTGTTCACTCCCCCATCGTCAGCACGGCCCGAAAGCGCGCTTTGCCGGTCATCATTCGCTCATAAGCCTCGGCCACTTTCGCCAAGGGAAATCGTTCAGTCATCGGGTGAACTCCCGCCAGCACGCTGAACTGCAAAGTGTCCTCGGAGTCCATCGCCGTTCCCGAGTACCAACCCGCGATCGATTGCTTGAAAGCGAGCAGTTGGGTGGCGTTGACCGCCAGCGGTTCCCCGGCAGCCGCGATTAACACAATCTTGCCGTTCGGCGCCAGTCCGTTGAACAGAGCCGAGATGGCCTTGGAATCAGGCGCCGTCGCCAGCACCACCCGAGCGCCTCCCAGTTTTTTCAGTTCCTCTTCCCAGCCGGAACTGGAGCCATCAATGTAGCGATCCGCACCCAATTGCCTGGCCAATCCATCTTTGTCTTGACCTCGGCCAATCGCTACCGTGTGGAATCCCATCTTATGCGCGTACTGAACGCCCAGGTGGCCGAGCCCGCCGATACCCTGAATGGCGACCACATCGCCGGGCCTCGCCCCCGAATTCCGCAGCGCGTTGAAAACCGTAATGCCCGCGCACATAAAGGGCCCGGCCTCCCAGGCAGGCAGCTCTTCCGGGACCGCGGCGACGGCCTCGGCCGGAGCGGTCATGTATTCGGCGTAGCCGCCGTCGAAGCTGATTCCCGTAATTTTCCGGAACTGGCACATGGCGAAATCGCCACGCCGGCAACTTTCACACTTAAAGCAGTGCCCTCCGTGCCATCCCACACCCACCCGTTGACCCACGTTCCAATTCGTCACGTTGGAGGCGGCTGCGTCGATGCGCCCAGCGATCTCATGTCCGGGCACGCGCGGATACTGCAGCCCCGGCCATTGACCCTCCTTGACGAATGCATCTGAGTGACAGACGCCACAGGCCTCCACTTTGATGCGAACTTCGCCGGGCCCGGGTTCCGGAATATCGCGATCCACAATTTCCCAATCGCCACCGGCTTTGCCGATTTGTGCGGCTTTCATGCGTCCCATA
>CATPCJ010000347.1 GCA_955652915.1 uncultured Bryobacteraceae bacterium
GCGTACGGTAGTCGACTGTTTTGGACGCGGAGATTTTTCGGCTCGAGCAGTTGTGAATCGCAAGGATGAGCTAGGCCAGCTCGCGAAAAGTTTCAATGATATGGCCGAGCGCATCCAGACCTTGCTCGCAGCCGAGCGGCGCTTGCTGCTGGATATCTCGCACGAGCTGCGCAGTCCGCTGGCCAGGTTGGGAGTCGCGGTGGAACTGGCGCGGTCGGGCGAAGATCGCGAACACATGCTCGATCGTATTCAGAAAGAAGCCGACCGGCTGAATGAACTGGTGGGAGAGTTATTGCAGGTGACCCGCGTCGAAGGCGACCCTTCGACACAGCGCATGGAAACGGTGCGCCTGGACGAGATGCTGGGGGATTTGGTGTACGATTCCCTGCTCGAAGCCAAGGCGAAGGATTGTACACTGCTGCTGAAAGCCGCAGTCCCGGTGACTCTGACGGGTGACGAAGAGTTGATCCGGCGCGCCGTCGAGAATGTCGTCCGCAATGCTATTCGCTACGCGCCGCGCGGCACCGCCGTGGACATCGAGCTTCGAAAATCCGGCGGCATGGCGCAGGTTTCCGTTCGCGATTACGGGCCGGGCGTGCCGGAGGATGCACTACCTAGAATCTTCGACCCGTTCTATCGCGTAGATTCCGACCGGAACCGCGTAAGCGGCGGACTCGGCTTGGGTCTGGCAATCGCCCGGCGATCTGTAGAACTGCACAAAGGCAAGCTGCAGGCGCGGAATGCGAATCCGGGTTTGGCGGTCACAATCGAGTTTCCACTCCAAAAGGATGCGGCGATGACGACAGACCGCGCAAACCAACCCGTCGCAACGATCACAAAATAGTTAATTGTATTGTAGGGCAGGATGGCATCCTGCCGGCCGATTGGTAAATCGGCCACGTCCACTTATTTCACGAACCGAATCGCCTCCGCCCCCGGGCCCACCACAATATTGCGAATCAGCTTGTTAGTGCGCGCGTCCACTTGCGAAACGAAATTCGAGTTGTGATTCACCACGAACACGTGCCGGCCCGTATTGCTCACTTTCACCCATCTCGGCCGGTTACCCACCCCCACCGTAGCAATCACCTTATATGTTGAAGTATCGATCACATACAGACTGCCGGCGATATCGGTGGCCCCGGTAACATACGCACGAGTCCCATTCGGATTAAAAGCAATCCCCCATGCGTTGAACACTCCGGTCATGCGCGTAGACAGCGTGTTTGTGAGCGTGTCGATGACATACACGCTGTCATCGAAGAAAGCCGTCGCCCAAACCTGCGACTCATCCGGAGAAAATGCGATGGCCGGCGGAAAATTGCCGATCGGAATAGTGGCAATCACTTTGCGGTTCGGAACATCCAGCGCCAGCACCGCGCCTCCGCTACGGATAAAACTTGTCACGTATGCGCGGGTGCCATCCTGCGAAACAGCGATACCGTATGGTTGCGTCTGGCCCGGAAGTGGAATGGTTCCCACCACTGTCCTGTTCTGGATGATTTTTACACTATCCTCACCGTTCATGGCCACCAGGGTGATCGACTCGTCGGCATTGGTGCCAACGCCAGCCGGAAGCGCACCGAGATTCAGAACGCCGAGCGAGGCCGACTCGGGAGTGTTCCCCGGAACCGCATTGTCGGTGCCGCCACTATCGATGATCATCATAGTTCCATCCGACAAGTCGGTGAACTCTAGAGGGTCGGGTTCGAAGGGCGGAGGTTCCGGCAGGCCGTCGAACGGGTTTTCATCGGGATAATCCGGCATCGGCAGCGGCGGCTCCGGAATCGGGAATTGGTCGCTCGGGTCCGGCCAAAGGTCCGGGCACATAAAATGTTCGTCCGGATCTGGGTCCAAGGTGCCGCCACCGAATCTCGGATCTCCCGGCTTGTTGCCCACTCGACGGCCCGGGATTCGTATGTTGGATTGATAAACCTTGTAGCCCGTTCCGAAGCGGTTGAATTCAACGCGAATCAGCTTGCCGTTGGTGGGATCGTCCGCGTTTATGATGGTTACGAACGGGCGCGGATCGTGAATGAAGGAGAAGCGCGGGTCCAGCAAATTGATGACTTCGTCGCACCCCGTAGTTAGCAGCACGAAACCCGTGAGTGGGATCGAAAGTATTGCGGCAGTTGTCTTCCGTTTCATGACATCTCCTATTTGAAAATCACCGGCCGTGCCGAGAAAGTTGTGGCCGCGGCTACTCCCAGATCCAGGCCAGGCGCGTTAAAGTTGCTGGGCGACGCCAGCGTCATGGCTCCCACGAAAAGCACTCCCTTGGACGCGATGGGCCGCGACCGCGTAGCTGGAACGTTGGCCAATACGTAAGGTGGTACTGCAAAGCTGGTGGTTCCCGCCGGCGCAACGCAGAAGAATAAACCAGTTGAGTTGGTTGGTATATCGACGTTCGCTCCTAGAATCGCTACCGGCACATTCGGCGGTCCGCCGCCCCAGTTGATCGTGAGCGCCTGGGTGCGGGTGACATTGGCCACCTGATCGCGATTCGTCCAGGACAGCGGCGTGGGATTGGTAATGGTGGTCTGAAATTGGCCGACGTCCGTTCCGCCGTTCACTCGCAGGGTAAAATCGCCAGTTGTCAGCAGCGTCGAATCGCGTAAACCCGAGTTCGGAATATTCTTGCCGAATTGCCAGAAATTGAAGATCGGATTCAGCGGGGGGATGGACGGCATGACATCTCGCGTGCCGCCCAACCCTTGCAACTTGAACATCGAGCTTCCGGCATCCAGATACTTTCCTGTGGTAGCGGTGAGCGGTAGATTGTCGCTGCTGAACAAATCGATGGAGGCGGTGTAAACTGTACACGAGCCGGGCGGCGGATACGAGAAAAGTGGATTGAAAGCGAATGGATCGCCTTTTTCTTGCCGCAAACTCACAACGGCGTTATCGACCGTTATATCAGCCGGAACCTTCACACCAAGGTCCTCATGCATGTTCGTTCGCGTCAATACGACAGCCCCGAATTTCCCCCCGTTGATGATGCTCTGCGAAAGCGGATTGCCAGGATCCGAACAGCGCGACCCATCGGACGCGATGGCCATGGTGACTGTGTTGCTCGATGTCGTGCCCGCGGTGCGCACGGTCACCGGGACATAGCACCCAGCGGGAGCATCCGGCGGCACGGTGAACACAATCTGATCGACGCCCGAACAACAGGGAGTGCGTCCGTTATACTGCACGCTCGCCGATTTTCCGCCGACGAATACCTCGGTCTGAATCGAAAGATTACCGGCGGTAGGCGCCACGTTGTCGGCGAAACTCACCGGCCCCAAACCAGTGCCATACAGCGTGACAACACCGCCCGGAACCGCCGTTACCGCGGGGGCGTTCAACGGCTGCTGATCCTGCGAGATGAAGTTGAAAAAAATCCCAGGACCCATCCCGGCGCGAACGGCGAATATGCCCAGGCTGCTGTTGACGATTCTTACCGGCCCCATATTGCTCCTGGCATTATTGAAGAAGACCTGGACGGATGCCATCCCCAGCGCCACATTCGACGGCATGATCGCGTTGATTTGCGAAGGACTCACGAAGATCGGATAGGCGTCCACCGGGCTGCCCGAGATTGGAATCACTCTTACCGAGACGCCGCCCAAAGTCGTGGCCAGCGGAAAGGCCAATGAAGGACTGGAATCGGGCCCCATTCTGACACCGAATAAAGTGAAGATGGAACCGCGCGCGATGGATCCACCGCCAAGACTGGGCGCCATGAAGCTTGCGGCGTTCACGATTCCTTTAGGCGCGATGAGCGGTTGGGCAAAAAGCGCCCCGGCAACTGAAAGACTTGCGATGGAGAACAGTAGTTTAAACATCTGGACGCCTCCGTATCCGATATGGAATAGCCTATCCCAATACAGAGTGTAGCGGAAGCGCGAAGTATCACGCGTTACACAGGAAAGAATGCCTGTGCCACGCAGTTCGTGCAAATTGTGGCACAGGCATTCTTGCCTGTGTGGATCGTAAAGCGATTTTTCACAGCTTGCGAGCCTTAGACTGAGGGCGCGGCCGCGCCCAAGATTAATTCGTCTAAACGTTTGACCGGGAGGATGCGTCATAATGAGTAGACGGCATTCCACCGCATGAAGCCATTCCTGTCTTTACTTCTGGCGGCCCTCACCGCCAGTGCTGGTGAGTATGTAGTGTTAACAAACGGCTTCCGCATCCATGCCGACAGCCACGTCGCCGAAGGATCAACCGTACGGTTGACCACCACGCAAGGCGTTATCGAGCTCCAGGCGAATACCGTTTCCGCTTTTGAGACTGAGGAATATACGCCGCCTCCACCTCCTCCGCCGTCCCAGGTTCCCGCGAAAGTGGCCGCGGCGGTTGTCGATGCAAATCGCACGCTCACGCCTCGGGAATTAGTCACCCGAGCGGCGGAACGCGCGGGACTTCCCCCGGAATTCGTGCACAGCGTCGCTAGAGCGGAGTCGGGTTATCATCCCAACGCCATCTCGCCGAAAGGCGCGATCGGGTTGATGCAGCTCATGCCGGGCACGGCGGCCGGGTTGAACGTCGATCCCTACGATCCCGCGCAAAACGCCGACGGTGGCGCCATGTATCTGCGCGATCTTTTGCTGAAGTACGAGAACGATCCGCACCAGGTTTCAAAGGCGGTTGCGGCTTATAACGCGGGGCCGGCGGCGGTCGATAAATACAAAGGCATCCCGCCCTATCGCGAAACGATTCAGTACGTGAATCGCGTGCTCAAGCAATACGAAAAAGAGCAGAAGAAAAAATCCGCCTCGACCGATTGAACCTTACTCGTATCGCAACGACACGGTCGGATCCACCTGCATCGCGCGGCGCGCCGGAATGTAGCTCGCCACGATTGCAATTACGGCCAGGAACAAGGAAGCGCTTGCGAATATCGCGGGATCGGTGGCGCTCACGCCGAACAGTAGCGTCGACATCACGCGCGTGAGAGCAAACGCCGCCGCCAGACCCACCGCCACGCCGGTGATTGCCAACACCGTCCCTTGACCGATCACCAGCCGCAGCACATCGCCGCGTTCCGCACCGAGGGCCATGCGGATTCCAATCTCGCGCGTCCTTTGCGTGACGGCGTATGAGATCACGCCATAGATTCCCGCCGCTGCCAGCAACAGCGCCACCGCCGCGAAGATCCCCAGCACGATCAGGTTGAAACGCGGCGAAGATTGCGACTCCAAAACTGCCTGCTCCATGGTGCGAATTTTGTACATCGGCTGGTCCTTGTCGACGGCATACACTTGGTTCTTCACCGCGCGGATCATGCCGGCTGGATCCGCGGCAGTCCGCGCCACCAGGCTCATTTTCATTTCGGGAATTTGCAAATAAGACGTATAAACGGTGGGCGTGGCCTGTTTGTCGAGACCGGAGTGCTTCACGTCGCCGACGATCCCGACGATCTCCGCCACCAGACGCGTACTCATCCGCAGACGCTGGCCAACCGGGTCCGATCCTTCGGGGAAATATCGGCGTGCCAGGGTTTCGTTGACGATCGCCACGAAGGGCCGATCTGCTTTATCCTGATCGGTGAAATACCGGCCCTTCCGTAGCGGAATCCCCATGACGCGGAAGTAATCGGCGCTGGCGTCGCGATAGTCGGCTGGAAGCCTCTGGCCGGACGCTAAGGCAGCGCGGCCCTCGATGCTAAATTCCAATCGAGGTTCATCGCTGGTATCCAAGGGCAAAAGATTGGTGACGGCCGCCCACTGCACCATTGGCAGCGATCGAACGCTCTCCAGCACGCGCCGGAAAAATTCCGCTTGTTCCGGGCGCGTACGGTACTTGGAGTCCGTCGGCAATTCCATTTCCATTGCCAGCACATTGCCGGCGGCGAATCCCGGCTGCACTTGTTGAACTTTCCAGAAGCTTTTCATGATGAGCGCCGAACCGATCAGCAACACCAGCGCCAGGGCCACTTCCGCAACCGCAAACGCGTTGCGCAGCCGGTTTCCGGCGCCCGAAGAGCCGCGGCTCCCCTCTTTCAACGCGTCGTGTACCTTGGCTTTCGCGCCCGCAAATGCCGGCGCTAGCCCGAACAGCAGACTTGTCGCGACCGATGTCAGTAGCGTAAAAAGCAGGGCCCAGGCATCGGCGTGGATGGGCGGCCGCATTACATTACCGGCGCCCCCGGATAGTGGCATGGTATCCGGCACCACCTGCTGCAGCAGGTCCACGCCCCACAGTGCGATGATCAGACCCAACGCGCCGCCGATCGCGCCCAGCACGGCGCTCTCGGTGAGGAATTGCCGCGCCAGACGCCAGCGTCCCGCGCCCAAAGCCATGCGAATGGCCGTCTCGCGTCCACGTCCGGCCGCGCGCGCCAGCATCAGGTTCGCCAGGTTCGCGCAGGCGATCAGCAGCACCATCGTTACCGCGGCCAGCAGCAACAGCATACCCGTCCGCACGTTTTCAGACAGTGCGGCTTGCAGAGGAACCACCGTCACTCCGAAGTCCTTCATCGAAACGAACGGCGCGACGATCCGGCGTTCGATGGCGTTCAACTCGGCATTTGCCTGCTTTATCGATACGCCGGGCTTGAGGTGGCCGATCACGCCGAAATTATGATCGGTGCGATTTCGCGCCGCGAGATCGGAGTCCACCCAGGGCACCAGCAACTCGGCCGGGTCCGGCGACCAAAAGCTGGGCGGCAGGACACCGATCACTGTGTAGGGGATATTGTCCGCCATGACTTTCTTCCCGATGACGCTGGGGTCTCTGCCGAAAAGCTGGTTCCAGAGAGTGTCGCTGAGGATTACCACGCGCTGGTTCCATCCTTCGGGCGAGGCAAAATTCCGCCCGAGAATCGGCTTCACGCCGAGCACCGGAAGGAAATTGGTGCTAACGCGCAACGCCGGCACTTGCCTTGGTTCGCCGAAACCGGTGACTGTGCCGGTTCCCTGTTCGAGGAGCGCAATATCTTCGAACGATTTGCTTTGATCGCGAAAGTCGAGAAAGTTGGGCCCCGACGGTCCCATGCGATTCCAACCTTGCGCCATGTTGGTCTCCCAAACGATGGCCATGCGGTTCGCATCGCGGTAAGGTAGCGGACGAAGCAGGACCGAATTGACAACGCTGAAGATCGCCGTATTCGCGCCGATCCCCAGCGCCAGCGCGATAATGGCAACGCTGCTGAAGCCCGGACTCTTCCACATCAATCGAACCGCGAAGCGCAAGTCTTGCAGGACGGTTTGCATCTCAGCTTTCATCGCACGAGCGATGCCAATCGCCTTCGCTCGCCTTTTCATAAGGTTGCTTCACCAACGCTGTCCGTTAGTGGGACGGACTGCATCGCTGGCCAACGGGGAAGTTGGCAAACGCGGGTCACCGCACCACGTCAGCCAAATCTCCCCCGTTTCCAACAGCATCCAAGATCCCGCCGTCTTCTCCCTCCACACCCCGTCCTACAATGAGACAAACACTAAGGAGCATGTGGCGCGGGGCATTGCTGCCCCAGCCGGCTAGACCCAGGCCATCCATGAACGCCTCAAATACGGACCGTGGTCTTGCCCACCCACCGGAGTTATAACCGAAATGGTCAACGCCTTTGCAACATCGAGACCGGACTCTTCGAGCAGGAAATGGAAACACACACCTGCGGCCTCAACACTTTGGCGCGCCTTCCACAACCCCCGCGAATCGAATCGCGACACCGGAAACAAATACAGTGCAAAACGAACCGAATCCCAGGAACGGACACCCAGTGAGTTAACCTCACCAAAAAGTTCCGATCCCGCCGCGGAGCCGTAGTGGTCTTAGCCCACCGCTTGGCGTCGCTTCAGCATTTTCTCATTGAAGAATGAGCCTGAAGGTGGGAGCGGAGCGATCCGCCGCTAAGTCTCCTTTCCGGATTGGTTTTTAAGAGAGAGAACGACAAGTGGGAAAGTGGGAAACCGGTTTTTGGTTTTCCACTTTTCCAC
>CATPCJ010000348.1 GCA_955652915.1 uncultured Bryobacteraceae bacterium
GTGACAGAGGTGCCTGTCACCTCTTTCACCTCTTTGTTTCTTTCGGGAGGCGCAGGCAGAAGCGGGCGCCTGGACCGTTGGTGTCCGCCCATATGTCGCCGCCATGATCCAGGAGGGTTTGACGCGATAATGCCAGGCCTAAACCGAGGCCGTTTTTCTTGCCGGCGGTCACGAATGGTTGAAACAGACGGGTGCGGAGCGCCGGACTAATTCCGGGTCCCGTGTCTTCCACGCGCACCACTATGTTTTCTCCATCCGGTTGTGAGTGAATGGAAATCCGTCCTCCGGAATGCATCGCATCGATGGCGTTTTCGAACAGATTCGCGAACACACGTTCCATGCGGGCGCGCTCCATCGGACACTCCAGTCCATCGGGGACGTCGGCAACCAGCTCGATGGTATGAGCATCGGCGGCCGGGGCAACGGTGTCCCAGCCCGCGGCGATCACTTCGCGCAAGCTGCAAAGTTCACTGGTCCCGGATTTTCCACGCACCACGTTGAGCAGTTGCTGCAGCATGTCTTGAATGCCGCGGGACGCGCGATAGATATTTTTAGCCAGCCGCCGGATCTGCGCTTCACCCAAATGCCCATCTATCAGCATCTCCGCGCCTGCGTAAATAGCAGCCAGCGGATTGCGCAGATCGTGCACGATAGAGGTGGAAAGCCGACCGATGGTGGAGATTCTTTCCTGGCGGATCAACTCTTCGCGCGCTTTACGAATCGACTCGCACATGCTCTGGAACGTCTCCGCCAGCCGTCCTAATTCATCCTGGCTATGAACCTTGATGGGGTAATCGTAATTCTGCTTTGCGATTTCAGCCGCGGCCCGATCCAGTTCGGCGACCGGCTGCATGATCTTTTTCGCAACCAAATAAGTCACCGCGAGTCCCGCGGTCAGCGCCAGCAGCCACAGAACCAGTATTTGACGGCGCAATGCAGCCAACCGCTGACGGGCCCCGGCGAAGGACCGCAAAATAAAAAGTTGGCCCACCGGGGCGCCGGCCACATCCAGCAAGGGTCTTGAAAGCGCGAAGTAATCGGAAACCCGCGGCGCGCTTGGATTCTGGAGCAGTTCCGGGGTGATGGCCGCGGTGGCGCCGGACGCCAGCGTGGACGTGATCACGGTGTCGTGCGAAACGAAGATGAATTCACTTCCGCCGGTGGAGTTCTTCAGCCGTTGCGCCACTCCGTCATCCACCCTGTATCCGGCCACCAGCACATCCAGGAGAGCCGCCCCTCCGGGCGATTGGACATAGACCGGCGTGAGGACCACTTGGAATAGTTCGTCGCCTTTCTGCACGAATCCCGAGGCCTGTTTTGGAAAGTGAGCGCGAGCAACACGCACCATGGGCAAGTCGTCGTTGGGAACGAAAGAGGCCGGCGCCGCCAGGCTCACCACTACTCTGCCTTGCGCGTCGGACACCAGGAAAAAAGCATCTTCAGTGGATACCTTGGACCACAACTCCGCCGCGCTGTCGCGTATGGTGGCCTGATCGCCGGTGCCAAAGGCGGCGCGCACGTCGGACATCGTGCTCAAGATCTGGCTGACCGATGCCAGCAGATCGGCGCGCGCTTTCCAGAGCGAATCGTACGCTTGAAAACTCGCCTTAGCTTCCTGCTCCACGCTGGCGTAGGTGGTGCTGATCACGCTACGCTGCACCAGCCAGCCGGTGAAGGCGAACACCAGCGTCATCACCAGCGACGTGGGAATCAGGATTTTCCAAAGTAGCGAGAGTCTTGAAAATCTCACGGTTTTGGTCCTACATACGCGCCGGAATCCGTCGCGGCCGGATAGTCCTTTCCGTACTTGTTCTTGTGCGGGAGCTGAAGATAGCCGCTTTCGGAAACGGAGATGGGCGCAAGCTGCGCGCCTTCACTGGTTACTTCCACGATCCGCTTCAAGCCGCTCAGAGTTTGTTCCGTCGCTCTTTCATGAAAAACGTGCATCCGGTACGAACCGGGTGGTACGCCGGCGATCTGCAGATTTCCGTTCTTGCCCGACACGGAAAAGTGGAGTGATTTCAATACAACGATTACGGCGCTCATGGCCGGGTGAATATTACAAAACACGCGCACGACTCCCTCACGCTGAAAGGTGATGGAGCGGCTGGCGCCCGGCGGGTAGAGACCGATATCGAAAATCTGTCCGTTGTAGTTGGAGAACGCGTTGTGAAAAATTGGATCGTAGTTCGGGAAGTCCACCGTGGTTCCGACCGTGATGGCGAGAACGTGTGGAGTGAACGTCTTGTTTTTCTGAACCATCTCCGCGTGTTTCGCGCGAGGCAAAGTTGGCGCAACGTCGAGTGGTTCCAGCCATACTACAACGCCCGAATAATCCAGGTGCTTGCGAACGTTCGGGTCTTGTGAAAACACCAGGTCTACGTGGCCGGTGACGGTGGCGGCGGGGCTGGGGATGGCGCATAGAATCGCGCAAAGAAATGCCGTGGCGCAGCCTCTTAGGCTGCTGCCTCGAGACTCGTCTCGATGCTCCACGGGGGAAAGAGCCTCGAGACGAGTCTCGAGGCCGCAGACACGAGTGTCCGCGCCACTAAAACAGGTAGGCGATGGCCAAATCATAATGGTCATTCAACCGGCTTCCGACCTGCTTAAAGGCAGTACGGACCTGTCCGCCTTCCAGGCTGACGATGACGTTGGGCGCCAGGTGGTACATCACGTTACCAAAATAGGCTTGGTTCTTGCCGATGTTGGTATAAAGCAGATCGGAATTCCGGTCATCCTGCTGGCCGCCGTACAGGTTGAACGCCAGGCGCGTGGTGACGGGGACTCGTATCTGCGCCCATCCACCAGTACTACGCACCGGTATCAGCCGCCCATTCGGCAGAATAGTGAAGCCTTGCCGCAGAGCGCCCAGAGTCGCGACATTCCTTCCATGGAAAAACATTCCTGAAAATTCGATCTTCGACACTGGCCGGAAGAACCAGTCCACTGAGTAAACGTTCGAAGGAAGCGAAACAGAGCCGACATGATTGCTGTTGACGTGAATGCCGCCGGCGATTTCGAGACGGCCGCTTTCTCCCCAACGCCGCCACAATTCGACGCGGCCTTCCACGCCCGGCCTGGAGTATTCGGTCCGAGGCGCATCGGTGGAAAGGACGTAGCCGCTAGGATCCGGAGTTGTACTCAAAACACCAGTTTGGAAAACGCCTACCTGCGCGCGAAGTCCGGCGCTGTTTCCGAATTTCAGGCGCTGCTCCAGGCGCACCTGCGGCTGCCACAGCCACAGATTTCCCGCGCCGGTTAGCGGGGAGACTCCGACCTGGGCCAGCGAATCCGGATCGCGAGGCGAAATGAGCGGCTTGGCTTGACCAAACATGATGCTGGTGTTGGTCCAATCCAGATCGATCTCGGCGGTGCGAAGCCGCAGCACGTGATTTAGCGATGCCGCCGACCCTCCGAAAAAGTCCATGTATAACGAGCCGCTGACCTTGGCTCCGCCGACCGTCAAGGGGCCGTTGAAGAGCAATCCTAACGTGCTTTGCCGAAGCGTGGCGCCGCCGGTGGCGTCGCCATGGGAAAAAGACGCGATGGTCGGATTGACGGATTGGTTGTTGTGGCGTCCGTTCACGTAGGCGTTGAATAGAGCCATGCCGGTGAAGCGGATTGGGAATTTTTGGGACGATTCCAGCTTGGTTTGCGCCAGTTCTTCGACGCGGCTTTCTTGCACTGCCGCGCGGTCGCCGGAGGCTTGACCGTCGGAGGCGGCTGCGCCGGCATGGGGCTCGTGAAGATCGGCTAGTTCTTTGCGGAGGGCACGCACTTCTTCGGCGAGGGATTTGTTGTCTTTTTCGAGACGATCCAGGCGCATGAGGATTTCGCGGAGATCGGGAGAGGTTTGTGCGGCCGCGGCCGCGGAGCAGAGCAGGAGTGCAGCGAGTATGGCTGAAAATTTGACCAAACACTCCCTTGGCGAGAAGTTACCACAAAGCCTCAGCTTGTCCGCGGACAAGGCTGGCCGGGGAGGAAGCCTCTGGCTTACGGTGGTGGCTCGGAAAGCGCTAGTTGAGTTGGGATTCATCACGGAGAAGCTCCTCCAGTTTTTCCCGCACACGGGCGGGGGAGTAGGGTTTCATGAACACTGCATTCGCACCCCGGGCTCGTGCCTGCTCTGGCATATCAGGATCGGTGCTGCCCGTTATTACAATGATAGGCACACCCGCGTGCCGCTGGTGCGATCTTACGCGTTCGATGAATTCAACGCCATCCATGCCGGGCATATGCAGGTCCGTGACGATGGCGCGGATTCCATCCGGCTTGCTTTCGAGAAGCGCCCAAGCCCGGTCCGCATTCGGGGCCGTAATTACTTCCAGGCCGGGGATGGAACTGAAAACAATTTCCAGAATGGAGGCACACGTCTCCGCGTCTTCTACAATCAGCACCGACGGTTGCATCAGGGAACAAACCGATAGCCGACGCCGTGCACCGTGAGAAAATGACGCGGCAAGTTCGAGTCGGCCTCCAACTTTTGGCGCAAACGAACCACGTGGGCATCCACGGTGCGGGTGTTGGGAAAAGATTCGTAGCCCCACACGGAATTCAGAATCATATCGCGAGTGAGCGGCCGATCGGGGTTTTGCAGAAAATAGCTCAGCAGATTGTATTCGGCGGGCGTCACCTTTACCGGCTCTCCCCGGCGGGTCACGATGCGGCGCTCAAAATCGACCGAGACGATCCCAAATTGGGCGATCTTTCGCGACTCAGGCGAGGTCCTTCTCAGCACGGCTCGAATGCGCGCCAGTAGCTCGCGCGCGCCGAACGGCTTCACCACGTAATCGTCCGCGCCGATTTCGAGCAGCAGCACTTTATCTACTTCCTCACCTACCGCGCTGAGCACGATGATAGGGGTCTTGATATTCGCCGCCCGCATTTGCTTACAGATCTCAATGCCGCTCATTCCCGGCAGACGCAAATCGACGATCATCAGATCGGGCTTAAGCGCCAAGGCGCGCTCAAAACCCGTATTTCCATCCGCCGCCAGGACCGGAGTGAACCCCTCTTGCTCCAGCATGATCCCGATGGTGTCGCGGAGACTTTCGTCGTCGTCGATTACGAGAATAGTTGACATGAAACGTGAGCCATCTCTCAAATCCTAGCGCGCCGAAGGCTGTAGGATTCAGTCCCACCCGCGCCATGTTGCACAAATAATGTGGTTTTTACCAAAGATTTACAACTTGGCAACGACACCGGCTGAGCATTCGCCTGAAGATGGTCCTGCAAGTAGAGGAGTTCCGATTGATTCCGTGCGCGTCTCCAACGAGCGGTAGGAAATCGAAAACAGTGGGCGGGTCCATTCAGGAACCCTCGCGCTTCCAACGCCAGGATGCCGCGGGCGAGATCGTTCGGTTGCGCGTCATAGGATCCTTCATCCTTAGCGAGCATTTGCACCCGGCCGGAATGGTTTTGCCGAAGCACGCTGATCCGCACGTGTACTTCACCTTCGTTCTGGAAGGCTCCTTCCGTGAAAAGTCGGCGAACGGTACGCTGGTCTGCCGTCCCGGGGCCATTCGTTTTCTGCCGGCCGGCGAGATTCATGAGGATGTTATCGAAACCGGTCTGCGATGTTTGCACATCAAGGCGGAAGCTTCGGTGTTGGAAAAGTTGGACCGCCAATCCATTGTTCCGCGCCGTTCCGCCGAAATCAGCGGGCTGGCGGCCACCTGGCTGGGTAACCGCCTGTACGCGGAATTCTCTCGGGAAGACAGCGCGTCTTCGATCGCGGTGGAAGGGTTGGTGCTGGAGATTCTCGCGGAACTGGCCAGGACTGAAACCAAGCCGCAACCGGCTTTCGTCCCGAATTGGTTGAAACACGCGACGGACATTGTGGAATCGCGATTTCTGGAACGGTTGAGCCTGGCGGAAATCGCGTCGGAAGTGGGCGTTCATTACGTACACCTGTCGCGTCAGTTTCACAAATACAACCGCTGCACAATCGGCGATCTGATTCGACGGCGGAGGGTGCAGCACGCATCCCATCTGTTGGCGCATTCGCGCACTCCGTTGGCGGAGATTGCGCTTATCTGCGGATTTTCCGATCAGAGCCATCTTTCCTTCCTCTTCAAACGCTATATGGGACTCAGCCCATCGAAGTTCCGTCACCTGGCCGAGCAGGAATCGGCGCCTGTGGCCGATGCGCGCCGGGACGGGGATTTCAATCGGCGGCTGCATTCATTGCCCTATCCAGCCAGAGTCGTGGGCAAGTAGCGGCTCGCGATCTGAGAAAACGAAGCCATTCTTTATCGGATCGTAAGAAATATTCTTGTTCTTATGTGTCTCGGTAGCGTTCATTTCCGGGATTGGGTTCGTTCTGCACCTGTCAAATTAGCCCGTGAGGATTTGGAGCGGCAATTGAAACGTTCGGCTTTTGGGTTCGTTTTGCTTATTCCATGTTTTGGTCATTCCCTGGTGGCCAACTTGATAAGCCCTAGCCCCACAAAAACTCCTTGCCACTGGCGGTTTCGGTCGTGGGAACTTCTGACATGATATTTTCCTATCTGTTTATTGAATATCACGTGAGGTCGTGGGCTGGCGAGGCGTTTTGCGGGAAGTTGTTGAAGGGAGTGCGCGAAAAAGGAGAGATGGCTTTGTGACCCGCGATTTCGGCGCTGCGCGCCGACACTGGAGGGGATGAAAACGCTTCGCTGCGCGGCGTGAGGAGCGAGTACGGCAAGGCCGTTCGATGGAACTTATTGGAAGATTGGGTAGTGGGGTCTTTTGAAATCTGACTGAGCGGATTTCTATTGACTTTGGCCCTTGGATTGAACTGGATCATAAAGCTAAAATGGACGTAGGACGATAGAAGCTTAAGCCCCACGATGCCCGCCAAACTGCTGCGAACGCCGGACCCTGATGTAAAGGTAAATACGCGCGGCCTTCTCCCCGGCACCACGCGGGCCATGCTCGCACAGAGAGAGAACGAGCCACCGCCGTCGCCCCCCATACCGGGCCAGATTGACCCTGGCATCCGACAGGCTGTTAAATGCCTCCAGGAGCACGGCATCGAGACTTACGAATCATGTGAAGGAAGTGCGGGCCACTCCTACCCAGAACCCACGGTAGCGTTCTATGGTGGCCCTTCAGCCGGTTGGCGAGCCGTGGGGATATGTCTTGACCATAAACTCCCGGTTCTGTCTCTCCGGCGCGTCTGGGATGTCCTGGACGTGAATGAGCCGACTGGCCCGCACTGGGAAATTACATTCCGAAGGCGAATGGTTTAGAGCTTTTTACATTCGTCACAGAGTGGCTTGTTTCCGGTACCCTCTACGCGATGTTCCTTTTTGATCCTCTTCCCATCTGGGCAGTTTTCGTTATTGTGATGCACGTTTCTGTGCTTCGGTTCATACTCCAGTGAGTTTGTGTGGTAAAGCGTTGGCGTTGGCATGACGTGATGCCTCCTTCAAGCGAAGTATATCACTACGCTACCGCTCGCGCACGGATCTTTTTAGAACGGTAGATCGTCCTGGTTATCAGCCGATTCCCTTGCTGCCTTCTTAAATGCGGACTCGACTAGCGGGATGTTCGGCTGCTTGCCTTCGAACAGATCCGCA
>CATPCJ010000349.1 GCA_955652915.1 uncultured Bryobacteraceae bacterium
CCATCGCACTAACCGCGTATGGTACCTTTGACCGAAGTTCGCGTGAATAAACTCTACTACGGCGATAATCTGACGGTCCTGCGGAACGAGGTCGAGCGGGAAAGCGTGGATCTCGTTTATCTTGATCCTCCCTTCAATAGCAAGGCCAGCTATAACCTGCTGTTTAAGAGTCCTACCGGGGAACAGTCGGCTGCGCAAACAGAAGCCTTTGATGATACTTGGCACTGGGGCGATGAGTCGGAGCACGCCTTTGACGAAGTTATGCGCGGGAGCAACGCGCAAGCATCTGAACTGTTGCGCTCTCTCCGGGCCTTTCTGAAAGAGAATGACCTGATGGCCTATCTGTGCATGATGGCCATCAGACTGGTAGAACTTCACCGTGTACTCAAGCCCACGGGAAGCATCTACCTGCATTGCGATCCCACCGCAAGTCACTATCTAAAGATTCTTCTCGATAGCATCTTTGGAACACGCAATTTCCGCAATGAAGTGGTGTGGGACTATTCGTTCCGCCTCATGGACCTTCCGCACTTTTTCAACAGGAAACACGACATCCTGCTGTTCTACGCGAAGAGCAAAGAGGCGATTTTTAACATGCCGAAGACCGAATGGACACGGGATGATATTGTTCGGACTCGCAAGCAGGAAATCCATACGGATGCCGACGGTGAAGAATGGATCTGGATGCCTGGAGGCAAAGGTCACAGCAAGAACAAGCTTAAAAAGATAAGCGACATCATCGCTGAAGGCAAGGCTATCTCTGACGTGTGGCAGATGCCGATTGTTTCTTCATCCGCCAAGGAACGGCTGGGCTACCCTACCCAAAAGCCCCAAGCGCTTTTAGAGCGAATTGTCGAGTCTAGTTCGGATCGAGGGGGCATAGTTCTTGACCCGTTCTGTGGATGCGGAACTACGATCCATGCCGCGCAAAAGCTTAGGCGGCAGTGGATCGGGATCGACATTACACACCTAGCTATTTCCCTTATCGAGAAGCGCCTGAAGCGGGCCTTCCCTGGCATAAAGTACGACGTTCACGGAACTCCAACCGACCTGGAAGGAGCCAGGGACTTGGCGATGCGCAGCAAGTATCAATTTCAGTGGTGGGCTGGCTCATTGGTGGATGCCGTCCCTTACGGCGGAAAGAAGAAGGGGGCTGATTCTGGAATTGACGGATTGATCTACTTCAAAGCAGATAGCAAGACTACCGAGAAAGCCATCCTCTCAGTGAAGGGGGGCGATAACGTCACGGTGGCCATGATTCGCGATTTGGGACACGTCGTAGATAGAGAAAACGCAAAGATGGGAGTGTTTATCACGCTGACCGAACCTACTGGCCCAATGAAGACCGAGGCGATCAAGGCTGGGTACTACAAGACTCCCTACGGCAGCTATCCCAAGCTTCAGATTCTAACTATTGCCGATCTGTTTGCTGGAAGGCAGCCAAAAATGCCGGCTATCGACCAGTCTGCTTTCAAGCAAGCTGAATCCGAAGGCGGCGATCAGGACGACTTGCCGTTTTGAGCGATGGACATAGTACCCTTTTTCGCAACCCACACACAAATATCTGACTACCAGTTAATCCAGGCCTTTAGGCAACAACCCTGCTTATGATCTCTAAAGTGACGGTGCTAGCGAGCTGTTTCCTTTTGATGCACCTTGCCGAGGGACGAGGTAACGGCCAAAGCACAACCGGGGCGGGAGTAGTCAACTCGCCACCGCCTGCGGATTCGAAAACCAACCAACTGACCAGTGTCAGAGTAGTACCTATCTCTGCATCGGGCATACACGAAACCACTTCCGCGGGTTTAGGCAATACCGTCACCGTCGCACTAGAAGGGCTGGATACTTGGTCTAAAGGAAGCAACGATCCAAACAACCTTCGGCTTTTTTTAGGCGGACGAATGCTGGAGGGTTGCGAGCCCATCCTCGTGAACCGGGAGCAAAACTATATCAATTTCCGGCTGGAGATCAAACCCGATGATCGCGACAAATGGGTCGATATTTTTACCGAGACCATACGGTCCGGTAAATATGCCGTTCCGATCAGCATTGGTCCAAAAGACACCAAGCAACCGTTTCAATCAAGCGAAAGACTGCATCTTCAGGTCTACCCGATATACACCGTTTGGGTTGTTCTGTTGTTGGTCGCAATGCTCATTTGTTTGATCTGGTTAAGCTACGCTACCGACCTCTTGAGAGAGGGACGTAAAGCGGAAAAGGGCAAAGGACCGAATATCCCGTTCAGCCTCGCCAAGGTCCAAATGGCATGGTGGTTCTTCTTAATCATCGCGGCCTACCTATCTGTCTGGATGATTACGGGTGACTACAGCACGCCCAACAGCTCGTTGTTGGCATTGATCGGTATCAGCGCTACAACCGGTTTAGCGGCCGTAGCCGTCGACCGGAATAAAGCTGCGGATATAGCGCGTCAGCGCACGGCACTCGAGATACAAGAGGCTGCGTTGGCCGGCAGAATCTCGCAAATTGAGGCCGGGAATCCGGCTGTTGACTCGTCTCTCGATGAGGAACTACAACAGAAAAGGAGCCAGGTCAAAGAAGTGCATGAGAAGCTCCTGCGGCTCGATCCGTTGCCGCCGCCGCCAACATCGCGAGGCTTTGTTCGCGACCTCCTGGAGGACGGCTCCGGAGTGAGTTTTCACCGTTTTCAAATGGTCGTATGGACGATTGTTCTTGGCATCGTGTTCGTCAGTTCTGTCTATCAAAAACTAGCTATGCCCGAGTTCAGCGTCGGGCTGCTCGGACTGCTGGGCATCACTTCGGGTACCTACATTGGCTTTAAGCTCCCCGAAACGCCTAAATAACAGAGATGCGGCTTGCTACGCGCCGTTGCTAGGCAACTGTTGAGCCGTGATACGCTTAGGGTCTGTTCAAGAGTTTCCGTTTATTGCTGTTTGTTGCAATTGGCGTTTTGTGCACCTCGCTACTCGCGCTAACCTGGTTCCTCACATATCCCTCGCCGCCAGAGATTGGAGGAGAGACCGAAGCTGCTGCTCGAGCGGGCGCGGAAGCGGCTCCTTCGTCTGTTCCATACCATTGCGAGCCGGCCAACCCTGACGCGACACCTGCGGTTCGGAGTGTGCTCCGGGGCCTCTGCTCAGTATCGGGCCAGGGTATCCTCTCGGGGCAGCACAACTTCACGAACGAGCCTAACAAAGATAGCGATCGTGTCTATTCGATGACCGGAAAGCATCCGGCCATCTGGAGTTCCGACTTCGGGTTTACGGGTGGCGAAGACAAGGACTCGATTGCTCACCGCGATCTCATGATCGAACAGGCAAAAAAGCAGTTTGCGGCAGGGTCGCTCGTTTCCTTGTCGTGGCACGTTGTCCGGCCGATTGATGACGAGCCGGTCCTCCCAATCGTCGGATTCCAGAACAGCGTCAGAGGCAAACTTACTGACGAGCAATGGGCGCAGTTGATTACGTTGAACACTCCGCTTCATAACCGCTGGACAAGATCCCTCGATACAATTGCTGACTATCTCGGTCAACTGCAAGACGCCCATATTCCGGTCCTTTGGAGGCCGTTACACGAATGCAACGGCAGTTTTTTCTGGTGGGGCGGCCGCCCGGGCCCAAACGGGACTCAACGGTTGTACCGTGAGATGTTCGACCGCCTGACCCATGTCCACCATCTGAATAACCTGATTTGGATCTGGGATCAGAATGTCCCCGGCGACCGGTTCGCCGACTATTTTCCAGGCCAGCAGTATGTCGACGTATTGGCTTGCGACAACTATGGCAAGTTGCTCGATGGTTACTACTACTCGCTGCTGAAGCTGGCTAACGGCAAACCCATCGCCCTCGGCGAACTCGGCCATCCGCCTTCGCCGGAGGTTCTGCGGGCGCAGCCGAGATGGGTGTGGTTTGTAATTTGGGCTGGCATGGTGGATAGCAAAACTGGAATGATTTATGGTGACCCGTACACCATCGACCGAGGTGATCCCAGACTGATCCACTAATGCCTATCGAAGCTGCCCAGGACGCGGCGGACTGCGCTGTGAACTTTCCTCGAAGCCGCTCTTCTAGTTTGCTAGCCATCTTGTTCTTACCGATTCCGCAACTTCTTCAAGCGAGCCTCGAGAGGAGTCCGCGCCACAATTCAACCACAGGCACGGCGTATGCGAGAATCGATGCGTGACCACCCGGCGTTCAATGTTGTTGGGAAGCTTGGGCGCGCTGGTGTCGTGCACCCGGCCGAAAGCGAAAGGCTTCTCCGGCTACGCCTTCATCGCCAATCAGGATGGTGGGGCAGTCGCTGCGGTGGATCTGGAAGTCTTTGCCGTGGCTCGGCACATACACGTGGACGGCGCACCCACGGCTATCGTCGCCCCACCCAGGCGTTCAAAAGTATATGCCCTCACTCCAGCGAATGGTTCCATACACGAGATCCGGACCGATAATCTGACGTTCTCCCGCAAACTGCAGGTGGCTGGGTCCGCAATCATGATGCGCCTGTCGGCCGACGGAAACGCATTATACGTTCTATGCCGCGAGCCGAAGCGCTTGGTTTCGGTCGCGCTGGATCCCCTGCGCGTGGACTGGCAGCTAGGGCTCCCTGGGGACCCGGTGGATTTCGACGTTGCTCCCGATGGCTCGCAGTTGGCGATCAGTTACGGCGAAGCTCGCTCTATTTCTTTCATCGACGTGGCACGCCGTCAGGCATTTCCCTTAGTCGGAACCTCAGGTGAGATTGGTTTGGTTCGATTCCAATACTCGGAACAGCTCATTGCCGCCAACCGCGGCGAGCGTATGCTCTCGATTTACCACGCTCCCAGCCGCCGCCTGATCGTGAATTTACCCTTGGCCGTCCGGCCGGATCAGATGTGCTTCAACGCGGATGGAGGCCAGTTGTTCGTAACGGGCGAGGGCATGGACGGAGTGGTGGTGGTCTATCCGTCGCACACGCCGCAGGTGGGCGAAACCGTGCTTGGCGGCCATCATCCGGGTGCGATGGCTGCGTCGGCATTGCCGGGTTATCTTTTCGTGGCGAATCCCAGTTCAGGGGACGTGAGCATCCTGAACATCGAAACCAGAAGGGTGGTTGCGGTGACGCCCGTGGGAACCCAGCCGTCCTATATCGCAATCACGCCCGACGATCAGTATGCCTTGGTTCTGAATCAAGCGTCCGGCGACATGGCGGTGATTCGCATCCCCAACGTCACGCGCTCCGTCAGCGAGTGGCCGCGATGGAAGAAGGGTCCGCTGTTCATGCTGATTCCGGTGGGGTCGAAGCCGGTAAGTGCTGCGATCGTGAGGATTTAGCTGGGGGCTAGGGCGTATCCCACGCGGCGTTGAAAACGGCCAGTGCAGCTA
>CATPCJ010000350.1 GCA_955652915.1 uncultured Bryobacteraceae bacterium
CGGAAATATCCGGAGCGGAACTGGAGCGGCAGGTCTGAAATCCAGACCGCCGATGGATGGAAGGAAGACACCATTCCCGAAGACACGTCGATGGTCTTCAATACCGACCAGGGGCTCGTGGTGCTTTCCGGCTGCGGACACTCAGGGATAATCAACACTCTCGACTACTCGCGCTCTGCCATACGCAACGCGCGGATCCACGCCGCGCTGGGCGGCTTTCATCTTTATGAACTGGACGACGCGAAGTTGAAATGGACCGCCGGCAAGCTGCGCGAGTTTGGCCTGGGAAATTTACTGGGCGCGCACTGCACAGGAATCGAAGCGGTGTACCGTATTCGCGAATTGACCGGACTGGATCGTCGCACTTGTTCGGTGGGGGCGGTGGGGGCTACTTTTGAACTTGGCAAGGGGCTCGATCCAGGGTCTATTGCGCGGTGAGTGCCGCTCTAAGATCCACACAGGCAAGAATGCCTGTGCCACAGCTACAATGCATTCATGGCTGAAGACATTCAATCCATCATTAGTCCTAGACGCAGCAGCGATGAGGTGGCGCTCGATCTCATGAAATTCATTGCGGTCACCACCGGCTATGGGAAGGGCGGGGGTACGGCCACCGGCTTCACAGGCAAGGCCGCACGCACGCCGGAGGAGTACGCAGATGCTCTGCTGCAGTTGTTCGAGCGCTGCCGGGGGATAATCGGGAAGGAAAAACCTTAAACACAGACAATTCGGGCAGGCTAGTCAAGGACCGTGCCTGCCCGAACGAGAGTTACTTTTTCTTCGGGGCCTTTTTCCCGCCCTTTTTCTTGCCGGAGCCCTTCTTCCCTTTTGAAGCCTTGGCCGATTTTTTGGAGGCGGACTTCTTCGCCTTCTTGGGGGCGGCTTTCACGGCAGCCTTCTTCGCGGGCTTAGCCTTCTTGGCTGGCTTAGCCTTCTTCGCAGGCTTGGCTTTCTTGGCAGGCTTGGCTTTCTTGGCTGGCTTCGCGGCCTTTTTCGCCGCTTTTTTGACGGGCGCTGCCTCCGCGGGAGCGGGCTTGGCCGGCGTTGGCTTGGCCGTTGCTTTTTTCACCGGCTTCTTCCGCGGCGGCTCGTCGGCGGGGGCTGCGGCGACCGGGGGCGGTAATGGGAGGGTCGGCGACGTATGCGTCGGGACGTGCTCCACCGGGGAATGGGGAGTCGTTACTTCGTCGTCTTCGTCATCGGTTCCAAACTCCGTGACCTCTGCCTGTACATCGAGGTTGTCGTCCTCATATCCAAAGTCATCGGGGTCGTCATGACCGGCGAAGCGATAGCTGTCAAACATTATTCAGGCCTCCTGTAGGGCTAACCACACCCTAGAATAACTCGTTTTTCCTGGAAGGCAATAGCCAAACTACGGACTTTTTAATAGAGTGGATCGCTCAACCTAATTCGCGGCGGAGCGATGCTTCGAAGAGACGCTGGCAGTCTTATAGGAACTTGCCGGACTGAGATGGCGGCGGCGGGCCGATCGCGCGGACGAGGCAACCGTCCGGCGTGAAGCGTGGCGGGACGACGCCGGTCTCATGTGATTTGCGAGGCTGCGGCGCGGCGCCTGGTAACCCGTGGGAATGGCCAGAAGGTCGCCTGGTTCGGGAGGTTCCATCATGCCGCGGTTGGCGACGGCGATGGCCGCGGGCGCCGTCGAATATCGATGGGCGATATCAGCCAGTGTTTCGCCGTTCAACACCCGATGTATTCTCCAACTGGCCCGATGCCCCGATGGAATGATATCCACCGCGCGGCGCACGGCTTCAGAAGTTCCCTTGGGAACCCGCAACTGATAACCAGCCGGCGCCACCAGTTTCAATAACGCGGGGTTGAGATCTTGAATCTCCGAAACAGGACGATCCGCTGCGTCCGCGATCAACCCCAAATGGGTGGGACAGTCAATCTCCAACGGGTCGTATTCGAGCGGGGCATCGACTTCCAGATGCTCCAGGTTGTAGTCCTTTGGATTCTTGGCCATGATCGTAATGGCCACGATCAAAGGAACGTAATGAGCAGTCTCCTTGGGAAGGGCGTTGTGACCGGCCAGTTCCCAAAAGTCGGCGAAACCTGTTCGCTGGACCGCATGATCCACGCAGCCGGGGCCACAGTTGTAGGCCGCCAACGCCAGATACCAGTCGCCAAACGTGGCGTAGAGGTCGCGCAGGTGCCTCGCGGCGGCCCTGGTCGCTCGTTCCGGATCCATCCGGTCGTCGGTGTCGGCGGTCTGATTCAGCCCGTACTCTCTTCCACGGGATTGCACGAACTGCCACATTCCGACAGCCTTCTTGTTGGATCGCGCCCGGGGCATGAAGCCGGACTCCGCCTGGGCCAGATAGATCAGCTCCTGGGGCACGCCTTCCTCGTCCAGTACCCGCTTGATCAAGGGGCGATAACGGCCAGCCCGGCGAAGGGCGCTGACCAAGGTCCGATGACCGCGATCGGTGGAGAAATAGTGGATGTAGCTCAGGACCGTATCGTTTTCTTCGAGGGGCAGTTGGGAAACGGTGGCCGCGATTTCTTCCTTGACCTTGGGCCGGAGATTCGGGTCCGTCGGGAAAGTCATCTGCAGGATGTCGTCGAGCGTGGACTTGTCGTAAACAATTGCCTTTTGGTTTTCGCCTGCGCCGAGCCCCTCCAAATCGTAGCGGTAGACGGTGTCGACCATCTGATCGAGCTTTCGCTCCAGCCGCTGACGGTCGGTGACACTCTCGGGGGTTGAAAGCAGGATGTCGACGGCGACATCGAACTCGTGTCTCGCGCCGGCGATATCGCCCTGCTGGTAAAGCTTCTTGCCGGTCTCAAATCGCGCTTCGGCCTTGAAAATCCGGCTGTCCACTTCGAGTGGCCGGGGCGCAACCGACAAGGCCCGGTGAACCACGTCCGGGGAAACGTTGGCATAAACGGGAGCAATCGCGGGAGCGTCCTCGGAGATCGGCCCGGCCGGCAGCGGCGTGGCGGGCAGGAAGGACATTCGGAAGGACTGGGGTTTACTGGACATGCAGCTCACTAGAGGAACTGCAAGCGCAACGGTGGCGATATATAAAAGAGTACGAAAGCGGTGACTTGGTGTCATCGTTGTAATCTGATGTTCAACTGAAACCCTTAAACTCTATAATAGCCCAGGAATCCCGTCAAGCCCCGGGCGCCTCTCTGACGGTAATCTATCCAACATACGGTAAGGTGTGGGCACGAGCAATTGATCGTGTGAATGCGGGGGATTCGATAGGGACCAGCCTCACGCATCGTCCGGAGTCAGTCTCGACCTAGGGCGTCCGGCTTCTCCCTAGATCTCAACGCATCGGCGGCACTTCCGATACAGATTAGCTCGTCACGCGGAGAGGAGCTTACGGCAACTTCAGCCGTCAGCAGTGCCGCCGATGCGGCCATTCGCTTTGACGATTTGTGCCAATTACTCGAGAGCCTGGGTTTCGAGAAGCGCGTGAGCGGCAGCCATCACTTGTTCCGGAAGAATGGCTTAGAGGAAAAGATTAGCTTGCAGAGAGCAGGCAACCGGCGAAGCCGTACCAATGATCAAATACGAAGTCATCATCTATTGGAGCGACGACCAGGCGTTTGTCGGCGAGGTCCCGGAACTTCCGGGATGTGCCGCACATGGCGCCCCGCAGGAAACGGCGCTCAGCAACGCGCTGGATGCGACTCGCCTGTGGATCGACACCGCGAAAGAGTTTGGCGATCCGATCCTGGAACCGAAGGGGCGCCGCTTGGTTTTCGCCTGATCGCACCCGCACCACCCTACACCAGACCAATTTCTGCAATAGCAGGCCAACTCTTTCGCGGACGCGATTGCGGCGGGCAGTCCTAACGAAGTTGTGCAGAACGATCGGCGATTTAGTTGCGTGAGAACTAAACAGGCCATGGCGTGCGTTACGATTCTACTGAGTGGCCTTCATCTGTATTTCGGGCGAACCCGGCTGTAGGCATGAGGAATTGGCCCGCATCCTCTCGCGGAAACTGAGTTGTGAACTGGTGCCGGATTCGCGGTTGGTGGATCTGATCGCGGCCGAGTTCGACGCTCCCAATGGCATCCCGGACAAGGCTTGGCCGCACCTGGCGACGTCTATTCTGGCAAGACTTGGGAGCCAGCAACACGTGCTGGTCGCGAGCATTGGCTCCGAGCTGCTGTTCGCAAATCTGCCCGGCGTTCTGCGCGTGCACGTGCTGGCGCCAGAATCCCGCCGCCTGGGAAATGTGATGGTCGATCAGAGGTTGGATCGCCCGAACGCGAAAGAGCTGTTGAAGCGGCTGGAGAGCGACGATGCCGTCACACGCAAACGTCGATTTGGCAGATCGGGAAGCCGGCTGCAAACCTTTGACATGGTTTTGAATGCCGAGACATTGGCGGTGGATGAGATGGCGGACGTGATAGAGGCCGCCGTGAAATCGAAGGGTCTGCTGGAGGCCGGCCTGCTGTCGCCGGCGGCGGAGGCGCAGGTGCAATTCCAGGTTCGCCTGAAGCTGGCGCGCCACGCAATCGTCCCGCCGGACCGCATTCATCCGGAGCGGAAAGTATTCGGTCATCCCAGCGAAGAAGTCTTCGCCAACCTGCTCGACTTTTACCGCATCGCCTGGGATTACGAGCCTCGCAGTTTCCCTCTGCAGTGGGATAAGGACGGCAGGGTGGTGGAAGCCTTTACGCCGGATTTCTATCTGCCCGAGTTTGACATGTACGTGGAGCTGACCACCATGAAGCAGGCCAACGTGACCAGGAAGAACCGAAAGATCAGGCTGCTACGCACCATTTATCCACACGTGAACATTCAGGTTTTCTATCAGAAGGATGTGCAGGACCTGGTGATGAAATACGGATTGCCGGAACGGCTGGCTCAATGAGCGGTCCACCGATTGAAAGGATTCTGTTCACCGAAGAGCAGATAGATCAGCGCATTCGCGAAGTGGCAGCCGATATTTCAACGAAATACGCGGGAAGGGAACTGAAGCTGATCGGCGTGTTGAAAGGGTCGGTGTATTTTCTGACGGCTCTGTCGCGCGAGCTGACGATTCCGGTCAAGATCGATTTCCTGGCCATCTCGAGTTTCGCCAACCAGAGGGGCGCGCCGGGCTTGGTGCGAATCGCGAAGGACCTGGATGAAAGCATCGAAGGTGAAGACGTGATGCTGGTGGAGGACATTATCGACACCGGCTTCACCACGCGCTATCTGCTCCAACATCTGGCCGGACGGGGTCCAAATTCGTTGGCTCTATGCACGCTGCTCGACCGCACCTCGCGCCGCCTGGTGCAAGTGCCAATCGAATTTCGCTGCTTCGAGATCCCGGACCGGTTTGTCGCCGGGTTTGGGCTGGATCATAAGCAGTTGTATCGGAATTTGAAGTATATTGCGGTGGTTGGGATGGGCTAGGGACTGGGGAACACCGGTCGACCGTCGGCGAAAGTCTCCAGCACTCGAATCTTCCCCGAAGTTTCGTCGAACGAAAAGCGTACCAGGTCCGCGCGCTCGCCCGTGTTCAGGCCTCGCTGGCGGTATGGGATTCGGCCGACGCGGGCCGGGTTGCGGGTGGCCAGAGTGATGGCGTCTAGCAGTCTCAGTCCTGCCAGTTTCATTACGTTTTGAATGGCTTCATCCATGCGAAGCGCCGATCCCGCCAGCCGCTTTTCTCCGGTCAGGCGCACGCTTCCGTCTGCGTGTAATTCCACATCTATTTCGCCTAGTTTGTATTGTCCCGGGGCACAGCCGGCGGGCATGACGGCGTCGGTCACCAGGATCGCCCGCTCCAGTCCTTTCGCCCGCAGCGCGACGTTCAAGAAGGATTTCGGCAGATGAATCCCATCCACGATAAAGCTGGCCGCCAGGCGTTCCTCGGCGAGTTGTTCCCAAATGTAGTTGGGATGCCGCGGCAGTGTAGAGTGTGCGCCATTGCCGATGTGTGTGGAGAGAGTGGCGCCGGCGCTGACCGCGGCCGCTAACTCGTCGGCGCACGCGCGAGTATGTCCGATGCTAACTACCACGCCTTCGCGGACCACAGTTTCGATAAAGCCGGGAGCCTCAGGCCACTCGGGCGATAGGGTGATCAGGCGAATGTGGCCTTGCGCGGCATCCTGGAAGCTTCGGAATTCTTCGAGATCGGGTGGCCGGGCCCAACCCCGCGGATGAGCGCCACGCGGACCATCGTCGGGCGAAATGTACGGACCCTCCACGTGAAATGCTTCCATGGCCGCGCCTTCCAGAATCGATGCTTTCGCCTCGGCGAGATTACGAAGTGCGCCCAACATGTTCTCCGGCGATCCGGTGATCACGGTGGGGAAGAATCTGGTGACGCCGGTTGCGAATATGGCGCGGATGGATCGCGAGATTTCTTCGTGGCTGGCGGAAGGCGAGTTGTAATCGACGCCGGCGAAGCCGTTCACTTGCAGGTCGATCCATCCTGGCGCGATGTAGATCGAATCCGCTGCCTGGCCGGCCAGAGGATAAACGAGCGGATCTACGCCCGTGATGAAATTGTCGAACGAAATCTCCACCTGCTCGCCCGTTGAAGGATCGATGCCATTACATTTCATGAGATCACCGGTTTATGCACAAGTTTCCCACAGCCTGTGGACGCTAAGTGAAAGAAGTTGCGCCAGAAAAAAGTTGTTGAAAAGGCGCGGTGGCGCGGCAAATAGTTCTGGCGCGTAGGGGCAAGGCTTGTTAAAACATATGCAGATCCTTCGCGAGTGTGGTCCAGGCGGGTAATCTCGGGGGAGGTGGCCGTCAGGATCGCACTTGCGGATCTTTCCGCTGGTCCCACTTCAGGAAAGAAAACTCTCTCGGCCCACGGATTCTGTCCGTGGGCTTGTAATCAAGTGCGTCGTAAGGTTTTTCCCACAGTCAGCGCCGCACGTTCAGCGTCCGTTCTATTACAGAGATGTGCAACTGGCAATAGTTATCTCCTATTCGGGCCATGACGATCGGGTCGCAGCTTTGCGCCTCCAGACACTGGCGAGCACTAGCCCGGAGTTGCAAGTCCACGTGTCGCCTGTATCTACACGAAGTCGGCGCGGTGTTCCCACAGGGTCAGACCCGCGGGCTCTCGAAGAAGCTAGGTTTGTACTCGCCAATATCAGTGACGCCGTGCCGCCGGCGATACAGCAAGAGCCGGCTGTGGCTCAGAGACTCGGCGAGACGATCGTTCCAACCGTCGTTCGTGGAACGTGGTTCCGTGGCCAACATTCAACCAAGTCAGCCCCTTTTTTAACTCGCTCCAGACAAGCCGTTCGAGATCGAGAAAGAGATTAACAATTACGTGAGCTCTGCCGTGCCGGGGAAATCGAATCAGCCGGGCTACCCAGGGAAAAACGGCAGTACAGGACCTTTTTTAGACCGACTAAACAACGCGACGTTGCAAAACGGTCAATCACCCAAGTCACAAATACCTTAAAAAAACACGTTTTCTTGGCATAATATTGAAACCGTTTGCGCTATTCCAATTGAAAGGGTCGTGCCTGAGGACGTGAAGGGTTGGTTTGTATGAACATCGACGGAATGCTGACAAGACTCGGAGCGGTTGGCGCCCGGATTCCCCATATTTTGGAGGTGATCGTCAAACTCATCGCAGTGCTCATCTTTATCTGGTATTTCGAGGAGTTGACGCGGGCGGATTATATGTATCTCTGGCCTGTCCGAGTGGGCCTGGGCCTGAGCCTGCTGGCATTCCTGTGGCTGGCAGGCAAAGTTGCATGGATCCCACCACCGGCCGCCATTTCGCCCGGAAGCGGGGGATACGTCATCCTATTGCCGGCTCCCCTCGCCGTTGTTGCCCTCCTGACCGCACTGTATCCTCAGAACCATGACTTCCACTCGGCTTTGATTAACGCCAGCGCCGAACACCAAAGATCGTTCTGGAAATGGATATCCCAATGACACCGTTCCGAGCCATTCTGCCATTCTTCGCGGCGAGCCTTTGCATGGCTGCCATCGTCGACCCGTCCACAAAGTTCGAGGGCAATTTCTCGGCCGGACAGGCACTCTCCATCAAGGTGGTCGCGCCCCCGAAGCAGGTGAAGGTGGAATTGTTCCAGGTCGACAAAACTACGGCCACGGATACGCGCACCTTGGACCCGGTCGCCGACAACTCAATCCCCTACACTCTCCCGAACCCTCTGGCCCGTGGCCGGTACATCCTGAAGGTGACGCCGCCTGACGGCGCAACCGAGACCATCCCCGGCGTGCTCCGAGTGAAGGGACCTGCGGTCCGTCTTGACTCTTTGCACCCCAATACCGCCTACCGCACCGCGAACGGAAAAGGCTTCGACTTTGACATCGTCGGCGACAACTTTGCAACCGATCCGTCGGAGGACAGAGTAAAGGTCGACGGTCAAGGAGACATCATCAAGCTCTCCGATAAGGATAAGAAGTGCGAGGGAATCATCGACCCCAACAAGCTCCCTTGCCTATGGGTTGAGAGCGCGCAGAAAATGCACGTGGTTGGCTATCAAGCCGAAAAGTATCAGGGACAACTCAACCTCAGCGTGGAGGTCGACGACTCCACCAGCGAAAAAAAGCAACTGGTGCTGGCACGGATGTCGGCCGGAGGCGTCCTCATCTCCGCCGTGGTCTTGTTTGGATTGATGTGTTTCTTCATCTACCGCCTGGTCGCCCGCAATCTTGATCCGCGTGCGGCTGATGGTACAACCCTCCCCCGGTGGGCCGCCTTCCTCCTGGACCAGCAAACGGGGACTTACAGCCTGTCGAAGTTCCAGCTTTTCCTGTTTTCCGCCGTGTTTGTGTTCGGCTATATCTATCTGTTCCTGTGCCACTGGCTGGTACAGTGGCAGTTCGCTTTGCCGGACGTTCCCGGCGAGGTGTCCACGATGTTGGGGCTGAGCGCCGGCACGACCGTTGCCGCGGTCGGAGCGACGCTTTCACGTGGCACGAAAGGCTCTGGCCGGCCGGGCCCCGCCTTTGCCGACTTCGTCAGCAACGGCGGCCTCGTAGTCGCCGAGCGCTTCCAGTTCTTCGTCTGGACCATCGTCGCGTGCGCGGGCTTTCTCGCCCTTGTCATATCGCAGAATCCCGCGACAGTGCAAGGCTTCCCCACATTCCCGCAAGGGTTGCTGTACGTCATGGGTATTAGCTCCGCCGGATATCTGGGTGGAAAGTTAGCGCGCAAACCTGGACCCAACATACTCAGTATCGCGGTCAGCCCCGCAACGGTCGTGCCACTTGGGCCGCCTAAGCCGCTTGTGATTACTATCCAAGGGGAGAATTTTTCAGACAGTGCCAAGTTTTTCATCGATGGCCACGAACTGCCGCTGGTCACCGACGACGAGGGCAAGCCCAAGGGCCTAGTAACACGAACTCCGCAGGAGGGCTTGCCGGGGTTTTCATCCCAGCTCCAGATCACCATTGATAGCAATGCGGGCGTAGACCTTAAGTCGGACGACCATACGTTCCGCATCCTGAATTCCGATGGCCAGTTTAGCGACAAGAAATTTGCTCTTCCCATGAAAATCGACAATGTGACCGACGGCGTCGCCAATAAGGACTGTACGATTCGGGCGAGCAAGGATCTGATTACCGTGACTGTTACGGGCTCTAACTGCAAGCAAGGTACGACTGCAACCTGGAAATCCGGCGGTCAGGATCCGAAACCTGTTGCAGTCGAGTACGTAGACCCAGCGAATCTCAAAATCAAGGTCGTGCCCGGAGATGCTGGTACGGGAACACTACTTTTGGTGTCGCCAGCAGGCTTCACGGCGATGAAGGATGTGACTGTTGAAGGGGCTTCCGCGTGAATTGGCCTTCGCCACGACCCTGCTTGGCTGAAAGGTCTGGTGCACCAACCATGAGAAGTGCACCCTCAGTCCCCGCACCGAAATCTGTACTCATTTTGAAGACGATGGGTAGATCCAGTTCGCCTAAACTCCAGCTAAGATCGATATCTTAGCTCGAAACAACATACGGCTGCCCAGCCGGGACGTCGCGCGCCTCTTAACCAGATTCGATGAGTCCTGATAGATCCTACACCGCTACTGGTTCGCGTTTCTCCACCGGCAACAGCCACCCGAAGCGATCCGGGGCTTTTCCGTTGACGATATCGAAAAATGCCTTCTGCAGTTTGCCCGTGATGGGACCCCGTTTGCCTTCGCCCACCTGTACGCGGTCCACCGAGCGGATGGGCGTAATCTCGGCGGCGGTTCCGGAGAAGAACACTTCGTCGGCGATGTAAAGCATTTCGCGCGGGATGAGGGTCTCCACCACTGGAAATCCAAGCGCCCCGGCCAGTTGCATTACCGTTTCGCGCGTGATTCCGGGCAGCACCGACGCACCCAGCGGCGGCGTTAGAATCCTGCCGTCGCGAACCACAAAAATATTCTCGCCCGAGCCTTCGCTCACATAGCCGGTGACGTCCAGCGCGATGCCTTCCGCATATCCATTGGTGTGCGCTTCCATCCGTATGAGCTGCGAGTTCATGTAATTCGCACCGGCCTTGGCCAGCGCCGGCAGCGTATTGGGCGCGATGCGGGTCCAACTGGAAACGCAAACATCCACGCCGTTCGCCAACGCTTCCTCGCCCAGATACTTTCCCCACTCCCAACATGCGATGTACACTTCGGTCGGATTGTTCGGCAGAACCCCGACGTCGCCATAGCCACGCAGCGCGATGGGACGGAAGTAGCACGATTCCATGCGGTTCACACGCACCAATTCCACCATCGCATCGGCCAGCTCATCGGCGCCATATTTCATATCGATGCGATAAATCTTGGCGGAATCAAGTAAGCGGCGAATGTGGTCGCGTACTCGGAAGATGGCGGGGCCGGTGGCGGTGGCATAGCAGCGGATACCTTCAAAAACCGAGCTGCCATAACTGGTAACGTGCGAAAGTACGTGGATTTTGGCGTCATCCCAAGCGATGAAACGGCCGTTGTGCCAGATCTTTTCCGTGGGCTTCAACATACTGTAATTATATCTATGTGCAAACTAGAAGAGGGCATTCATGCGCAAGGTTTCCGCACTACTTACCATTTTGATATTGTCGGCTTCCGCCGCTTCGGCGCAGCTTCGCCAGTTGAAGCCGGGCTGGAATCTTTTTTCCGCGCAGCAGGACGTTCAACTCGGAAGGGAAGCGTCGGAGCAAGTGGAAAGGCAATTAGCCCTGGTTCACAACGGGGATGTGAATGGTTACCTCGATAGCATTCTCAAGAAGCTGGAGCAATCGGAGTATGCGCGTAGCCTGAACCGC
>CATPCJ010000351.1 GCA_955652915.1 uncultured Bryobacteraceae bacterium
CTTTGAAAACAGGCCGGCGCGTTGGCGTTTTTCCGGCTTCGGAACCAATATCGATGCGCGGCGATATTCTCCACGCTCGATCGATACCCGCTGCTCCACTCGGGCCCGCGCGATCCAAACGATTGCGCAGTTTTGGGGCGTGCGCTGCACCCGCACCGACTGCATGGCCTGCGCCGCGCTCAGCGACATCAGCGCCGCCAAAAGCCAAGTCGTGGCCCGCTTGTTCACTGGCCTCAGTATGCCATAACCAGACAACTGGTCCCACTATCGGACAACGCTTTATAAGGGCACCGTTCCGAAACGCTCTTGTAATGCCGATGTTTCCTCGTGGCACTCCACTTGCGACACTGATGTGGGGAGGCAGTATGTTTCTTGGGGATATTCGCTACGCCATCAGAATGTTATTCAGAACCCCGGGTTTCGCCGCTATTGCCGTCCTTTCTCTTGCGTTCGGCATTGGCGCCAACACTGCGATGTTCAGCTTGGCCGATGCGCTGCTTCTGCGGCCGTTACCGGTTCCCGATCCTGGCAATGTCGTGACTATCAGCGAAGCCGCGCCCGAAATTCCAATCGGCACACTCGGCCCGGTGTCCTTTCCCGATTACGTCGATCTTCGCGACAAGAGCAAAACGTTAGAAGGCTTGACGGCTTTCGTCTACACGCCTGTCGGCTTAGCCGAGACGCCGGATGCATTGCCGCGGTTGAAACTCGCGCTCACCGTGAGTGGAAATTTCTTCCAGGCGATGGGCGTCGCTCCCACGCTCGGGCGGAGCTTTTCTCCTGAAGAGGATCGCGTTCCCGGGCGCGATACGGTCGCCGTGCTCGGCTACGATGCGTGGCGGCAGAATTTTGCGGGCGATCCCAAGATCGTTGGCCGCTCGATCCGGTTGAACAATATCGAGTTCACGGTGATCGGCGTGGCGCCGAAGAAATTCACCGGCGTCGAGCCCATGGTCCATCCCGACCTCTACCTGCCTGTCATGATGCTGCCCCGCGTGGGAGCCGCCGACGCTTCGAAGATCCTGGAGGACAGAGGCTCGCGAGTTTTCACCGTAAAGGGGCGGCTGAACAGAGGAAGCAGTATGGCCCAGGCAAACGCGGAAATGACCACCATCGCCGGCAACCTTGCTTCCGCATATCCTAAAACGGACCGCAATCGCAACTTGACAGTCCACACGGAATTCCAAACGCGAGTCGCGCAGTCCCCACCGAATGCAGCTTTTGCCGCAATGCTACTGGCAGTCGCTGGCCTGGTGCTGATCATCGCGTGCGCCAATGTAGCGAACCTTCTGCTGGGCCGGGCGCGCTCCCGAACGCGTGAAATGGCGGTTCGATTGGCCATCGGGGCCAGCCGCTGGCGCCTGCTGCGTCAATTGCTGACGGAGAGCATGCTGCTGTCATTGGCTGGCGCGGCGATGGGCCTGCTGCTCGCTCAATACGGCGCTGAATACTTTTCATCACTCCGGTTTGGAAACGAGCTGCCCGTCTCGCTAGTCGTGTATTTGGATCAACGGGTATTGATCTTCAGCCTGATTGCCGCCGTAGTCAGCGCACTGGTCTTCGGTCTGGCGCCTGGCATGCAGAGTTCTAAAACCGACCTCGTGCCGGCACTGAAGAGCGGTTCCTCGGAAAGCGGGCGCGGACGCACGTTCGGCCGGAATGCCCTGGTTATTTCTCAAGTCGCCTTGTCGCTGATGTTGCTGTGCGCGGCCACTCTCTTCGTCCGTACTTTACAGCGCGTCCTCGTGGGCAACCCCGGTTTTAGGACGGATCATTTACTGATGATGTCCCTGGATCCGTCTCTGACTCGCTATTCACCGGATAAGACGCGTGAATTCTATCGGACTCTGATCGCGGGCGCGCGCCAGGTCCCCAACGTGAAAAACGCTACTCTCTCGCAAACGGTCCCATTCGATGGTTCCACGGTTGCGGCCAGCAGCATCGCGCCGGAAGGGTTTCAATGGCCGGCCGGGAAAGAAAGCGATCGGATTCTCAGCAATGTGGTGGACGAACAATATTTCGACACCATTGGCATGCCCCTGGTTCGCGGGCGGGCATTTCTTGCTGCCGACACCGCGACTTCGCCGCATGTGGCCGTGATCAATGAGGCCGCAGCGGAGCGCTATTGGCCGAATCAGAATCCATTGGGTAAACGATTTCGTCTGAATGGCGGCGATAGTCCATGGGTTGAGGTTGTAGGCGTCGCCAAGAACTCCGTTTACCTGACCGCCGGCGAGCCCCGCTTCACATTCCTGTACCTGCCGCTCTCCCAGCATTCGACGCCTCAAATGACCCTCACCGTGGAGGCTGCCGGCGATGCCGCGAGCTTGACCGCGCCTCTCCGCAATCTGGTACGCTCCATCGATGCGCGGCAGCCGATTTTTAATGTTCGCCTGATGCGCGAATACTATCGCAGGCAGGGTCTGCAGGCGCTGCGCTTGATTGTGAACGTCGTCGGCGCCATGGGAATTCTAGGCCTGGGCATGGCGTTGGTTGGATTGTATGGCTTGGTGTCTTACTCAGTCAGCCGCCGGACGCGCGAGATCGGGATCAGGATGGCGATTGGGGCGAACCGCGGACACATTCTGGGAACCATCATGCGACAAGGTTTCACACTCGCCTTAATCGGCGTGGGCATCGGATTGGCAGGCAGCTTCGGCGTAGTGCGCGGCATTCGTGCACTTTTTTCGCGGCTGCAGGAAACCAGCATGTTCGACCCCTGGACCTTTCTGTTCGTTCCACTCGCTTTACTGGCGGTAACGCTAGTGGCCAGCTATATCCCGGCCCGGCGCGCGGCGTCGATCGATCCAAACAGCGCCCTCCACTATGAGTGAAAGAGGTGACAGTCACCTCTTCCACTCATTTTCGGCGAGACTTTGGCTTAGCTGCTCCCACTGATCAGTATGGGAAGAATCGCCCGGGTAGTTGCCCAAGGAGTGCCGCACCATATTACGCAACGTGGCAACGCGCGCCAAGTGGTGTTCGACGACGCGAGAGATCGCAGCGTCTACCTAAGGCTACTCCGGAAGTACGCTGAGAAATTTCGCTTGCGGATCTGGGCGTGGTGCCTGATGAGCAATCACGTCCACATACTGGCAGTACCCGAGACGGCCGAGTCCATGAAGCGCACTCTGGGACAAGCCCATCGTGATTACGCTTCCTATCGCAACGCTCAACTCGCGGCCTGCGGCCATGTCTGGCAATCTCGCTACTATTCCTGCCCGATCGATCAATCAGGGGTGTGGCCGGTAATGGCCTATATCGAACGAAACCCCGTTCGAGCAGGCCTGGTGCAATTTGCCGAGGACCATATCTGGTCGAGCGCTCGAGCCCATGTCATCGGCCGGGATGAAGAAAACCTCGTTGATTTGTCGCCGTGGCGGGCGGCTTACACCACGGAACGTTGGCGCAACACCTTGCGGTTGGGTGTTGAGGACGAAGTGCTTCAGGAACGGTTGCGACAGGCGACGTTGACCGGCCGGCCTTTCGGCTCCGACCAATTCATTGAGGAACTGGAGTTGACGTCGAATCGCCGGCTGCGGTGTTTGAGGTGACAGTCACCTCTTTCACCTCATTAGACGGTCGGTTAGGGAACGGTGGGCGGGCGAAAACTGGTCTGCCGCCGCGCGCAGGTATGGGCGAAATTCATCCGCCCAATATGCCGCATACCCGCGCTCTCGAATATTCCGCAGCGTCTCGCTGTAGTGCGCCAGCAATGGTCCCCCAAACAATTGCCCAGTGCGCCACACCGCCTTGTTCGCGGCCCGCGCCAGCCGCAGCAGCGTATCCGGCGTGCGTGAAATTGCCGACAGGGCCATCAGCGACGATACCGCGAATACCGGCTTGTGCTGCGCGGCCGCCTCCGCCTTCAGCTCTTCCCAATGACCGCGCAATAATTCCGGGGATGGCAGATGCTGCGGTGGAATCTTACCGACATTCTCGCGAAAAGCGGTCCACTCCTTGCGCAGTCCTTCGATATCCAACGGCGGCGCATTGAACACGTCCGCCGCCCGGCCGGCCGTCAACTCCAATCCATTCAAGATCTGATCGACGTTTTCGAACTTCGCGTCGCCTTCCAACAGGCGCTCTTCTTTTAGCGCCTCCGCGATCTCCTGCACGATCTGCCGTCCCGCGCCTGAAACGTCCGCCAGCGCCGCCATGATCCACACCGGCGACGCGCGAAATGCCAGTATCCCGACCAATTCGATTCCGTGGCCCGCCGTCCGCCGCATCAGAAAATTGCTGGCCAACTCGCCTTCAGCCGGATAGACACCTTCCACTTCGCCGACTTGCTCAATCATGAACCGCAGCGCGACCCCAACCAGCATCTGATAAGTCTTGGTACGGCGAACGGCGGCCGGCAGCGACACATCGCCCAACTCGCGAATCAGTCCCCCGGCCAATGCCGCGCCCGACCGCAACACACGCTCCGGCAGCGAAACAAGATAACGCGCAATGCGAGTCATAGGCTACAATTTACCAGCAGCCATGCAAGACATTGTAATTCGCCCCAGCATGAAGTTCATCAAAGCCGGATATGCGCTCACTTTGCTGGTGATCGCAGGCGCAATCGCCGTGCATTACCTGTACCTCGCGAAGGATCATCCCAGGCCTTACCTGCCGATCGCGGCAGCGGTTCTGTTGCTGTGGCCTATCAAGCGCCACATACAACGCCAGACCGTCAAGCTCACCATCGCCGGCGACAAGCTGCGCTACGAGGTCGGCTTCGTATCGAAATCCACACGCATTATTCAGCTTCCTAAAGTGCAGGATGTGCGGGTGGTCCAGTCGTTCGGCCAGAGAATCTTTGGCATTGGGGACATATCCATTGAAACGGCCGGTGAAAACAGCCGCCTCGTGGTAGAGAACCTGGACCGGCCACAAGAGTTAGCTGAGCAAATCACAGACGCCTCCGCCCGCCCTTCCGACACGGGTGTCCATTGAAGATTTCCAAGTAAGACTGGTACGCTATTAGTTTGGACGTGACTTACTAAGTGCAATTGCTCAGTTGTTTACCTTATCTCTTGATTTGCGCGGCATCTGTTAGCGCGGGCGACTGGCGCCTGTCCGGTCCTTTTGGAGGCAGCGCTCGAGCCATCGCCATCGACCCCCAGAATCGGAATACTCTGCTGGCGGGCGCGCGCGATTCACTCCTGTTCCGTTCCGACGATGGCGGCGCATCCTGGCGGCTACTGCACTTTCCATCCGCGACTCCCGGCACGATCGACGCGCTGATAATCGATCCGAACGCATCCGGACATTTCTACGCCGGCCTGGACGCGGGCGATTCGCCGGATTCGGGCGTCTACGAGAGCAAGGATGGCGGCCAAAGCTGGCAGGTCCTCCCGGGGCTGCGAGGGTTGCGAATCGAGTCGCTTTCGATTGCACCCGCCGACGCACGCATCATGGCAGCCGGAACTTCCAAAGGCGTCTATCTGAGCATTGACGCCGGCGAGAACTGGCGGCGCGCATCCAAGGAAAGCAATTCGGAGATGCAGGACATCACCGCGCTCGCGTTCGATCCCACCAATTCGGCCACCGTCTACGCGGGAACTCCTCATCTGCCCTGGAAATCGACGGACGCGGGCGAGAACTGGCATCCCATTCATGCCGGGCTGATTGACGACTCGGATATTTTTTCGATCCGCGTCGACCCTAAGCAGCCGCGGCTCGTGTATGCCAGCGCCTGCAGTGGAATTTATCGCAGTGAAGACAGCGGCGAATCATGGGCCAAGCTGCACGGCATTCCTGGAACGCACCGGCGCACGCACATCATCACGGCCGACCCGCGCAACTCCAGCATCATCTTCGCGGGCACCACGCTCGGGCTTTTCAAGTCCCCGGACGGTGGGCGCTCCTGGCGTCATTTGAGCGCCGACCAGGTGAATTGGATGGTGTTCGATCCAATCGATCCCAACGTTTTTTACCTCGCTACGGAATATGCCGGCATTCTGAAAACCAGCGATTCGGGAGAGACTTTCCACCCCAGCAATGCGGGATTCGCCAATCACACTCTTAACCAAATCACCGGAATCGGGAAACATCTTTTCGCCAGCAGCGTCTATGAAGGACGCTATGGTGGCGTGTTTACGAGCGATGACGGCGGCCTGGAATGGCGCCTGCGAGCGAATCAAGAAGCCTTGTTAGGACGCAATCTCAACAGTTTGATGACTGCTTCGGCGAGCGGCGAGCTATTGTTTGCCGCCAGCGAAGACGCCGTGCTGAAGTCGACGGACGGTGGAAAGGCGTGGTCTACGATAACGATTAAACCCAAAATCACAAAGGGGAAAGCCGCGCCACATTTCGGGAAGCTACGCATTCACGCCCTTCGGGCCATCCAGTTGGACAGGAAACTCACGTTGTTCGCGGGCACTCAATCCGGCCTCTTCCGAAGTACGGATGGCGGGGCGGCCTGGGAACGCGTTGCCGTCGCGGGCCTCACCGGGGTTCCGGTTTTGGCCGTGTATGCGCCGCCCCGCGAATCCACGCGCGTGGCAGTGCGAACGAAAGACTACTTGTTCATCTCGGACGATTTAGGCCGGACGTGGCGGCAGGCGAACCTGGCGGTGAATACTTACTACGTCTACGATGTCGCCGTGCCGATTGACGTCGACGCGCCCTTGTTGGCCGCCACCTCGCGAGGAGTCTTGCAATCGGTGGACGGCGGCGCTCACTGGGCGATTGTCGAGAATGGTGTTCCGGCCGCTACTGTAAACTCGGTTCGATTCCATCCCGAGCGCAAGCTGGAAGCTTATCTGGTTCAATATGGACGCGTCTACCGCTCCTGGGACGGTGGAACGTCCTGGCAGCTTTTTCCGAGCGAGGGGCTCGAGAATTCTTCAATCAATTTTTTATGGGTGGCGCCGGAAATCCCTGGCCGGATTTTTGCATTAAGCGCCGCTCGTGGCGCCTTGGTATTCGATATACCACTGGCTGACGTTACTAAACAGCCGGTTGGCATGGCATCATCGAAAGAGTAACAAAAGAGGGGAAAGGTGAAATTTATGCGATTAGGACCCAGAGCTCTGGTTACAGCGTTGGTCATGGTGGGGATGCAAGCTGTCGTCCCGTTCGCGGCTAATGCTCAGGATAAGAGAAAAAATGCCGCTATCCACGCGGAAGAAACCTTTGGAATCGTCGAAGCTAGCGTCTTCGCGGGAGTAACGAACTTCGGCAGGGTTGGCGCCGGCCTCGGAACTGAGTTAGGCAAAGGCTTCGATGCGGGAGTGAGGTTTACCGTCAACCCCAACGATTTCTTGGGAATCGAGCTGAACGGCAGCTTCTATGGGGATCACGATTTGAAGTTTTCAAATCCTCCCCGGCCCAACACGCAGCTACCTGTCTTGGACGTTCGCGTTTACCAGATGGGTCTTAACGCACTGGCGTATTTCACTCCTCGGGAAAGTAAGATCCGTCCGTTCCTGACGGTAGGCTTCGGTCCTACGTTCTACACACCCACCGATGAGGCCGTCAAAAAAGCGCGCAACTTCGATAACTCGTTCGGTCTTTCCAATTTCAGTTCCGACACCCGGCTAACGCTCAACTATGGCGCCGGCGTGAAGTGGAAGGTCCATCCCCGCGTCGGCTTGAGACTTGATGTTCGCGGTCTGGCCGGAGCCAACCCGAAATTCAGCCTGCCAAACATTTCTACCACCGGCGGCGCTTACATTCCTTCGGACAAACATATCCAGGGCGTGCAGGCGACTCTCGGTTTGAGTTTGTATTTCGGCAGTTTGGGAGCGAAGGC
>CATPCJ010000352.1 GCA_955652915.1 uncultured Bryobacteraceae bacterium
CCCTGGCACAGCGTCGCGAATGCATTTCCCTCATCGCTAAAGACCTGCACGTAGCTCATCGGCTCAGCGGGATTCATCCCGCCGTACGAGACGTACTCCCCATTCTGCATAGTGTCCCGATATCCGAATAAGAGCGGCAGCGAGGGGTCCACCGTCACCACACCGGTGCTTGAGTTCATGCCCAGCGGAATCTCCGAGTTGACGAATGAGATGATATTAGTCGCGCCGGTTTGGGCCAGCATCCCGAGGATGCCGTTGTCTTCAAAATCGCCTCCATCCGAGAAACCGTACGTGACATTGGCCGGGCTGCTTTCGCCTACCTCGTCCAACGGCCAATAAGTGTATTGCGGTATCACATCCGACGCGTCCGCGTCCAGGAATGCTTCGGCGACCAGCTCGATGGCGAAGCCGATCAATTCCGCCTCCCGTTCCGAAAACCCCAGCGTGTTGACCAGGTAGTTTTCGAGCGCATCGATAATGTTATCGATTTCCTGATTGAGATACGTCAACAGAATACTGGCGAAGAAGGCGCTGGAACAGCCCGCGATATCGCACAGGGAATACCGCCGGACTTCAGCGACGGCCGCCGTATCGCCGCTGCTTACGCCTCCCAGCAGCGTGGATGTAAACCCGAACGATTCCACGCCGCCTCCTCCCGAGATGGTTCCGTCCGGGCTCTCTCCCCAAATGCCGCTGGCGGCCGGCGTAGCCTGAATCGGAATTTGGGCCGAACCGGCCACACTGAAGTCTTGCAGCAGATTCGTGTTCACGATCAGAGCCGGACGATTCGGATTGCAGAGATAGAATTGCGACGAAGTCAAGGTCGGGTTGTTGGGAGTTATGTTGGCGTCCACGTAGGCCGCCGAGAGGCTGAAATAGTTGGCCGGCTCGATGTAGCTAACGTTCGGGTTGTAAAACGCATCGTAAAGTCCGAATGGTTTGAGGACTATTTCACCAACCCCCGCGATCCAGAACCAGCTCCAGTTTTCGGAGTTCCCGAAGAAACCCCAGTTGTAAAGCGTGTACAGGAAGGCCGCGATGGTGGTGGGGTTGAATTGTTGCGGCACCGTTCCAAGACAAGACGGCCCCATGTAGGACACGTTGCCGGAGCTGTCGGAGCCGGGATCTCCCTTGAACAAGTTATCCGGTAGCACGGGCTGAATCAGAAAGTCGGAGTCGCTGATCGTCTCCGGCAGAAACGTGTACAGCACAGAGGCCCAACTACCGCCTGAAACCGACGAAATGTAGGCCACTTTCGAAAGCACGGTCTCAGTTGTGCCCGGAATAACCATGCCGTTCAACGCGGACAGTTGCCCGAGGGCGCAGCTCAAGGCACGCGATCCGCCGCCGGAAAAACATACTCCGAACAGCGGTGTGGCCGATCCTCCGGAGGCCGCACTCTCGGGATAGAGGTTGGCTTCGTAGGTATTCGTTGCGAGGTGTTGGAATCGCTGGCTCATGCGGTAGTCCTAGGATAAAACGCGCCACGCCGCGGCTGTCTAGCCGGGATTTTTTTCCGATTCCAGCTCCCCCGCTTCCGCCGAAGCCGGCCCATCTTTTTCCGCCTGGGTTATGATCCGCTTCGCATTTTCCATTTGATCGCGAGCCACCTTCACCTCGAAGCCTAATGTGGGAAGAACCGAATCGCCAAACAGTACGGATGCGATCCCGTTCGCTTCCAGGACGTTTCTAATACCCATAGCCTCCACTTCCGCCATCACGCCGTCGGAGTGGAAGATCGTTTCCAGATCCAGATCCTCTGAATCGTCCACTTCTTCCACTTCGTCGGGCAGCGGATTTTCGGCGATGATTGCTTCGGCTCGGGCGCTGTCGGCCGCGGGAACCTGAACTTCAAAGACCCCTTCGGGAACACCCGGGGCGCTATCGTCCAGGATGATTGCCGGAATATTCCGGTCGCTCAGGATCTCCACGATCGTTTCGCAGTCTTCCTTCGCGGTCGCATCCATGGAGCGATATACCGTGACGAGTTCCGGAGAGGTCATATGAATGAGGATACCAACTGTACCAAGCAGCGTAGAATGGAGAAGGAGGAATTATGTCCGATTCAGACAGCGGAGACAAAGTAGTTTGGTTTGTGGCGGGAATCGCCATCGGAGCAACCATCGCGCTGCTCTATGCGCCTGCTTCAGGTGAAGTGACACGGCGCAAGATCGCCAAGAAGACCGAGAAGGGCCGGACGGCCATCGCGGACTCCGGAAAAGAAATGTACGAACGCGGCAAGGACATGTACGAGAAGGGCCGCAAGCTCGCCGACGACGCAGCGGAGATGTTCGAACGAGGCCGCAAGATCGTGGAAAGCACCGCCGCCAACTTGAAGGGATAACGCCGTAATGAGTAGCACCACCACCGAGCGCGAGCCTTTGCTGGCCGCATTTTCGAATGAGCCTGTTTCGGCTTTCTCCACGGCGGCGGAAAAACATGCCATGGAGAAAGCCCTGGAAGCGGTCCGTGCCCAGTTTGGCCGCGACTACGATCTGCTGATCGCGGGGCGCCGCGAGAAGTCCGCGGATAAATTGAAGTCGTTGAACCCATCGCAGCCGGATCAGGTGGTTGGCATTCACAGCAAGGGCACTGCGGAGCAGGCCAACGAGGCCGTGGAAGCGGCCTTCGATTATTTTCCGGAATGGAGCGCCACTCCGGTGGAGACTCGCGTCGGCATGCTGCTGCGGGCGGCCGCTTTGATCCGGGAGCGCAAGCTGGAATTCGATGCCTGGCTGGTCTACGAAGCAGGCAAAACCTGGCCCGAAGCGGACGGCGATGTTTCCGAAGCCATCGATTTCTGCGAGTATTACGCCCGCCAGATGCTGCGCATGAGCAAACCCGATCCTTTGGTGCAGATGCCCGGTGAAAGAGACGAAATGGTCTATTTGCCGCTGGGCGTCGGGGTTATCATTCCGCCGTGGAATTTTCCATTGGCCATCATGGCCGGCATGACCAGCGCGGCGTTGGTGGCCGGAAACACCGTCGTCATCAAGCCATCCAGCGACACTCCCACCATCGCGGCGAAGTTCGCGGAAGTGCTTCTGCAAGCCGGTTTCCCGGCCACGTCGTTTTCTCTGCTGGCCGGCAGCGGCTCCGTGATCGGCGACGTCCTGGTGCAGCATCCTAAGACGCGCTTCATCGCCTTCACCGGTTCGCGCGACGTCGGACTGCACATCAATGAACTGGCAGCCAAGCCGCAGAAGGGCCAGGTTTGGATCAAGCGCGTGGTCGCGGAAATGGGTGGTAAGGACGCGATCGTGGTGGACCGCGAAGCGGACCTCGATAGCGCCGTCAAGGGCGTCTTGTGGTCGGCCTTCGGCTACCAGGGCCAAAAGTGCTCGGCTTGTTCGCGCGCCATTGTGGATCAGGCGATTTACGACGAGTTCCTTGAAAAACTGAAAGCCGGTGTTTCCGAATTGACCGTTGGTCCATCCGAGCAGCCCGGGAATTACATGGGCCCGGTGATCAACGCCGGCGCGAAGCGTTCTATTTTGGAATACGTCGAAGTAGGCAAGAAAGAAGGCCGGCTGATCGCCGGAGGTTCGGCCGGCGCCGGCGATGGCTACTTCATCCAGCCGACGGTCATCGCCGACATAGATTCCAAGGCGCGCATCTTCCAGGAAGAGATCTTCGGTCCCGTGCTGGCCGTGACCAAGGCCCGCGACTTCGATCACGCCATCGAACTCGCGAACGACTCCGAATATGGCTTGACCGGCGCGGTGTTCAGCAAGAACCCGGATAAGATCCGCAAGGCTCGCGAGCAGTTCTTCGTCGGCAATCTGTACATAAACCGGAAGTGTACCGGCGCGATGGTGGGGGCGCATCCCTTCGGCGGATTCAACATGTCGGGGACCGATTCGAAAGCGGGCGGACCGGATTATCTGCTCCAATTCTTACAAGCAAAGTCGATCGCGGAACGAGTTGTCTAAATCTTCGGCGCGGGCGGTTTCGTGCTAACATCGTCCTGACCCTCCCCGATCAGTAGGGGACCAAGACGTCATAACTCCAGAGTCGAATCTGAACGACGCGGCAACGGGGCGCTGATTCCGGCGCCCCAGCAGCGCTAGCCCATTCGCCTAAGGTGCTTTTATGTTACGCCTAGGTTAGATCCCCGTGGCAGTTGCCTCAGAATCACGTCAAAGTACTGGACAAATCGTTCCTTTATCTTGACACCTACATATTTATCGGAGATACTACGGATACTGATTCAGGTACTGATCACTCAGTTCCATGGAATCGTCGGGGACGGTGGCGTCGAGGCGTGTGGATGGTCTCTCGGGGGAGGAAGCGGATGAGGATTCTATCGCTAGCGGTTGTTTCGCTGATTCTGATCGCTGGATTGAGTTCTTCCGCATTTGGAAGCTCGGTGTCGCCACTGATGTGCGCCAATCCCGGGTCGACTACCGCGACCTCGAGCGATACCACCGTTAACGCGAACTCCTGCACGGATTACTCTTATCAACATCCCAACAGTCAAGCTACGGCCACCAACAATTGGATGTATGGGTTCTATCAAGGCACGGCGGAAACACTGGACCCGGCAGGATTTAATCCAATGTTGCAACAGTTGCCTGCGGGCCAAGGTGGCTGGTTTGCAGTTGATTTCTTCCATCTTTGGACTGCGCTCGACGCATTTGGAGGGCACCCCAATAGCCCTCACACCGATCTGCATCAAGATCCTTACTGCGACCATGCACTTGGGAACTGCGGAACAGGCCCGGATACCAACCCGGCCCACTCCCAGGACTTTGTTGAACAGTGGGCGGTTCGGCGTTACATCGTCCCCATGGGCTTCGATGGAGTACTGCAGGTCACGCTTTCGGTTCAAAAGGATTACCGGACCACCAGCACAGGCGCGGATGGCGACACAAATTACGTAATCCTGTATAGCGGCGGCATTCCAACGACGCTTGCAACCATATCAGTACCGACCAATCCAAGTGCGCTAAGCGGACCGGCGGGCCCGGATACGTTCCCCGTACAAACGATGCTTTTCAACGTGGCTGTTCACCACGGCGACATTCTCGATTTCGTCATTACCCCGAACTCGAACGACTATAGCGACGGCGAATTCCAGCTCATCACCATTCAGGCAATACCAGAACCGGCGACTATGCTGCTTGTAGCCGGCGGGCTGTTGGTGGCAGGCTTCGCGCGGCGCAGGTATTCACGGCCTTCGTAAAGTCAGCGAGTTATTGGCTGCTTCGCGGTTTCACCTTCAACAATATCGCTTCTGGCGCGGCGTAATTGCTGGGTAAACCGGAACGTGTTTCCACCACCCCGCCTACATAGATCAACTGCTCAATCGGCTCGGCGTTAGAAAGCGCTTCGATCGTGAAGGTGCGGCGATTCTCGTTCTCATTGATCAGTACGCCGTTGAGCCCGATATCCACCAGCTTGACGCGCGGTGGAAGATGCATTACTGCGACCGGTACCCGGCCGCCAAACCCATTCTGCCGCTCGATGGCCACCGCGATTTCGGCCGTCTTCCCGGCCTCCAGTTCCACGACTTTGGTTAGAGCCGTCATCCTGACGTCGGCCTTGGGCATGAGCGCTATCAGCTTCAATGTGTCCTCGGGGCTCGCGATGTGCGTCAAATCTTGGGCACGTCCCAGTACTCTCAATGGAACGGCAGATTGAAGCAGTGCATCCGATGCGGCGCTCAGCAGTAAGGTTGTGGAGACTTGGCCACCGGCAATGACGCCACCGCCGGCGCTCAATCCGGCGGGCAGATTCTCGAATGCGACGTCGATCGGTCCGTCGAAACCATCCATGCGAAAGGCGGTGACGGTGACCGGAATCGTGCCGCCCACCGGCACATTGGGATTCCGCGGATTGACACTCAGCCGAAAGTCGGGACGAGGCTCGCGAATGGTAAGCCGGTACGCAAAATTCTCACCGCCCACGCCGCGCACGTCTTTCACGCCCGCCAGATAATCGCCATCCGAGGGCGCGGTGAAGTGGACCACCGAATCTTTTCCGAAGCCAGGACCGCCGTCGTCGTTCTGATAATACAGATGCACGGCCGGAAGACCGTTGGGCGTGAATTTAGCGCCAGGCGGATGGATCTGTACTTTGTAAATCTGCTTGTCGACGGCGTGCGCTTCGGTGGATGTATCGAAGTACGCGATTCGTTGTCCGCCAAAGCTGTCCATGCTCACATCCGAATCGGGACTGTCCGGAATGCTGTCGATACGCACGATCTCCCCGCCGATCATGACGTAATCGCCGACGGCGAAACCGGCTCGCCCCGCGAAGCGAATCTCTCTGTTGTTGGAATCGCGTTCAGATAACGACGTGCTGGTTTCGGCCACGGAGCGCACCGTGGCGCGCTCGATGGGATGGCCGTTTCCATCCAGCACCTCGACGAACGAATCGAGATCGGATCCAAGCCTGCGGGCGTTCACTTCAATCACCAGCTTTTGGCCCTGCCGCGCGTGGAACCGATAAAAGTTTTCCACTGGCCCATCGATGCGGCCGTTGATGGTGACCGGAACGCCGACGGCTTGCGCACCCAACGCCGAGCGATTCGAAGCGGCCGAGTCCACTTCCGGCTCCGCACCGAGCGCGAGCCGCAATTGATTGAAGGAATGCTCCGGCCGCAACAGAATCGAGTCCTCGGAGAATTCGCTCACATCGCCTTTGACCCGCAGCTTGGCTGGAACGTTATAACCGCGCAACGCAATGTCGCGAGTGGCGCCGGCCTGGAGACCCAGAGGGAACGCCGACGAAACTTGCGGGTAATTGCTCACGATGAAACGATAGAAATTGCCGGCCCGGCCACTCTGCTGATAGTCGGCGATGCGTACATAGTAGTCGCCGGCTTTTTCGAAGCGCTGCGCGAAGCGGGTCGCCTGGGTGCCGCCGGAAGCCCCGAATTCATGGATTACAGATTGGTCGGCCGCAAAGATTGTAACTACGGGCTGCAGCGATGAACCGATGAGCGCCGCGCCGTTTTGAAATACGAGCTGCTGTCCCGCGCTGACGTGAATCTTATAGTAATCGATGTCGCCGGGTTTCGAGATCGTTCCGGTGAGGATCGCCGGCAGGAACGTTTCCACGGCTGTTTCGGGTGTATCGTTCGGTTCTTTGTCGGTGCTTTCGCCATAATAAGGCTCGATGAGGAAGCGTCCCTCCGGACTTGTGCCCAGAGGAGTCTGAAGGCGGAAGCGCACGGCTCCGATTTCGGCATCGGGGGAGACTTCCACCTGCACCGTCACCTGATTGCGCGGGGGCAGCGGCCCAAGATCGATAGTGGATGGCGTACCGGCCGAGCCCAAGCGGTTTTCGGGTTGATCGGGAAGTTCCTTGACGCGCAGGATCTTGCCGGTCACTCCCGGCTCGCTAAAATAGATTGCGCTGGCTCGCGCGAGATTCAAACCTTCCACCGTCATGTCCACGGTGGTGCCGCGAGCGATGCCGACCGGATTCACTGCGTTCAGCGTCGGAGGCGTAGTGCGGTTGCCCGTGGGACGATCCGTATTTGCGGCGTATAAAGTTAATGCAACGAGAGCGGCTAGTAGAGATTTCATGGTGTGATTGCGAGGCTGCCGTCAAAGCGGCCGATTGCGAACGATTTTCCGTTGGGAGCGAACTGCAGGCCGTAGACCCAGTCAGGCTCCCGGAATAATTGAAGTTCAGAAAGATCGGCGGCGCGAAACAGCTTCACCGTTCTATCGGCGGATGAAGAGAGCAATTCGGCGCCATCGGAGGACCAGGCCAGCCGCAGAATCGCATCCTCATGCGCGATCTGCGAGTGCAGCAGCGTGCCGCCGGTTTCGCCCAACGACCATATGCGGATGCTCTTATCGAGACCGCCGGCCGCTACGAATTTGCCGCTTGGATCGATGGCGAGGGTATTGATGCCATCCTGCGGTTCTGAAAAAGTGTAGAGGCGTTCGCCGGTTGCAACGTTCCAGATTTTGATGGTACGGTCGGCTGCGCCCGAGACAAGACGCTTACCGTCAGGCGTGAACGAGACGGCATAGACCGAATCGATGTGGTCCCTATAAGTGCGGATTTCTTTTTCAGCGGCAATGTCCCAAAGCTTCACGAGCTTGTCATAGCTGGCGGTGGCGATGGTGTGGCCATCCGGCGAAAACGCAACGCCGTAAATGCAATCGGAATGCCCGCGCAGGGTGTGCAACAACTTCCGCTCCGCGACATCCCAGACGAGCACTTCACCCGAGCGCGCAGGCAGTCCACCAGCGCCGGCGAGCAGACGGCCATCGCGTGAAAAAGCCACGGCGCGTACTGCATTGGCGTGGCCGCCGAGAATGGCCACCTGTTGTTTAGTGGAAGCGTCGATCAACCGGACGTCGCGATAGCTTGCCAGCGCCAGGAGTTTGCCGTCGGGACTGAAGGCGAGATCGAATATCTGCGACGTCGGCGTCGGCGCTCCCTTACGGTCGCGGCTCTGAATCGACCCTTGTGCGTCAGCAACCGCTCTATTACCGTCACGGCTCTGATCCGGGTCGAGTGTATCAAGAAGCGGTGTGCGCTGCCCTTCAGAACCGCGCGCGTTAGCAAGCGGCGCCTTAGCGCTTGCGTCAACGAACGATCCCTTACGGCCGCGGTCCTGATTCGGGCCTGTAGCGCGCGCGGTGGCTAGCGGGGGCGAGGCACCGGCGTCGATCCAGGCGCGTACCGTTTCGATCTGCTCGGCGGTCAGCTTACCCCCATCCATCGGCATGGCGGGCATTGCTTTGCCGGTGATCAAAAGATAGAGGCGGCTTTCGGCGCTCTTCCCCGGCACAACCAGGCTGGTGTGCGTGCCACCCTGCTGGAACCCATCGTAAGTTTCCAGGTTCAAGCTGCCCATTTTTACGGACGCGGCATGACAGCCCAGACACCGCTCCGAAAAAATCCGCGCGACATCGTTATAGGTTGGCGTTGCGTAACACAAGCTACTCGCGAGGAAGACAATTGCAGCTCGCATATCAGTGGTTGAACAGAAACTCTTTGCTGGTGAGCAGCGCCCAAAGCATGTCCTCGAGTGCCTGCTGACGCGAATCTTTACGCGCCTTTCCCAGCGCCGCCACCAACGTGCTCTTTTCGGATTCCGTGGGGTAGCGGCTAAACGCCGTCAGGAAAACATGCTCGACAATCCGCGTATCCGACAGGCCCAGCTTCAAAAACAGGGCGACGTATCCATCGGCGGCGCTCAGTTTCTTGTTGAGCGTGTCGCCATTGATCACGTGCAGCGCCTGCCCTATGGTGGGGTCGAACGATCGTTCGGATGAATCGCACACATTGCGAGCGGGGCGTCCGAAAACGGTCAGGAATTGCGACTTCACCTCCGTGTCGGGCAACTGCATCGCACGTGTCCCCGCTGGATAACCGTTATACGCGGTAGGCACGCCAGTCACTTGCGCATAGGCGTCCAGAATCACTTCCGCGGGCAGACGCTTGATAATGTACTTCGAGTAAAAGACGTTGTCGTTTTGATTGGTCGCGTTCGATTCCGACGAGAGCTGATAGACGCCCGAATTCATAATGGTTCGGATCAGATAATTCACGTCGTAGCCGTGCTCCACAAAATCCTTGGTGAGCGCCGCCAACAGCTCTTCATTCGAAGCTGGGTTGGTGGCGCGCATGTCGTCCACCGGATTGACAATGCCTCGCCCCATGAAATTCGCCCACACACGATTCACTACCGCTCGCGCGAAGAACGGATTTTGCGGGCTGGTCAGCCAGGCGGCGAACCCGATGCGCCGGTCAATCGGAGAATCCAGTGGCATGGATTTGCCATCCAGCGGCGTTGGATCCAGCGGCCGCAGCAAGCGCGGATGCATTACATCGCCGGACGTCTTCGCGAATACTATGTTGTCTCCAGGCTCGTTGCCATTCTTGATGCCGACGCGCGCGAAGATGTTCACCATTTGGAAATACTGCTTCTGCGTCCACTTCTCAAGCGGATGATTGTGGCAGCGCGCGCAAGTGATCCGTTGCCCCAGGAATGCTTCGGTGCTGGTCTCCGCCAGATCGATCGGATCCTTGTGAAGCACGAAATAGTTCAGCGCTCCATTTTCCCGGCTGCCGCCGGAACTGGTGAAAATCTCGGTCGCGACTTTATCCCAGGGCTTGTTCCGCTTGACGTTGTTCCGCACCCAGTCGTAAAAAGTCCACATCGCCGTGGACCCGAGTTTGCGGCTCGACACCAGGAACAGATCGGACCATTTGTAAGCCCAATAGTCGACAAATTCATCGCGCGCAATCACCTTGTCGATCAGCGCCTGACGCTTCGCCGGCGATTTGTCCGCAAGAAACGTTTCTACATCTTCGGCGCCCGGCAAGATTCCGGCGGCATCCAGGTAAGCGCGGCGAATGAAGGTGGCGTCATCGGCAACGTTCGAGGGCGCTATGTTGAGCTTCTTCAGTTTGGCGAGCACCAGGTCGTCGATGTAGTTGCGCCGTGGAAACTTCTGATAGGTTTCCGCCGCAACCTGATTCGGATAAGGAACGGTGAGCCGCGAATATAGCACGCGGCTCGAATAATAAAGCGTGATCGCCACCTCGCCCGGCCCATTCATCTTCACGCGGCCGTTGTCATCCACGCTGGCGACGCCCTCGTTATTGGACGAATATTTCACCCAGCGGCTGACGTCTTCCACTCGGCCGTCCGAATAATTCGCGCGAACCACCAATTGCTGATCGGCGCCCGTAGCGAGCGTTGCCACCTTGGGAAAGACTTCAAGCCCGGTGACTTCCGGATCATTCGCGTTTGGCGCCGGCGCACCCGACGCGATCCACTCCGAAAGAATCCGGTATTCGATCGACTCTTTACTGAAGCGTTTGCCGCCGCCATGCGGAATCCCGAAGGTCGGCTTGAGCAACATCAAACTGGCTGAAGGCTCCGCTAGGGAAACGCGACGACCCACGGCCTGGCGAGTCAGCGTATCGTAATCCACTTCCGGATCGTAGCCGCGCAGAGTAAGCTTGAACCCGTTTTTCCCGGCCAGCGCGCCATGACAGGCGCCCGAATTGCAGCCTGACTTCGTCAACACGGGGATCACGTTGTTGCGAAAATTCCACGTGAAAGGCGCGTTGACGTTAGCGACATGAACGCGCGCGGAACCTTTGTCATTGGCGCTGATAACGGCGTCGCCGTCCGAGACAGGCTTTAGCAGACCATGCTCGTCGACCGTGGCAACTTGCGGATTTGAGCTGGACCATTTTACCTTCGCGGTCCAATCTTCCTGGCGATCGTCGACGGTTGCCTCGGCGATCAGTTGTTGCCGGGATTCTGGGGTGCCAAGATTCACGGACGGCGGAAGAACGGTCAGCGTTTGAGCGGCAAGAATACCCGTAACTGCAAGGCAGGTTGGTAGCCTGCCACCGATTAGCAATCGGCCAATCCGAAGAAGCTCGCCCGCAAAAGGCCGATTTACAATCGGCGGCAGGTTACCAACCTGCCCTACAATTGAATCCATTAGAACAACTCCGCGATCGGCTCCACGCCGCGATCCACTAGCGGGATGGGACGGCTTTGCGCACCCGGAAGTTCGGTGGCGAGATCGATTCCCAGCCCTTGAAATACCGTGGCGGCAACTTGTGCCGGGGTGGTGGGGCGATCCTTCGGCGCCGCTCCGATTTCATCCGATGAGCCGACCACTTGCCCGCCTTTGATGCCTCCACCCGCCATTAAAATCGTCCAGCATTGCGGCCAATGATCGCGTCCGCCGGCTGGATTCACTTTCGGCGTCCGCCCAAATTCACCGGTCGCCACCACCATCGTCTTCGATAGCAGCCCTCGTTGGGCCAACTCTTCGAGCAGGGAACTATAGGCCATGTCGAACATCGGACCCACCAGGTCGCGATAACAACTGATGGGACTGAACGGTTTCGATCCATGGATGTCCCAGGTGATCTCGTCGAACACCGTTTCGAACATGTTTACGGTGACGAAACGAACTCCCGCTTCAATCAACCGGCGCGCGAGCAAACAGCTTTGCCCAAACCGGTTCATCCCATATTTCTCGCGGGTGGCTTGCGGCTCTTTGTGCAGCTCGAACGCCTCACGGGCCTTTTGCGACGACATCAGCGTATAGGCTTGATGGAACGTCGAATCCAGCAAGCGCGCGTCCTGCGATGTTTCGAACATGCTGACCGATTTGTCGATCATCTCGCGCCAATCGCGGCGCCGGTCCACGCGCAAAGCCGTCAGATAATCGGGCGGCAGCATGTCGGGAACTTTGAAATTCGGATCCGACGGATCGGCGTTCAGAACGAATGGATCGAAAGATTTGCCAAGAAATCCGGCGTTCTGGCCGTGAGGCATGTTGCCGCCGGTGTTTCCGATCGGCCGCGGCATCAGCACATGCGCCGGCACGTCGCCCTTCGGGCCCTTCAGTTTCGCCAGCACCGAACCCATATTCGGGTATTCGATTCCGCCCTGAAACAGGCGCCCGGTCTGCATCATCTGATGGCCGGTATCGTGGACGGCGGCGGCCGTGTGATACAGGCTGCGGATGAGCGCATACTTGTCGGCGTGCTTCGCCATGCGGGGGAAATTTTCCGAAATCTCGATACCGGGGACGTTGGTGCGGATTGCTTTATACGGCCCTCTAATCTCAACGGGCGCATTCGGTTTGGGGTCCCAGGTGTCGAGCTGCGAGGGGCCGCCCACCAACATCAAGTGGATGCAGTTGACGTCTTTCTTGCCGTCGTCGACCGCGCCTTGCGCCTGAAGACCGAGAACCTGCGGGAGTCCGAGCCCAAGAAAACTGAGACAGCCCGCGTGCAAAAAGTCCCGCCTACGAAATCCATCGCAGAATTCGACGGGGCGATCAGCGTCCAAGCGGAACATATTTCTCCCAGCTACCCGATTCTATCACCCTGTCCCGTGGGTTCGAATGAGAGATCGGAGAAACTTATTGGTGAGTTAGCTCCACGGATGGCGGCGTGGTAGGTGGTCTGTGTCCGTTCCTGGGATTCGGTTCGTTTTTCACTGTCTTTGTTTCCGGCATCGGGATTCGACTCGCGGACGTGGCGGAGACGCAGTAAATCGCTGAGGGCGCGGGTGTAAGTGTGTTCGAGGCGCGACTCCAGGCGGTTCAACATCGCCAGCGTCCGGCATAGGCTGCTTCGATCTTTTCTTTTTGTTTGTCCATTTGTTTGCTCGAAGAGGTGGAGGTCTTGAATGGACTCATCGGTGTTTTCATTGGGCAAGACTACGGTGCGGGGGTTCATGGATGGCCTGTCGCCGTGGATCCGCTTTCCAGCGGGTCTAGCTAGCAGGCTGCGGGCAGGATTGACCGCCCCACAATCGATGCTCCTTGTGCTGTCTCATTGTAGGACCGAGGGTTGAAGGAGGAGCGGGCGGGTTTGTGGATAGTGTTGAAAGGCGGGGAGATTGAGCTGGAGGCGCGTTGTGACCCGCGTTAACGAAGCATGCAAGAATGAGGGCTTGAGAAAAAACTAGACCAGCTCTATCGTCGGCACTTCCTGGCGCTTCAATTGGCCGCACGCGGCAAAAATATCCAGACCGCGCGGCTTGCGCACGAAGCATGGCAGGGATCGCCGCACAATCGATTGAAACGCATGCACCCGCTCCGGCTCCGGAGTTTCAAAGGTGATGCCAGGCCCGGGATTCAGCGCAATCAAGTTCACTTTCGCATTCAGGTTGGCCAATAGCTTCGCCACGCGCCGGGCATCCGCATCCGTGTCGTTGACGCCTTTCAACAAGACATATTCGAACGTCAGCTTTTCCCAGGATCGCAGTGGATAAGCCTTGCAGGCATCCAGCAGATCCTTCAAGGAATATTTGCGCGTGATCGGCATCAATTCACGCCGTTGTTCTTCATTAGATGCGTTGAGCGAAATCGCAAGCTTCGGCCGGATCGGTTCGCGGCCCAATTCTTCGATCTTCGGCACGATGCCCGCGGTCGATACCGTGATCCGCCGGACCGGCAATCCCACTCCATCCGGATCGGCCAGAATCCTGGTGGCTTTGAGCACGTTCGGAAGATTCAGCAACGGCTCGCCCATCCCCATCATCACGATATTCAGCCGATCGACCCCGGTGGTGAGTTCGTGGGCCTTCATCACGAACAAAACCTGTCCCACAATCTCGCCCGCCGTCAGGCTGCGCTCCAAACCCATCAGAGCCGTCAGGCAAAACTGGCAATTCACCGGGCAGCCCACCTGGCTCGAAATGCAAATCGTGTCGCGTCCGTCCTCCGGCATCAGGACGGTTTCCACTGTTCGCCCATCCTCCAAACCGAGCAGGTATCGACGGGTTCCATCGACAGACCGGTACTCCCCGGATAGCGCCGGCAAACCTATGGAATGACGCGAACCCAATTCGTTTCTTAGCGTTATAGGGAGGGAAGTGATCTGGAGCAGATCCGTCACCTTCTGGCGATAGACTGCGTCGTACACCTGTCGGGCACGGAAGGCTGGAACGCCGGTTCCCAACGCTTGTTGTAGGTCTGAAAGTTCAAGTCCTACAATAGTTTGCACGGCTTTGCCAGTATAACACGAGCCAAGGCCTCCAAACCGCGATAAAATGGAGTCAGAACAAAATGGCAAAGGCTCGTCCCTCAGAAACGCGCGACATTCAAAGTACCAGCCTGAAGAATGGCGTTCGCGTGATTACCGAACAAATGGCCCACGTCCGATCCGTCTCGCTGGGCGTGTGGATCACGACCGGATCGCGCTGCGAAGCGCCGGATGAGAATGGAATTTCGCACTTTATTGAGCACATGGTCTTCAAAGGAACCAAGCACCGCTCGGCTGAGGATATCGCGCGTTCAGTGGATTCCATCGGCGGGGGCCTGGATGCTTTCACCGCGAAGGAATTGGTGAGCTACAACACCAAAGTGCTGGATGAACATCTGCCGCTAGCCTTCGACGTTCTGGCCGACATGGTGCTGAATCCGTTATTTCGCCGGGAGGATATCGAGAAGGAAAAGGGCGTCATCCTGGAAGAATTAAAGATGGACGTCGACAATCCGGAGTATCTGCTGCACGAGATCTTCTCCAGTAATTTCTATAAGGATCACCCCTTGGGCAAACCCATCATCGGCACCAAGGACACCGTAAAGAAATTCCACAGGGAGATGATTCACGATTATTACAGCCGCTATTACTCGCCGTCGAATATCGTGATCACCGCGGCCGGCAATCTGAACCACCAGCGTCTGGTGAACTTGGCGCGCGAACACTTCGCGGATCTTCGCATCAGTGCCGCGCTGCCGCCGGCGCAAGTGCCTGTTCCACACGCCCGGCTGGTATTCAAGAACAAGAGTTCGCTGGAGCAGACACACCTCTATCTGGGCGTTCCGTCGTACCCGTTCCCGCACGAGCACCGCTTCACCTGTTATGTACTGAACACGGTGCTGGGCGGCGGAATGAGCTCGCGGCTGTTCCAAAACATTCGCGAAAAACAAGGACTGGCGTATTCCGTATACTCCGATCTCAGCATGTACCGCGACACCGGATGCATGGCGATTTATGCGGGCACGTCCATCGAAACCGCCGGCAAAGTGGTGGAATGCATCGTCAAGGAATTGCGCGAGATCAAAGAGAATCCGGTGCCCGCCGAGGAATTGCGGCGCGCCAAGGATCACCTGAAGGGTTCGTTCATGTTGGGGTTGGAATCCACGTCCAGCCGCATGAGTAATCTGGCGCGGCAGGAGATTTATTTCAAGCGCTTTTTCAGTCTCGATGAAATGCTCCAGAGCATCGAGGATGTCAGCGCGGACCAGGTACAAAAAGTCGCCCGGGAGTTCTTCAATCCCAAGAACATTACACTTGCCATGCTGGGCAATCTGGGCGACTTCCGGATCAAACGCGAGGATCTAGCCTGTTAAGGAAACTTGCGAGGCAGGTTGATAACCTGCCGCCGATTGCTTACGCAGGCCGATTTGCAATCGGCGGCAGATTATCAATCTGCCCTACATTCCTGCTCCTGGCTACTTCTCTCTTTGCCCTCGACCTCAATTCACTTAAGCCACAGGGCTACGTTAGCGACTTCGCTCACGTGCTGGATGCGCAATCGCGGGCGCAACTGGAGGCTTACTGCGGCCGTGTCGAGCAGGCTACCGGCGTTCAGATGGCCATCGTTACTCTTGACACATTGGATGGTGAGCCGATCGAGGACGTCACAAACTCCCTTTATCGAAAATGGGGGGTTGGGAAAAAAGGCAAGGACGAGGGCATCATGCTGCTCGCCGCGATCAAAGACCATAAGGATCGCGTCGAGGTCGGCTACGGATTGGAACCTATTCTTCCGGATGGATTCGTGGGCAGCGTTCTGCGTGAGGCGCGGCCGTTGTTGCGGCAAGGCGCCTATGGCCAGGCGCTGTTCGCCGCGGCGGAAGAGATGGGCACTCGCATCGCCGCGGCCAAGGGTGTCACTCTGGATTTCAGCTTGCGTCCGCAACGGCGGGCGGCGCCTCAGCGTGGGAAGCAGGGGCTTCCCTGGCCAGTCATCGCGCTCGGCGTAATTGCGTTGCTCTTCTTCCTGCGAAGAAGCGGTGGAGGCGGTGGCGGCGTCGGCGGATTGTTGACCGGCATGTTTCTCGGTAACCTAATAGGACGCGGGGGAGGCAGTAGCTGGGGTGGTGGCGGCGGCTTTGGCGGCGGAGGCGGTAGCGGAGGATTCGGCGGGTTCGGTGGCGGCGACTCTGGTGGCGGAGGCGCGTCCAGCGACTGGTAAGTAAATCATGGAACAAAAACTTCAGGAATTAGTCGATCGTCTGCGCTCAGCCCATCAGGACCGGCTGCTGTCCGTCATTCTGTACGGGTCGGCCGCCACCGGCGATCATCACCAGGAGTTTTCCGATCTCAACGTGTTGTGCGTGCTTACACAGGTGACGCCCCAGGAATTGGGCGCTTGCGAGCCGGTTTTCAAATGGTGGCGAGGCGCAGGAAATCCTGCTCCGCTTCTTCTGAGCGAAGAGGAAGTGCGAACCTCGACGGACTGTTTTCCCATCGAGTTTCACGACATGCAGGAACGCAGGCGCGTTCTGTTTGGCAAAGATGCGATCGAAGGACTGGCGATCGACAAAACGTTTTATCGGGCGCAGGTGGAGCACGAGCTTCGAGCGAAGCTGCTCCGTTTGCGTCAAAAAGCCGCGGGGGTACTCGGCGACAAGCAGGCGCTACTGAGGCTGATGATCGATTCCGTATCCAGCTTCTTCGTGCTCTCTCGCCATGCCTTGTTGTTATCGGGAATTCAGGTCGAATGGCAAAAGCGCGAAGTGGCCCGCAATCTTCGGGCGATCGGCGTGGACAGCGCGCCGTTCGACACGCTGCTCGACTTGCGCGAAAAAAAGAAGCAATCCGCCGGCCTCGATACTGAGAGTTTGTTCGCGAATTATCTGAAGCAGATTGAAGCGGCGGTCGCGCATGTCGACCGTCTCGAGAAATGAGGAACAGATGAAAATTGGATGCGCAATAGCGGGCGTTTTGGTGTTGGTGGTCCTGGTGTTGTTGGGCATGTCCATGGGATCGAGAAATACGCTGGTGACGGAGCGCGAGGCGGTAAGCGGGGCATGGGCTCAAGTGGACGTCGCGCTGCAGCGCCGCGCGGACCTGATTCCGAACCTGGTGGAGACGGTGAAGGGTTTCGCGAAACAGGAACAAGCCGTGATCAAGGAAGTAACCGACGCTCGAGCGGCTCTTGGCGGCGCGCGGAATCCGCAGGAAAAGATCGATGCCAACTCGCGGTTGGACGGCGCGCTGAGCAGACTTTTGGTGGTGGTGGAAAATTACCCACAAATAAAGTCCAACGAGAACTTTCTGAGACTGCAGGACGAATTGACCGGCACTGAAAATCGCATCGCCATCGAGCGGCGTAAGTACAACGAGACGGTGCAGAAGTACAACACCGATATCGAGCTGTTTCCGAACAACATCGCAGCTTCGCTATTCGGCTTCCATCGGAACGACGCGTATTTCAAGACCGACCCGGGCGCGCGAACGCCCCCCAAGGTCGCATTCTAGAGTTCGACGTGGCGCGGCCTTCAGGCTGCCGCCTCGAGACTCGTCTCGATGCTCTGGGGAAAGAGCCTCGAGACAAGTCTCGAGGCCGCAGACACGAGTGTCCGCGCCACGGGCCGGCATCAATTTGAAAATGCCAGAAACTTTTAAAATGACAGAAACTTTTCGAAACTACATCGACGGTGAATGGGTCTCCGGACCCACCTTCGAGAATCGCAATCCGGCCAACACCGATGAGGTAGTGGGCCTTTTCGTGAAAGGATCGGCTTCCGACATTCAATCGGCCGCCGGCGCCGCCGCCCGCGCGCTTTCTGCATGGTCCGCCATGCCCGCACCGGCCCGGGGAAATCTGCTCTTCAAGGTTGCGGAGATTCTGGAACGCGGTTTCGATCAGATCGCCGCGGAGATGACGCGCGAAGAAGGCAAGACTCTTCCCGAATCGAAAGGCGAAGTCCGCCGGTCCATCAACATCTTCCGCTACTTCGGCGGCGAGGGATCGCGCTTGCCTGGACTCCTGGTACCATCCGAGCGCGAGCGGGTGCACATGTTCGCCATCCGCAAATCCATCGGCGTCATCGGGCTGGTGACTCCCTGGAATTTCCCGAGCGCTATTCCAAGCTGGAAGATGGCGCCGGCCCTGGTTTGCGGCAACACCATCATCGTAAAACCGGCTTCGGTTGCGCCGCTGAGCGCCTGGCGGATCGTGGAAGCGTGTCATCAGGCCGGCATCCCCAAAGGCGTCGTGAATTTCGTCGCCGGTTCCGGCGGCGAGCTAGGCAGGGCGCTGGTGGAAGCACCACCGTTGAAAGCCATTTCGTTCACCGGCTCTTGCGACGTCGGCCGCTGGCTGCACACGGAGGCGTCCAAGCGATCGTTGCGCATCCAGCTCGAGATGGGCGGCAAAAATCCCACCATCGTACTGGCCGACGCGGACTTCAATTCGGCCGTGGAGAATACAGTGAACGCAGCCTTCTTTTCCACCGGCCAGAAGTGCACCGCCACCAGCCGCGTGATTGTCGAAGAACCGATCTACGACAAGTTTGTGGCGGCGCTCGTCGAACGCACGAAAAAGCTGAAGGTTGGCAACGGCATGGAGCCAGGGATCGATATCGGGCCCGCCGTCGATGAGGGTCAACTCGAAACGAATCTGAAATACATCGACATCGGCCGCAAGGAGGCTGGCGCGCCCCGAGTGGGAGGCAATCGTCTCACTGGAAAAGATTTCGACAAGGGCTATTTCATCGAACCAACTATTTTTGCCGATGTCACGCCCGCAATGACGATCGCCCGCGAGGAGATTTTTGGCCCCGTCCTGGCAGTGATGCGCGCAAAGAATTTCGACGATGCCATGCAGATCGCGAACGACATTCCGTTTGGACTTTCGGCGTCGATACAGACCAGCAACATCAGCCGTGCCTTCGAATTTGTAAACCGCATGGAGGCAGGACTGCTCACCGTGAATCTTCCCAGCGCCGGCGTGGAATACCAACTGCCCTTCGGAGGCACAAAGGATTCCAGTTTCGGATCGAAGGAGCAGGGCCCGGCCGCGCTGGAGTTCTACAGCGACTACAAGACGGTTTACTTGAAATACTAATCGAAATTCATGCGACTGGGACAAATCAAGTGGAATGGTGCGGCCACCGCGGCCATCTTCGAAGGCGACACCGCGCGGCCGATTCCGGAATACACGCTTGCGGGGCTGATTTCACGTTCTGAAAAAGAAGGAGTGCCCCTCACCGAATTGGCGGCGAGGCTTGCGGCCACGCACCGGGAGCGTGCGCATCCGCTGATTCCTGTGCATCCGAAGGAAGTGTGGGCCTGCGGCTGCACGTACGAATCCAGCGCTTCGTTTCGCGATGCCGAGCACGGAACGCGGGAAGGTTTCTACGCTCACGTGTATCGCGAGCCGCGACCTGAGATATTTTTCAAAGGGACCGCGCGCGTTTGCGTGGGACCTGGACAACCAATCGGCATCCGTCCGGATTCCCGCTTCACCGCGCCCGAGCCGGAGTTGGCCGTACTGCTGGGATCCAAGGGCGCCGTCGTAGGGTACACGCTGGCCAACGATGTTTCCGCCTGGGACATCGAGCGCGAGAATCCTTTGTACTTGCCGCAATCCAAGGTTTATACTGGGGCCTGCGCGCTGGGGCCGGTGATTGTTACCGCCGATGAGCTGCGCGATCCTTACGCGCTCGAAATGAGCTGCACCATCGAGCGCGGCGAGCAAACCATTTTCAGCGGGCACGTTTCAACTTCTTCGCTGCATCGCAGAATCGAAACGCTGCTTGAATATCTGCTGCGCTCGAATCCGGTGCCGTCAGGTTCGGTTCTGCTGACAGGGACCGGGATCATCGTCACGGAAGAATCGGCGCTGGCTCCGGGCGATGTGGTGACAATTCGAGTTCCCGAAATCGGCGAATTGTCGAACCCAGCCACGCTGGTGTGAAGCACTACTGAAGAACGCTTGCTTACGCGCGCGGTTCATTTTTTCTGAAGCAGTTGGATCGCTTCGGTCTTTTTGCTTTCCGTGGCCTTGTCCAGCGCGGTTTGGCCGGCCACGTTCTTGACCTCACTCTTCGCTCCGTGCTTAAGCAGCAGAGCGATCATCTCCCCTTGTCCTTTTGGATAATACGAGCCTTCCGCCACCGCCATAAGCGGTGTATTTCCATTCGCGTCCGCCAGATTCACATCCCCACCGTGATCCAGCAACACCGTTGCCGCGCCGAGCTTGTTGTACGTTACCGCCTCCAGCAACGGCGTCGATCCATCGTTGGCTTTCAGATTCGGGTCCGCCTTCTTTTCCAACAGCAGCTTCACGGCGTCCTCCCTGCCTTCCGTGGCCGCTCGATAGAGAGCGCTACGCCCACGCCCGTCCTGTAGATCGATTTTGGCCTTCGCTCCGAGAAGCATCGTCAAAACCGGCACGTTGTTGGGAAGGTACGCGCCACCTTCGGCGGCTACCATAAGCGGAGTATTGGACTGCGCATCCGCCTGATCGACATCGGCGCCGTGTTCGATCAGCAATTGAACTATTGGCTGCCGGCCGTAGGTGACAGCCTCCAGCAATGGGGTGGCGCCGTTGTTCGCCCTAACAGCGATGTTGACCTTCTTGTCGAGAAGCAAGCGCACGGCGTCAATCTTTCCCTCAATGACGGCGCGGTGGAGCGCGGTTCGTCCCTGGACATCCTGCGTCTCGAGTTTCGCCCCTTTGTCCAGCAACGCTTGAACAAAGGGCGCGTTGTTCGGCATATAGGCCGTGCCTTCCGCGGCGCGCATCAATGGCGTGGTTCCGCTGGCGTCCGGGATTTCAATGTCCCCGCCGCGATCGAGCAATGTTTTTAGAATGGCGCTACGTCCGTATTCGATGGCGGCGAACAGCGGGGTTGCGCCGCCCGCGCTTTTCATATTCGGATTTGCTTTCGCGTCCAGCAGCAGACCTGCCGCGTCTTGCTTTCCGTTCTCAACGGCGTGGTAAAGCGCCGTCTCACCCCGCTTGTCTTGAGCGTCGACATTCACCTTTTTCTCCAGCAACATCTTCACCGCCGGTACATTGTCCGGAAGATAGGCAGAACCTTGGGCGGCTTGCATGAGCGCTGTGAGTCCATTTTGAGTGGAGTCGTTTACGTCGGCGCCCTTGGCGATGAGATTCCTGGCGTCGTCCATCTTGCCTTCTTCAATCGCTTTGATGAGCGGTGGATCGGGCTTGGCAGCCGTACTGCCGCTCGCTGCCGGGGCGGATCCGGGTGCCGCGCCTCGCTTGGAACGAGAGATCCAATAGCCTCCACCCGCGAGAACAAGAATCAGCAGAAGAATTCCGATGACCAACCACGGTGGCTTGGACCGCGAAACTGGCGCAGCCGGAGCGGAGGCCGGAGCCAATGCAGGAACCTTGACGGTCGACGCTTCTGAAGCCGGGGTGGATGCAGCGGATTGCTCCGCCAACTCGCGTACGAACGCGGCGCAGGTAGGATAACGATCGTGCGAATTCTTGGCGAGCGCTTTTCCGAGCGCCGCGGTTACTCCCGGCGACAAGTGGCCTCCCGCATCCTGGATGGCCAGCGGGTCGGCGGAGACGATCTGAAACATCACGGCGTGGGCCGTGTCGCCCACAAACGGAAGCCGGCCGGTGAGCATTTGAAACGCGACAATGGCCAGCGAGAACTGATCGGAGCGGCCATCGATCTGTTCGGCGCGAACCTGCTCGGGCGACATGTACGCGGGCGATCCCAGGCTGACACCCGCGGCCGTCAGACTGCGCGTGTGATCCTGGATCATCTTTGCCAGACCAAAGTCCGCAATCTTAATACAGCCGTCTTCGCGCACCAGAATATTCGCGGGCTTCACGTCACGATGCACGATGCCGGACCGGTGTGCATAGTCGAGAGCTTCCGCCATCTGGCGCAGCATCTCGATTGCGCGCGCCCGATCGAGTGGAGCTCTGTCCGACAGGAGTTGATGCAGCGAGTCGCCCTTGACGAATTCCATCACCACGAAAACATCCGCTCCCTCTTCGCCCAATTGATAAATGGTGACGATGCCGGAATGCGATAGATTGCCGGCCGAGCTTGCTTCCTGAATCAGCCTTTGCCGCAGTTCGGCGCCTTGTTCGAGCGTGGCGCCGGCATCCACGCGAATCACTTTGATGGCGACGGGCCGTCCAATGGCGGGATCGCGGCCATGGTAGACCACACCCATCCCACCGCGCCCGAGTTCTCCCACGATCTGATAAGAGCCGATGGTTTGTGGATTCATGTTGAGGACTTCTTCACTATTCTAATGGCATCCGCTCAACCCGAGAACGGGCGGTGTACAAGCTACGGTTTCTGGTCGCGCTTGATCAGCAGGAAATACAGCAGCAGGAGGCAAAGCAAGGTTGCTACCGCGCCGATCACCAGATAATCGGTCGACTTGCGCGGGCCGGGCAGCACTTGCAGCAGGATTGCAACGGTGACCACGAATACAACCAGCAGCAGAGCGGATAGAGTAGTCGTGCGATGCATTATTTGTATTTTTCAGTCGTACTTTTCGAAAATAATCTGCTTGCGATCGAAGCCTAATTCTTTCAGCACGCCGCGAACATCGTCCACCATGGCCTTCATGCCGCAGATGTGAACGTCCAGGTCCCGCCGATCGCTCAGGGCTTCCATCAAATGCGTCTGCACGTGGCCGGTGCGCCCCTGCCAGGTTGTTTCCGGGCGGGTGAGCGTGGGCCAAAAGCGGAAGTTTGGATGTTGACGCGCCAGCGCCTCAAATTCGTCCCGATAGTAAATGCTGTTTTCGAAACGAACGCCGAAGAGCAGCGTGAGATTCTTCGCCTCGGGATTTTGCAGGTACTCAGGAACCATCGGGCGAAACGGCGCGATGCCCGTGCCAGTGGCGATGAACAGCCCGTCTTTCGCGGGATTGCGAATGACGAAGAAACCAAGCGGCGCAGTCGTCTCCACCGAATCGCCCGGTTTCATATCAAAAAGGTACGGCGAAAAAATACCCTCCTGCACGCGATTCAGGCACAGTTCGAAGCGGTTTCCGGAGGGAAGCGACGCCAGCGAATAGGGCCGCGTGATTTTCTTGCCGCCCAACACGGCATTGAACGAAACGAACTGCCCGGCCTTGAAGTTGAGCTGGTGTGCTTCCGGGACTTCGAACAAAAAGTGCCGGACTTCCGGAGCGAGCTCGCGAGTTTCAAGCAAAGTGGCTTTCATGCGTGGTCCTTCGCGCGATCGAGCAAGGCGTCCAGCAATGCCGGGTGTCCATCGAGCGGCAGGCTCACTTCAATCTCCACACTTCCGAGCGATTCCGCGGCTTCGCGCACCAGCTTTGGCAGATCCCGCCGCAGATGCGTACCCAGCGTCAGGAAATATGGAATGACAACGATCCGCGAGACGCCCCGAGCCACCAGACGCGCGGCTGCACCGGCAAGATCGGGCTCACCCAATTCCAGAAACGACGGTTCCACAAGGTGGCCGCCGGCAATCGCCATTCGATGCGCTACGTCGCGCACGGACTGATTGGCGGATTCTATACGGGAACCGTGAGCAAAGACAATGAAGCCGGTCATGCCTGGATCAATAACGGCGCGTCCGCAGGACCGGAAGAAGATTTCATCGGGAACATCCCGCGCAAATAATCGATGAATGACCGGCCTCGCGGGCGCCCATTGTCCTGATGCGCCGCGATGCGGTCCAGAAACACGAGCATGCCCAGGATTTCGGCATCGCGGATGGGCCTGGATCCTTTTTCGTGCAGCTCCTTACGCAGTTTCCCGATTGCCTCCTGAATCTTTTGATGAATTCCGGCGGCCACAAGATTGTTTGGAAGCGTTTCATAGTATAGACCGCTTTGGAGCGTTCGGTACGTTCGGATCAATCCTTCGAGCGCCTCACGGACATCTGAATCCACTATGCCTGGCGTATCGAGCGAAACCTCCAAAAGGTTGGCGCCAAGAAAAATCAGCAACGGCTCATGATCCTGAAGAAAACCTTCGGTAACGCGGATGTCCGGATGAGTCACCACCGGCTCATTTTGTTCTCGAGCCTTTTCGTGCAGCCGCGCTTCCAGCAGATAGGGACAGTGGAGCGGACAACTTACCGTTACTTCGCGCTCAGACCCGCAGCAAATTGAACAAATGTCCCCGGCGACTCCGGGGCAATAACGGCGTGGCTTGCGCATCCCACAAAGTTTGCATTTCATGACGGAAGGCCCGGCAAATCCTATCGTATCATCGAGGCGCTAATATCTTGCGCTAAGCACTTGCTGAAAGCAACGCAAAAGGAACCCATCCGTCATGCCGGCGATGTAGTCGCAAACCACGCGATGGGTGGGCGTAACGGCAAGCGACTCGACATAGTTCTCCGGCAGTTTCCCCGGATTCGCCAAATAGAATTCAAACAGCTCCGCGAGCATGCCTGCCGACCGCCGGCGTTCCTCGGCGAGCGGCTCCGAAAAATATACGAAATGGTGGAGGAATTGCTTCAACTGCCGATTCGTCGCATGACTCGAGAGCATGAAGCAAGCCAGGCGTCGAGGACACTGGCGCACGTCATCCGGATTGTTTACGCCGGCATCCGCGGCGGCCTGCAGCGTGCCCTGGACGAGACCGGAAACCAGCTCATCCACCAAGCCGCGCACCACTTCCTGAAAGCGTTCGCGGCCGGTCGCGCCGGGAAACTGGACTTCGGCCGCTTCATACCTTTTGTCGAATTCAGATACGGCATTGCGAACGTCGGAGATTTCAAACATGCCGGCTGAGTACGCATCATCCAGGTCGGCGGTGTTGTAGGCAATCTCGTCCGCCAGATCGATTAGCTGCGCTTCCAGCGGCGGGCGCAATCCTGGCAGGTATTCGTCCAGAGCCGGACTCTCACCTGTTTCGAAATCGTGCGAATGTTTCGCAATGCCTTCCCGGACCTCAAAAGTCAGGTTCAATCCGGGAAAGCTTGCATAGCGATGCTCGAATGATTCGACGATGCGCAGGGCATGCAGATTGTGATCGAAGCGCTCGCCGAACCGCCGCATCTGCCGATCCAGTTCTTCTTCGCCGGCGTGCGCGAAAGGTGGATGTCCGATATCATGGCCCAGCGAAAGCGCTTCGGTGAGATCTTCATCCAGATCGAGTGCCGACGCCACGGTTCGGGCGACTTGCGAAACTTCGATGGTATGCGTCAAGCGGTTGCGAAAGTGGTCGGAAATGCCCGCCGGAAAAACCTGCGTCTTGTTTTCCATCCGGCGAAACGCGTGGGAGTGAATAATGCGGTCGCGATCGCGCTGGAATTCATTGCGGTAGGGATGCGGAAGCTCGGGATACCGGCGGCCTAAACCGCGGCCGACCGGAAACCGCAAGCGGCCAAGAGCGGTCACCTCTGCGGAAGATCGGAAAGCGCGGTGAGAGCGGCTTTGCTGACGTTCGGGCGCGGGCTGCCTCGGAGCGGTTCAAGCAGCTTGCGGGCCCGCGCGGGATCCGAGTGCGCAACGAGTTCCGCCAACGAGATGGTGGCAAGTTCTTTCGAAACCACGACGGTGGGATGATCGATCAAAGATTGAATCAGCTTCTCGCCTTCAGCTTGCTTCCCTTGACCTGCATAGATGGACGCCAAAGATAGCTTGGCCAGCGAACCATAGGCAGCGTTGCCGGAATCGGCTACGATCTTAAGACCCTTCTCCGCCCCGGCCAAGTTGCCTTGATCGGCGGCATTGGTTGCCAGCATGTACTGAGCGATTACGCCTTCATCCGATCCTGGGTGCTTGGCCGCGAGTTCGGTAAAAGCCTTGATGAGGGCCTTTTGACGATCTGCCTGGGTTGGAAAACTGAGAGTGTAATCGTTTTGCGATGGACCGACATTTGCGTTCTGGATCTGCAATGCGGCGTGCAATTCCTGCTGGCGTTTGGAACGCGCATAGTTCAGATATGCGAACACGCCGACGATGACTACGACCACCGCGATCGCGATACCGCCATATAGAGCAAACTTCTGGCGATGGCCGGTAACGTATTGAACGCTGTGCTGAACCTCCAGCGCAAATCGGTCGCTCTTGAGTTCTTTTCGGGTAAGCCTATCCAATGAAACCTCGTAGCTGGGGAAACTTAATGATAGCATATGCGCCGGTAGGATATGGCGCAAAGTGAAGGGCGGACGGCAGCGCGGCGATTGGCCCGCCTCGTTCTTTCGTCCAAATTGCGCCGTGGCCCTTCATCTGCCCCTTTCTGCCATCGCTTGGATTTGCCGCAGCACGGCGATTTAACTCGGCGGGGCAGTACTTCGTATTCTGTCTCTCGCGACACTCGATGTATAAGGAAGGAGGACTGCGTAAGGAACTTAATCAAGCGTTGGAGCGATAGGAGGGCTTATGTACGTGCCGGACAGCGTGTCACCCTTCTGAGTCAAAACGAATTTGCCGTGCTACTCCCGGCATCCAACCCACGTCGGCCGGCTTCTCGGACGCGACGCCGTTGGCTGCCAGACGGAGAGACAACGACTCTTCTTCGCTTCGAGCGTCGCCGCATACGCGGGTGTCCTCAACTCGGATCTTCGGGTCGTTTCCATCACTTCGGTGAATAGTTCCCGCGTCCGCACCTCGTGTCGGCGCTGAAGCTCTGATCGTGGGTTTTCAGGCGGAAGATCCGCGACTGTTCGCGTTCCCGGAGGAGGCCGACGGTGCCTCGGGGTCGAGCCCGGAAACGCAGGCTGGCAAGACGGACACCAGCGAAAAGGGATTGGAAACTCTGATCCTTTCCGGCATGACCGCCGCGGGCTGGATCGCTGGCGATCCGAAGGACTACGACCGCGATTATGCTTCGTCACCGGCCCCACGGCGGTTGCGGCGCAGGCAATGAAACGGCCGGTACGTCTGGCGATGCCGCGTGACGAAGACACCCTCATGATCGGCAAACGGCATGGGTATTACGGCCAGTATCAAATCGCCATCGACCGCACCGGTGTCATTCGCGGTTTTGATACCAAGATGTGGGGCGACGGCGGCGCGTTCTACGACTGCTCGTTCATCGTTTCCAACTGCATCCAATTGCGCACGGACAACGCCTACCTGGTGAAGAACTTCCAAAGCCAGATCGACGTTTGCCGCACGAATACCGCGCCGTCCACGGCCATGCGAGCCTTCGGTGATGTGCAAGGCAAGAACATTATCGAAAACGCGGTTGACGATGCCGCCTTCGCTCTTGGCATGCTTCCTGAAGAGGTGCGGGAGAAAAACATGTACCGGCGCGGCGACGTGACGCCTTTCGGGCAGGCGCTCTCTTACTGCTACATGCGGCAGGTGTGGGAATACCTGAAAGACAAGGCCTCCTACGCCGAGAAGCGCGCGGAAGTCGACAAATACAACCGCGACAACAAGTGGCGCAAGCGCGGCCTGGGCATGATCCCGGTGAAGTACGGCTCGGGCTACAACCTGCTGATGTTGGAGCAGGCGGCCGCTGTGATTTCGATCAGCCAGGGCGATGGCCGCGTCTTTATTCATCAGGGCGGCACGGAGTTGGGGCAGGGTTTGATCACCCAGGTGCAGCAGGTGGCCGCTTACGTCCTCAACGTCCCGATGGAGACGATTTACGTCGAGGGTCCGCGAACCAGCATCACCCCCAATCCCACCAGCACGGGCGCGTCCACGGGCACGCCGTACAACTGCGAAGCAGTCCGCCAGACGTGCCAGGAACTTCGTGGGCGCCTGCTGAGTTTCGGCTATCAACTGCGCGAGGACAACGGGGAAGACTGGTGCAAGGCGAACGGCGTCGATTTCTGGAATTACCCGGAGGGCTGGGCCGCGGTTCGCGAGTTCCGCGGCGCATGTTCCACGATCTGGTCGACACTCATCGCCATGGCTTACTCGCAACGCGTGAGCCTGATCGCGACGTTCACTTCCAAGATCCGTGGCGGCGAAGTCCAGGTTCCCGCCATGACGTTCAAGCCCCAGGACCAGCAGCCCAACCTTCCCGGCATCGTGCGCAATCCGGACGCCCCGCTCGGCGGCGGCGTCGATTCATTCGTCGGCTTCACCTATTCCGCCGCGCTCTCGGTGGTGGAGGTCGACATCCTTACCGGGGAAACGACGATCCTCAGCTCGGATATCGTTTACGACATGGGCTGGAGCATGAATCCGGCGATCGACATCGGCCAGGTGGAAGGCGCTTTCATCCAAGGCGTCGGTTATCTGACGTCCGAGAAGCTGGTGTTCCAGGATGAGGGACCTGAAACAGGACGGCTCAATACCACGAACACGTGGCGCTATAAGCCGCCGGCCGTCAGCTCTATTCCGCTTTCGTTCAACACGTACCTGTTCCCGCGCGACTCTCTCGACGTGCTGGACATTCCCGAAGACAGCAACGACATTTTCTCCGCCAAGGAAGTCGGTGAGCCGCCGCTCGTGCTCGCCAATAGCGTGTTCTTCGCGATTAAGGCCGCCATTCGCGCTTCGCGGCTGGAGCGCGGACTCGGAGGCCTGTTCGGTTTCGACGCGCCCGCCACGGTGCAAGAGGTACGGAGCGCCTGCGAAGTCTCAACGGCTCATCTGAACTAACGCAAGTCGACGATCTTGAAAGGATCTAACTATGCATCGCAACGCTTTGCTCGCAGGACGAGTGGCGGTATTGCTCGCAATCGCGTTCACCACCGCTTCGGCGCAGGCGCCTACGGCGTTGTCCGCCCAAGTTTTGTCAGCGCGGAAACAAAAGGGTTCGGGATTTCCAGACTTCGGATTCATGGTAACGCCGGACGAATACCGGGCTAAATACTCCGATCACCCCGTGTTCCGCCTGAAGGCCGACTTCCCTCGGGACATGCCCGCGCACGTGCCGGAATTCCTTGAGAAAATCGACTTTCGCAAAGATCCTCTCGGCTATATCGAAGCGGTACGGGACTACGCCTTCGAGGGCAACCTGCCCGACTGGGATCCCTATCAGAACCACGTCCGCGAGTGGTATCACATCCCGTGGCTGCATCCGACAACAACCGGTCCCAACGCCTATCC
>CATPCJ010000353.1 GCA_955652915.1 uncultured Bryobacteraceae bacterium
AATTGCTTTACGATGAAGCGGTGGAGACCGCGCTCGAACCTGCCTGGGTGGCTCTCAAAGACGACGAACTACTGGCCTGTCGCATCTGCGACCTTAGCGTCCGCATTGAGGGCAGTGAACTGGAAGCGCGAGTTGCACAGTTTTACGACGAGGTCGCCGCCCGCGGCTTGGCTTTCCGCCCCGCCTGCTATCTCGGCGATGAATGGTTCTCGCCCGCGGGCGTTCCCGCCATCGCTATTCCTTTTTATCTCGCCCATCCTCGTCTTAAGGCCCTGGAACTCCACCAGATGCTCGAGGTCGAGGGCGGGACTCCGGAGTGGTGCCTCAAGCTGCTGCGCCATGAATGCGGTCATGCGATAGATCACGCTTATCGGTTTTCGTCCCGCGCGGAATGGCGCGCGATTTTCGGTAGCCCCGAAACCGAATACGCTCCGGAAACTTACCAGCCCCGGCCGTACAGCAAGGGCTTCGTCCGGCATCTCCCCAATTGGTACGCACAGGCGCACCCCGATGAAGACTTCGCGGAAACGTTCGCCGTCTGGCTCACCCTGACTCCGGAACAATGGCGCGAACAATATCGTGGATGGAAAGCGCTGGACAAGCTGGAATATCTTCATTCCCTGATGGAGCAAGCGACGGCGAATCCACCCAAAGTCACGCGTGGCCGCCGCATCTCCGACGCCGGCAAACTGAAAAAAACACTGGCCCGATATTACGCCGAGCGCCGCAAGTTATTCGCCGAAGACTTTCCAGACTTCTACGACGCCGACCTGCGCGCTATTTTCGGAAACGGCGAACCGAACGGCGAATTGGTCGCTCCCGCGATGCGCAGGAATCGCCGGGCATTGGTTGCCTCCATCGTTCGCTGGACTGGACAGCGAAAATATACGGTAGACATGCTGGTGCGCAAGCTGATCGAACGCTGCCGCCAGCTCCATCTCACCGCCCCGCCCGATCGCGACCGCGTGTCCTTCGACCTCGCCGCCTACCTGGCCGCGTTGGTCACCAATCATCTTCATACCGGCCGCTTCAAGAGGTCTGTCTAGCCGTGAAGGTGCTGGTGCTCTTCGATCTGGCGCGTCCCGCTTCCGCCGGCGAACAGTTCTCGCCACGCGAGCTGAAGGAGCTGGAAGACAAACCCACCGAGGCCGATGTCCTGGCCGCGCTCAGCCGCCTGGGGCACGAAGTGGAGACTCTCGGCGTATTCGACGACGTGCTGGCCATCATCGAGACCCTGAAGAGATTCACGCCTGATGTGGTTTTCAATCTCACCGAGTCCTTCCATTCCAATCGGGCCAACGAACCCAATATCCCGGCGTTGCTCGAATTGATGAAAGTTCGCTACACCGGCGCCAAGGCAGACGGATTGATTCTCTGCAAGGACAAGGTTCTGGCAAAAAAGGTGCTGCTGTATCACCGCGTTCGAGTGCCGCACTTCGTGATTTCACCGCAGTCGCGTCCGTTAAAACGGCTGCGGCGCTTTATTTTTCCTGCGTTCGTCAAGCCCATCGGGGAGGAATCGTCAGACGGAATCGCCAAGGCTTCCTTCGCCAGGAGCGCGGAAGAGGCGCTGGAGCGCGCGCGATTCATCAACGAGAAATTTCAGTGCGACGCCCTGATCGAAGAGTACATAGACGGCCGCGAGCTTTACCTCAGCGTCATGGGTAACACCAAGCTGACCGTTTTTCCGCCGCGCGAGATCTTCTTTGAACAAATTCCGGAGGATGAGCCTAAGTTCGCGACGTTCAAAGCAAAATGGGACGATGCCTACCGGAAAAAGTGGGGTATCCGGAACGGGCCGGCCCGCGAGCTTCCCCCGGAGCTCGGCGAAAAACTGGCACGATTGGCTCGCAAGGTTTATCGCGCGCTAAAGGTCCAGGGTCTGGGAAGAATCGATATTCGTTTGACCGCCGCCGGCGAAATCACCGTAATCGAGGCAAACCCCAACCCCTCCCTCGCGCGCGACGAGGATTTCGCCCAGGCCGCAGCCTCGGCGGGGCTCGAATATGATGCTTTGATACAAAAGATCCTCGACTGCGCGGGTGCTTGAGGCCATTACACTGTGGTATCCAGGCGAGGGAGCTTGTAACATGCCAGACGATGTGGCCGTCGCAATCCCCTAAAGACATTACGGATGCCGGGTAAAATGTCTTGGCAATGCATTTTCCTCGGCCAAATTTCTTAGAACTTTCGTCCGAAACCCTGAGGGTCTAAAACACTTATCTGGCGCATAATTCCAACCAAGAAGGAGTATGAACACTTGAAAAACCTGAAACACGCGGTCTGCCGGATTCAGATCTGGAGAGATACAAGCGGTCAAGACCTTATTGAATACGCCCTAATGGCGGGCTTCGTGGCCGTGGCCGCGGGGGCCATAATGCCAGGGGTCGCCAACAGTATCAGTACGATATTTTCTCAGGTTGCATCGGTTATGACGGCTGCATCGACCAGCTAACCGCGGCCACGCGACGATGTCTTGTGTCCATCCGAGGGGTCGTCCGTACTTGCCCGGAAGCTGTGAAAAAATCACACACCAACACAGGCAGGAATGCCTGTGCCACACGTGGAAATTGTGGCACAGGCATTCTTGCCTGTGTGGATCTTAGACCGATTTTTTCACAGCTTCCCGTCAAGCGTAACAATGATCTCCTGCTCTTCCTGGAGATATGTGGCCGTTCCCCGAAATACCTTCCATGCTAGCTCTGAATCCCCTCCCGCTCCCTATTCCTGACCCAAATCCGGATATCCCGCATCGATCCCGCGACCCCTGGAGCTGTCGCAATATTCCAGTTCTCCGGTCGAAACTGCTCGAGCGTCAGGCCGGACGCGATCGACTCTTACGCCATCGTGGCTGCCATGCACGACGGCAGAATCAGCGCCACATCATCCTCGACTGCTCTTGCTCCTGACAGGGCCTTGGTACTAAGGCAATTGTGCCGTAAATTTCCACCGAACCTCTGAGTGTCTACTCGGCGCGAATCCGTCATAATGCCAACGGCTGTGATATCGGCCTCGATTTTTGGTGGCGCTCCTGCCCACCCAACAGTGTCTTGTGTCCATCCGAGGGGACGGTCTCCTTGTTCGTCCCCTCATTTTTTTGTCGTCCCTGACTTCTCTCCCGCGGATTCCTTAAAATAGTTTCTTGACCCCTTTCGTTCCATTCTTCAGGAATCCTCACCTGCTCACCATCGCCGGTAACTACTGGCAGAGGCAGTTGGATGAAGCGCGATTTCCCGTGCACGCCAGGCTTTACGAAACCGAACCCGGCGTCCAGGTTCTGGTGCATTCCCAAACTCCTTCCGGACCACCCGCGGGAGAATTGATTTTGGTGCATGGCCTGGAAGGATCCAGCGCCGCCGGCTACGCCCGCAGTCTGGCACAGGCCGCTCTCGAAGCCGGCTACGCCGTCCATCGCTACAACATGCGAAGCTGCGGCGGCACGGAGCACCTTAGCGGAAAAACCCTCTACCATTCGGGCCAGACCTCGGACTTGCTGGCGGTAGTCCGCCAACTGCAAGGCCGGTCCCCAATCTTTTTGGCCGGCTTTTCGCTCGGCGGAAACGTTGTTCTGAAACTCGCCGGCGAATTGGGAGAATCGGCGCGCGATTTGATCGCCGGTGTCGCCGCGGTTTCAGCGCCGATCGACCTGGCTGCCTGCGTGAGACAACTCGATCGCCGCTCGAACTTCATTTATTCCAACCGATTCCTCAGCCGCCTGAAGCAGCGCGTCTTGCTCAAGGAGCGATTAACGCCCGGGCTGTTCCCGATTGAAAAACTCGACGGCGTTAAGAGCGTCTACCAATTCGACGACCAGTTCACGGCGTTGACTTTCGGATTCGGCACCGCCGACAATTACTACGCCACGCAGTCCTCGAAACAGTTCCTGGATCGGATTCGCATTCCAACACTCCTGGTCCAGGCCAAGGACGATCCACTAATTCCTTTTGAGGTTTACGATCATCCGGCATTCTCGCAAAACCCCTTCCTCCGGCTATTGGCGGTGGAGCATGGTGGGCACCTGGGCTTCGTGGCCAAGGGCAAGCCTCGTTTTTGGCTCGACCAAGTCCTCGTACAATGGATAGGGGAAGTTCGGAACAAAGTTGCCGCCGGACTCGTCCTAAGTTAATGTGTGAACCGGCAGTAGGGCGGACCCCCCGGTCCGCGGCTGGCCCCCTGGCCGGCCTTTATAGATCTTGGAATCGAGAGCGGGTCCAGGGGGACCCGCGCGGACCGGGGGGTCCGCCCCACTAGACAAATGGCCCAAACTGCCTCATTTCGCGAAGCAGCCGCCGTCGCGGCGGACTCTCTGCGCGGCAGCAAGCTGCGCAGCTTCCTCACCCTATTCGGAATTATTCTCGCCACCACCACGCTCATCGCCGTTATGTCGGTGATTCACGGAATGGACGTGTACATCGCCAACAGCGTGTCCAACATGGGCTCGGACGGATTCCGTATCGTGCGCATCGCATTCATCGGAAACTTCGATCCCAAGAAATTCCTGGAATTGCAAAAGAAGAATCCGCAGCTCAGTCCCGAAGAATTCGAATATCTCAAGAATTCCACCACATTGGTCAGCGAGCTTGGAATGCGCAGCGGCCGCCAGGTAAAAGTGTCGCTCGGCACCCAGACTCTTTCGGGCATCGGTCTTAGTGGCGGAACGCCGAACTGGGCCATGCTCGGCAACACCGCGATCGCCAGCGGCCGCTACTTCACCGACATCGAGAACAACCATCACGCGGAAGTGGCCGTTCTAGGCAGCGATGTAAAGACCAACCTCTTTGGCGATGGGGACGCGCTCGGCAAGACGATCAAGGTCGAGGGCCGGCCCTTCACCGTGATCGGCGTCGCGGTGGCCAAAGGCAGCGTCTTCGGCCAGTCGCAGGACGCGTTCGTGGACATCCCCATTGAAACATTCTTTCAGATTTACAGTAAGCGCCAGGGAATCGCCTATGCCGCCAGGGCGATCGATCAAACGGTGCTGGAACAGGCCAAGGATGAAATCCGCATGCTGCTGCGCGCCCGGCGCCATTTGGGGCCCAAGCAGGACGACACTTTCTCCATCATCTCCTCCGATGCATTGGTGGCCGCCTGGGATAAATTGACTGGAGCCATCGCGGCCACGGCCGTCGCCATCGTTTCAGTTTTCATGGTGGTGGGCGGCGTGGTCATCATGAACATCATGCTGGCGGTCGTGACGGAGCGTACGCACGAGATCGGAATTCGCAAGTCCGTGGGCGCGCGCCGCCAGGATATCCTGAACCAGTTTCTGGTGGAGTCGTCCATGCTGGCGGGCATCGGAGGATTGATGGGCACCGTTCTGGCGTGGTTCGTCGCGGTTCTGGTGCGCACGCTGACGCCCGTGCCCATGGCGGTCCCGTTGTCGGCGGTGGTGATTGGAGTCACGCTATCCATGGCGGTTGGACTGTTCTTCGGCATCTATCCCGCGCAGCAGGCTTCCAAGTTGGATCCCATCGCGGCCTTAAGGGTGGAACGATGACGCTGGTTGAGCTGGGTTCCGCCATCGGTCTGGCGCTGAGCACGGTGCGCGAGCACAAGATGCGATCGTTCCTCACCGTGCTGGGTGTCATCATCGGCACTGGCACCATCATCGGCGTCGGCTCGATTATCGCGGGACTGGATGGTGCCATCACCAACGTCCTCCGCAGTTTCGGCACCAATACCGCCATCATTTTCAAATTTCCGATTGGCTTTACCAACGTCAGCGCCGACGAGGTGCGCCGCAAGCCGCTGCGTTACGAAGATGGCGTCGCCATCGCCGAACGATGTCCTTCGGTGCAGGCGGTGAGTCCGTACCTGTTTCCAAACTCCTTCACCAGCGGCCCGCAAATCAACATGGCGCGCTACAAGGGCAACGAATTATATCAGCCGCAAATTGGCGGTACCGAGGCCTCCTACGCCCAGGGCGGCAGCGCGGAAATGAAGGAAGGCCGTTTCTTCACCGACCCTGAAAACGAACATCACATGCCCGTGATCGTCGTGGGGGAAGATGTGCCGCGCGCCTTGATGAACGGGGAAGATCCCATCGGCAAGTGGATTGACGTGAATGGCCACAAGTTCGAGATTATCGGCGTCATGATGCGAGGCCCCTCGCCTCCCGGCCAGGACGACACGCGGCTCCTGTTGCCCTACTTCACCATGCACAAGATGTTTCCCGCCGCCCGCGAGAACATGCTGGTGGTGGTTGCCAAGCCCGACAAACTGCCCGCCGCCATCGACGAAGCCCGCGCCGTTCTGCGCATAATGCGCAGGGTTCCGGTCGACAAGCCCGACGATTTTTTTATCTCCACGTCCGAACAAATGGTGGAGCAATTCCACAGCGTGACGGCGATGGTGGCTCTGGTGATGGTGGTCCTGAGTTCCATCGGCTTGTTGGTGGGCGGCATAGGCGTGATGAATATCATGCTGGTGTCGGTGACGGAACGCACGCGCGAAATCGGAATTCGCAAAGCCATCGGCGCGCGCCGGTCCGATATTGTCCTTCAATTCCTGACCGAGGCGGTAGTGCTCACCGGACTGGGCGGTCTGATCGGCATGACGGTGGGATGGCTAATTTCTCTGATCTCACGAACCATCTTTCCAAGTCTTCCGACGGCGGTCCCAGTCTGGGCCGCGGTGCTGGGCGTAGTGGTCTCGGTAGCGGTGGGCCTGTTCTTCGGAATCTGGCCGGCGAACAAAGCCGCGCGGTTAGATCCGGTAGTGGCCCTGCGTTACGAATAGTCCGGGGCCACCGCTTAACTGGCGAGCTTTTTCTCTTCCGCGTCGAGAGCTTCGTGCAATAGCATTTTGAGGTAAGTTTGGTAGCGCAGACCGCGTTTAGCGGCGAGTTCGCGCGCTCGTGCTAACTCGTTCCCCGGGAAACAGCAGCGCGTGCTCGACCGTTGGCGATGCCTTCCACCGGACGCCGCCGCGCCGGGCACTACTGAATCAGAGTTTCAACGTGCAAGTTCAACGCCCAACGCATCAAAGACCCGCCGGATTGGGACTGCTATGGAAAACTGCGCATTCCCCGCGAAGATCATGGCGGCCAACTTACCATCGACCGTCAGTACTGGGGCACCCACACCTGGCAGGATTGCCCAATGCCACTTAGTTCTCCCGCTACCGAAAACTTGCATAAATTGTAGGGCGGACCCCCTGGTCCGCGGTCGGCCCCTTGGCCGACCCGTTCTGGGTCGGCAACGGCTGGATTCTTCGAATGAACAGCGGGTCCAAGGGGCCCGCGCGGACCGGGGGGGCCGCCCTACAGGTCTTGGCGTACTCCTCACTTTTGGGAAAACTAAGTGGCATTGGGCAGGATTGCCCGCCCCACAAATCTACGATGTGGTCTAATTTCTAGGAAGGCAGGAGCTTCACACCATGAAATCGCAGGGCATCCCGCTCGCACTCGCAGGGCTCACTCTGTTCACGGCTGTTTATGTGTATTCGGAAGAAGCCGTGGACCTGTCGGTGATCCACCGGATCAAAGCCGAGGCATTTGAAAACTCCAAAGTGATGGACCACGAGTTTTATCTGACGGACGTTCACGGGCCGCGTCTCACCAACTCACCGGGATTTCGCGAGGCCGGAGAATGGGTGATGAAGCGGCTCAAAGAGTATGGGCTCACCAACGTGCACGAAGAGCCATGGGCGTTCGGTCGAGGCTGGACCTTCACGCACTATGCGGGACACATGGTGGAACCGCAATACTCGCCGCTGATCGGTTTTCCGCTGGCTTGGACGCCCGGGACGAATGGCCCGGTTCTGGGCGACGCTATCTACGCGCCGATCGCCACCGATGGAGATCTCGAAAAATTCCGCGGCAAGCTGAGGGGCAAGGTCGTGCTGACGATGGCGCCCAAGGTTCTCGTGATGCAAATGGAGCCGCTGGGGCGCCGGATGACCGATGCGGATCTGGCGGCGAGAACTCAGACGCTCGACCCTTCGCGCCTCGGTAATCCATTTCGTCCGACTGCGGGACCGGCTCCCCAGACGCCAGAGGAGCGCGAGAAAGCCGCGCAATTCCGGAAGAAGGTCAACCAGTTCTTGAAAGACGAGGGCGCGCTAGTGGTACTGCAGTATGGCTACAACGGCGATGGCGGCACTGTATTCGCGGCGGCGGGTGGTTCGCAGAACCCCAAGGATCCGATTCCACCACCCATGGTTGCGGTCACGCCCGAGCATTACAACCGCGTGATTCGTTTGTTGCAGCACGATATTCCAGTCAAGCTGGAGTTTGACATCAAGGCGCAGTTCATCGATTCACCTACTGATTCGTTCAACGTGATCGGGGAGATTGAAGGGGGCAGCAAGAAGGATGAGATCGTGATGCTGGGCGCGCATTTGGATTCGTGGCATGGCGGCACGGGCGCCACCGACAATGCTACCGGCTCTTCAGTCGCCATCGAAGCCGTGCGCATCCTGAAAACTTTGAACGTGAAGCTCGACCGCACTGTGCGCATAGCTCTGTGGGGCGGCGAGGAAGAAGGACTGCTTGGCTCGAAAGCCTACGTCAAGCAACACTTCGCCGATCGCGAAACCATGCAGCCGACGAAGGAATACTTCAAGCTCGACGCATATTTTAACGACGATAGCGGTACCGGACGCTTCCGTGGCATCGGCGTGCAGGGGAACGATCAGACGCGGCCCATTTTTGAAGAGTGGCTGAAACCGTTCCACGATCTGGGCGCAACCACCGTTTCCGGCGCCACCGCTCTCACGGCGCGCCAGCCTGCTGGAACGGATCACACGTCCTTCGATTATGTCGGACTACCGGGCTTCGGCTTCATGCAGGACCCGATGGAGTACGGCTCGCGCACGCATCATTCCAACATGGATGTATACGATCGCGTTCAGCCGGGCGATCTAATGCAATGCTCGGCGATCATGGCGGCGTTTGTATACAATACGGCCACGCGCGCGGAGATGCTGCCGCGCATTTCGATGCCGAAACCTATCGCGAAGGCGCGCCAGAATGCCACGGAGTAGGGACACATAATGATCAACCATAAAATGATTCCCGGTGCAATCACCCTGGCGTTCGTGCTTTCTTCGACGCCGCGGATCTGTCTGGCGCAACCGGCCCAGCCGGCGCAGCCTGCAAGCAAATCGGTTGGCGCGTCCGAGCTGGCGGTGCTGCTGGAGAAGTCGGGATATCGGTACACCAAGATCCGGGACGGCGTTTGGGAAATAACTTTCGGCGGCAAGAATGTTGGTGAGTTTCCGGTGCGGATCGCGCTCACGGATAATACCGTGGTGGTGCTGGCCAAGCTGGCGGACCGCGCGGAATTGAAATTGCAGCCGCCGTTCCTCATCAAGATGCTGGAGCTGAACGACAAGTTCGACTCGGTGAAACTGGCACTGTCTGACGAGATGCTTTACGTTCGAATGGACACGCACGCGAGGATACTGGACCAGGGGGAGTTGAAATATCTTCTGGAGCAGATTAGCGGCGCCACGGATGAGATGTATCCGCTGCTGAAAGAATTTCTTCCGACACCCAAGTAAGGCATATGCTATTCCGATCTCTGATTGCCATCGCGGCACTTACTGGCACCGGGCATGCGCAATCATCGCGCGTCGGGGAGATTGAGTTTTTCGGTTACACGGGTCTCGATCTGGTGGCGGTGCGTAAGGCGATCCCGGTACACGAGGGAGACAAAATCCCCCGATCGATGAATGCCGTAAAGGGTGCCGCCAAACAGGTGACCGGCGTGGAACCCACCGATGTCGGCGGTGTTTGTTGCGATGCCCGAGGTATGTCGATGCTGTACATCGGGCTGGGCAAGTCCGGTGGAAGTCACGCATACAATCCGGCGCCCACGGGCACGAGCAAGTTTCCGAAGAGCGTCACGAAACTCTACGACCAAGCCATGGATGTTTTGTTGCCGGTGCTCCAGAAGGGCACTGTGACCGAAGACGATTCCAAGGGCTACGCCCTGTTCGCCGATCCGAAGCTGCACTCCATTCAACTGGCGATGCGCGACTATGCGCTGGGGCACGAGAGCCTGATCCTGGAAGTTCTGGAAAGTTCCTCCGGCGGCCAGCAGCGCATCGTCGCCGCGGAGTTGCTGGGATACGCGGAGCAATCCAAGGGGCAGTTCGATGCGCTGGCCAAGGCCGGTTACGATGCGAATAGCACCGTGCGGAACAATGCGGTCCGCGCACTTCTGGTATTGGCGAAGTCAGATCCGAAAGTAGCGGCGCAGATTCCGGCGATGCAGTTCATCCCGATGCTGCACTCCGGCACTTGGACGGACTTGAACAAGGGATCTTGGCTGTTAGAAGCGCTCAGCGCGGCGAGAGATCCGAAGCTTCTCGGCGCATTACGCGAAGAAGCTCTGGACTCGCTCCTGGAGATGGCACGCTGGCGGACACCGGGGCATTCCTATGCAGCAAGAATGATACTCGGCCGCATCGCGGGAATCGAGGAGCAGCGTTTAGTGGAGATGGTTGAAAAAGGGGAAGTGCAGACGATCTTGGACTCGCTCAAAGGAAAGACGCTGCCCGGCCACGGCCAGGCAGCGCGATAAAGAAGTCTATCAACGGCGGCGGAAACCGCGATGGTACGAGAAGTAGAAGTTGGGTCCGAAACCGTATCCGTAATATGGCGAGAAGTATCCGCCGTAATAATACGGGTAACCGTAGTACGGTGGCGGTGGTCCATAGGCACCGTAGCCTCGTGGAGCTGGCCGCCGCGCCGGTTGTCGATCGTAGTCTTCCTGCTGTACATACTGGAAGGCTTCATCGTAAGGATCGACGGTGATCGGGGTCTCCAACCGGAACGTGAGTGGCTGTTCGGGATACACTTCCGTGGCTCGCCCGCGAGTTAAGAGTACGCCGATGGTTGACGCAACAACCCCTGCCGCCGCCCCAACGCCCGCACCGACTCCACCGTTGACAGCGGCGCCGATGGCAGCGCCCGCCCCGACCGTGGTTCCGATTGCCGCAGCGTCGCGGCCGTAGGAAGTATCGCCACGCCGTTCCATCAATCGAGTTTTTACCTGAACCTGCCGTCCGTCCGCCAAACCGATCTCTGTCAATTCGAGTCCGAGCCGCGAAACGCCCTTCACGCGGCCGGCTTTTTGGGCTTCCGAAACCACTCCGCTTACAGTCTGACCGCGGCGGGCGATAATCCGTCCATTGGCGATGAGTGGTTGAGCCAGCGTAGCGGTAAACATATCGCCAGGCTGGCTGTGGTCGCTGGAAATGGGTTCGTTCACGCGAATAGTGATCCAACTGCCGGCCGGTACGGTGAGCGGACGCGAGTTCTGCGGCGGCGCCTGATTCCGGGATCGTACTTGCGGGGTCGGTTCCTGAGGTTGCGGGGCATCGGCAGGATTCGAGGAGTCGAATTTACGCCATCCGCCAGATGGCGCTGGGCTCGCCGAACCAGGATCTTGTCCAAAAACAGGAAGCGCTACTACCATGGCGGAAGCGGCGAGAAAAGCGAAAGTCAATTTCTTGTTTTGCAATTTCATCGTTCGGTGTTCCCTCAAACGACCATCCAGAGCAAACCAGATGCCAACCGCTAAGTGGTTGGAATGCCGGTATTTTATTGCTTCCGCGGGCTGGCTGACTAAAACCAGCGGTGGTGCTTTTCGGCCACTGCCGCTCCCTTGCGGGTCGGGGTTCCGTAGCGCCAAAGCGCCCTCCCTTACGGTCGGGGTTCCGTAGCAGTTACATGTATTCAGGAACTGCTATTCCGAGCACGGCCAGGGTGCGCTCCAGTTGCGTCTGGAAGAACTTCGTCATCCAGAGGAGGAAAGTTCGTTTCTCGCGATTTTCTTCGGTTAGAACCTGGTAGGTGTGATAGAAATTGTTGAATGCCTGCGCCAACTGAAACGCATACTTGGCAACATGGGCCGGCTCTCCGGACGTCACCGCGCGTTCGACGGACGCATCCACTTTCGACGCGATGAGCAGCAGTTGCCAGAAATCTTCGGAGGCAAGCTGGCGCCGCATGGCAGCTTCATCCAATTCGGCGGCGAAATCCGGGAGTGCCTCGCCGCGATCGGCTAGCTTCCGGAGAATGTTGCGCGCGCGCACGGCCGTGTATTGCACGTAGGGTCCGGTCTCGCCCTCAAAACTGAGAGCTTCCTGAAAATCGAAAGCGATCACCGAATTGCGCGTGTACTTCAGCATGAAGAATCGGAGAGCGCCAATGGCGATC
>CATPCJ010000354.1 GCA_955652915.1 uncultured Bryobacteraceae bacterium
GACGTCGGCGGCGTCCAGGTATCGTTCCATCAGCACCGGCGAAATTGTGAGGACATCGCCGATATTGTCGAAGCCGTATCCGGAGTCATCGGTGGGAAAATCCTTCTCGGCCCGAAAGTCGACGCCGAGCAAATCCCGAATGGTATTGGTGTACTCGTTGCGGTTCAGCCGGTGCGCGGTGACGCGTCCAGGATCGGGCGGAATGCTTCGATCGACTTTCTCAAACTCCGCCTGCACGAAGTTCACCAGCGCCGCGACGTTATCCGCGGGGGGACGCGGAATACCTTTCGGCGGCATTTCACCGCTTCGGATTTTTTTGAGAATCACGTCCCACTCATCGCGATGTTGGGCGATGGACCCCGGCGTGGCGTACGGCAGGATATTCAGGCCCCCGGACGCGAGCTTGCTATTGTGACACGCGGAGCAGGTGTTGGTGAGAATAGGCTGAACGGTTTTCTCGAAGGTAGCCGGTGGAGGCGCGGCTAAGATAGCGCTTACAAAAACGAGTGCGGGTGCGACCCGATATCCAACGGCTGGCATGATTCTCATCCTATTGTATGTGAGGTGATTGGTCCCCTGTAAGGCTGCCCCTGGAAGTGCGGGCTACTTTACCCCTGCAAGTATTGGATTATGCTATTCGTTAGTCCAGTCATGGATCAAAACATTTCCCGCCGCGCCGTTCTTGCCGCCGGAGCCGCACTGCTCAGCCAGGCGCGCCCGTCCCATGCCGCCGACGAGAAGCGCGCCAAATCGAAGCTGAAGGTTGCCATCTTTTCTAAGCATCTTCAGTTCCTGCAAGGCGAGGAGCTGGCGAAGGCGGCGGCCGGCTTGGGCTTCGACGGAATCGACATCGCCGTGCGAAAGGGCGGGCACGTTGAGCCGGAGAGCGTTCGGCAAGAACTGCCAAGACTGGTAGCGGTCATTCGGAGTCATGGACTGGAAGTGCCGATGATCACTAGCGGCATTGTCGATGCTGCTACACCTTATGCCGAAGATGTTCTCAAGACCATGGCGGATCTGGGAATCCACAATTATCGTTGGGGCGATCTGAAGTTTTCCGCCGATCAGCCGTTGGCCGCGCAACTTGACGGCATGAAGCCGCGTATCGCCAAGCTTGCCGCGCTGAATGCGCGCTACAAGACCTGCGCGATGTACCATACGCACTCTGGCGTTGGCCTGGTGGGCGCGTCGATTTGGGATCTGTATCTGCTGCTGAAAGATTTCGACCCGAACGCGGTCGGCGTGAATTACGATATCGGCCACGCCACTATCGAAGGAGGTGCTGGTGGTTGGATCAATAGCTATCGAATCACCGGACCACACGTGCGCGGCATCGCCGTCAAGGATTTTCTCTGGGCACGGGACGCGAAAGGTAATTGGCGGGCGGAGTGGAAGCCGCTGGGCGAAGGGATGGTACGCTTTCCGCGGTTCTTCGGGATGGTGGCGGCGTCCGGTTTTTCCGGGCCATTGCAATTGCACTTGGAGTATCCGCTGACTCGAGACGAAACTTTTCCGGCAATGAAACGCGATCTGGCGAAGCTGCGCTCGTATCTGGCGCTGGCCAATTTATGATGGTGGGGCGGCGCGAGATGCTGGTCATGCCGTTCCTGCCGCGGGGGGCACGCGGCACGGACGCGCGCATAGAAGAGCTGGAGGTTAGCTTCGAGGATTATCGGTATCGCGCTCCTTACAAATTCGGCGGTAAGGAAGTGGATCGCGTGACCCTGCTGAACGTACACTGCCGCTTGAGCGCCAAGTCGGGGAAATCGGCTACAGGATTCGCTGCGATGCCGTTGGGTAACGTATGGTCCTTCCCCGCCTCCGACATTCCCTATGAGACAACCCTGGCGGCCATGCAATCGCTTGCACGGAAGATCGCAAAGATCACGCGCGATTTCACTGGCTATGCGCATCCCCTGGATATCAACAAGACGCTGGAGCCCGAATATCTGAAAGCGGCAACCGAAACTTCTTCCGAGATGAAACTGCCGCGGCCCATTCCGAAGCTATGCACGCTGGTGACCGCCAGCCCCGTGGACGCTGCCCTGCACGACGCATTTGGAAAGCTGCACGGCCGAAACAGCTTCACGGTGTGCGGCAAAGAATTTGTCCGTTACGATCTTTCTCATTATCTGAACGCCGAATTTCGCGGCGAATATCTGGATCAATACATCCTGCGGCGGCCCACCGCGCGCATCCGTATATACCACTCGGTTGGCGCTTCCGATCCGCTGACGAAAGCGGACGTGAAGAAGCCGATCGGCGATGGCTTGCCGGATACGTTGGAGGACTGGATTCCGTATAGCGGCGTCACGGCGATCAAGATCAAGCTGAATGGCGACGACCTGGCTTGGGATATCGACCGCGTAGCCGCTATCGATCGCATCACCGTGGAAGCCCAGGCGAAGCGCGGCGCTCAGGAATGGATGTACTCGCTGGATTTCAACGAGCGCTGTCCCAACGTGCAGTACGTGCTCGATTTTGAACACCAGTTGAAGGGCCGGGCGCCGGCTGCGTTTGGCCGCGTGCAATATATCGAGCAGCCCACGGCGCGCGATTTGGCGGCGAGCCGCCAGAATACGATGTTCGAAGCGGCAAAACTTGTGCCGGTGGTGATCGACGAATCCCTGACGGGCTTGGATGCGCTTTTGCTGGCACGGGAAATGGGCTATACCGGCGCCGCCCTGAAAGCCTGTAAGGGGCAATCGCAGACGCTGCTGCTTGCGGCGGCGACACAAAAATACAAGATGTTTCGTTGCGTGCAGGACTTGACGTGTCCCGGCGCGGCGTTCGTGCATTCGGCGGGAATCGCCTCGCGCGTGCCCGGTGTATCGGCCGTGGAAGCGAATGCTAGAGAATACGTGCCGGCCGCGAATAAAGCATGGGAGCAGCGCCTCCCCGGCATCTTCCAAATCAAAAACGGTTTCCTCGACACCAGCGTGTTGACCGGACCGGGATTGTGTACGAGTTGAACATTACGAACAGACGAGAACTACTGCGCACAACGGTTGCTATCGGAGCCGCGTCCGCCTTTGAGCCCAGGGTGGGGGCGCGCATGTCCGAAACTTTTTGGATTGCGTGAAGAATCGTCAAAGGCCCAGCGCGGATGTCGAAGAGGGGCGCCGTTCAGCGATAATGTGCCACCTCGGAAATATTTCGACTCGGCTGGGACGCTCCCTCAAATGGGATGCGGCGAGGGAGCAGGTTGTGGGGGACGCGGAGGCGAACCAGTTGTTGATCCGCCATATCGCGCCCCCTGGGAAATGCCGTAACTACCGTCCTCGGTACCCGTATCCGCGATCGCCATCGCGATAGTCGCGGTCACGATTTCTGAAGCCACGATCGCCGTCGCGGTCACGATCCCGGAAGCCACGGTCGCCGTCGCGATCCCAATCACGGGCACGTGGGTATTGATATTGAGGGGCGTACTGATATTGATACGCCGGTCTCTGCCAGTATCCAGCTACCCAGACATTGCGCCCGTAATCTTGCGACCAATAGCCGTCAACCCAAGTGTAGCCGGGGCCGGGGCACGGTGGCCGGTTGTATGCGTAGGAAGAAACTGGCGCGTACGGTCTGCCATAACCTCCCACGTTAATGCCGATTGAGAATCGTGTTTGGGCAAACATCGAACCTCCCGCCAAGAGCGCCAAAACCATCAATTTCTTTTTCATTTTGTTTCCTTCCTTCCTGCATATCTGATATGCACGCACAGCGCCAGATGCAAGTGCTTGAGATAGCGCGGAATGCAGGTTTGAAGCATGGTTTCAGCGCACCGCACCGGTGGTTTACGGCCATCCAACCTTCGCCAAAACGCGCCGGCCAAATAGCAGCGCCGTGAGTAGTTGCGCGCAGGCCGTGGCCAACATCGGCGAACACATGCAGCTCCGCGGAGGCTCCTGAGCGAGAGATAAAGCTGCGGAAGACCTTTGCGAAATGTTAAGCCGGTCATTTTCGCCGCCGGCTAGAAACGGCGGCAAAGTTTCTTTCAAGAGCTTCCTGTCTTTCGGGATGGCTGGACTGAGCATCGCGAAAAACGCAGGCTTGGAACTTTCGCGACTCGTCGCTCGATCTTCGGAGTGGGATGTCCCCATAACGCCGTTTGTAGGAGGCGAAGCCACCGGTCATGAAGAAAAAGAGACAGCCTAAGGAAAAGAGACCGTTACGGCGCGGACTCCATTCAATTAAAATAAATACAGGGATTGACCTTGACAGCACCTCTCCACAAGCCGTTAGAGCAGATGGCGGAGGAGGAAGTCCGCGTGTGGAAAGACTGGCTGATGGCGGAGGGCAGTAGGTCCCGGCCATTAGCCTGGGGGCGCGTCCCTCAGACAATTAGGGTTCGCCACGACACTGTACTCCGTGCCGTGGCGCTGACGCCGGACGGGCGCCGCGCCGTCTCGGGTTCCGATGACGGGACGCTGAAGTTGTGGGATCTGGATTCCGGGCGCGAACTCCGGGAGCTCATCGGTCACACAAGCAGAGTCAGCGCCGTGGCGCTGACGCCTGATGGACGCCGCGCGGTCTCGGTTTCCTGGGACAACACACTCAAGCTTTGGGATCTGGATTCCGGGCGCGAAATTCGCACGCTCGTCGGTCACACACACCTAGTCGGCGCCGTGGCAATGACGCCTGATGGACGCCGCGCGGTGTCGGCTTGCTATGACACGCTGACGCTGTGGGATCTGGATTCCGGGCGCGAAATTCGCACGCTCGTCGGTCACACAACCACGGTCAGCGCCGTGGCGCTGACGGCGGACGGACGCCGCGCGGTGTCGACTTCCTGGGACAACACGCTGAAGCTGTGGGATGAGGATTCCGGGTGCGAAATGCGCACGCTCGAAGCGCGCGCGA
>CATPCJ010000355.1 GCA_955652915.1 uncultured Bryobacteraceae bacterium
CCGGTAGCGATCATGCAATTGCCTGATGGCAGCATCCTGGTTTCCGACGATGGCGGCAAGAAAATCTGGCGGATTTCTTACAAGGGCTAGCGCGGCCGGGTGCCTGCTGGTTGCCATCGTTGCATCCGGGGCTCAGACTCCGCCGCTAAAGGAATTCAGTCACAAGAAACATTTGAAGCTCGGGAACGTCGCGCCGGTGATCGCCGCCGCGATCGATAAGAGCACGTACCTGGGGCATGGCGAGCGCGTTCGCTCGTTCCTGAATTCGACGAATGCTTGCGCCGCGTGCCATCGAGGGCTGGAGGATTCAGACAAGGTCAGCGCGGCCAACATGCCGCAAATGGCCGATTGCCTGGTATGCCACAACACGATTGATCCGCCGGATAGCTGCGCGTTCTGCCATCCAAAAGGCGCTCAGTTGAAGCCGGTGAGTCATGTGGCTGGTTTTCTGGACACGCATACTAATAAGAATCTTCGACTGGATTTGAAGTCGTGCGCAGTCTGTCACGGTAAGACATTTACGTGCTTAGGATGCCACTTGAAGTAGTGTGGCGCGGACACTCGTGTCTGCTGCATCGAGACTCGTCTCGAGGCTCTTTCCCCGAGCATCGAGACGAGTCTCGATGCAGCAGCCTGAAGGCCGCGCCACAAAAATCTTTACGGCGGGGCGATGCCTAGCGCTTTCATTTTCCGGTAGAGATTACTGCGCTCCAAGCCCAACACTTCGGCGGTTCGGGTGACGTTGCCCTTGGTTTCGTCGAGCGTCTTGAGGATATACTCGCGCTCGGCCGCGGCGCGCACTTCCTGGAGACTCCCGGAGCGCTCCGCCGGACGGTCGGCGTTGCCCCGCTTCCCGTGATTCACCGGGATATGGCGCGCATCGATGCGCACCTGCGGATTCATGATCACGATGCGCTCCATTAGATTCCGAAGCTCGCGGACGTTGCCGGGCCAACGATGTTCCTTCAATACTTCATACGCTTCCGGCGTCAATTCCTTAGGCTTGCGCCCGTACGCCATGGTGAATTCCCGCTGAAAGTGATCGGCCAGCAGCGGCACGTCTTCAATGCGATCCCGTAGCGGAGGCACGTGAAAAGGGATCACGTTCAACCGGTAAAACAGATCTTCCCGGAAATTCCCGCGCTCGATCTCGTCCTCCAAATTTTTATTGGTAGCCGCCACTACGCGCACATCCACTTGAATAGACGTCTCCGCGCCGACCGGTTCGAAACGTTGCTCATCCAGGGAGCGCAGCAGCTTGGCCTGCGTCTTCAGACTCATATCGCCCACTTCGTCCAGGAACAAAGTTCCGCCATCGGCTTTTTGCAGCTTACCGATCTTGTCTTCCAGTGCGCCGGGAAAACTGCCCTTGCGATGACCGAATAATTCGCTCTCGATCAAGTCTTCAGGAATCGCCGCGCAATTCACTTCGATAAATGGCTCGGAGGCGCGGGCGCTGCTGCTGTGAATGGCGTGCGCCACCAGTTCTTTTCCGGCTCCGCTCTCGCCGTAGATTAAGACCCGGCCGTTGGTGGCAGCCATCAATCCCAACTGCTGCCGCAGCGCTTTCATCGGCACGCTTTCGCCGATGATTTTCAGCCGGCCGCGTCCATCTTCCTTGAAGCGCTCGAGCTCCAGCTCGAGCTTGCGCTGCTGCAGCGCGTTCTTCGCCACGACCAAAACTTTTTCGATGGTGAGAGGCTTCTCGAGAAAATCGAAGGCGCCCAACTTGGTGGCCTTCACGGCGGTTTCGATGGTTCCGTGCCCGGAGATAATAACCACCATGGGCCGATTCGCGAATGGAATCTCCTGCACGCGCGCCAGGGTTTCAAGGCCGTCCATTCCAGGCAGCCAGACGTCCAGCAGCACCAGGTCATAGGCCGCGCGCCCTAGTTCCTCGCAGCACTCTTCGCCGGTCGCGACGGCGTGCGTCTGATAGCCCTCGTCATCCAAGACGCCCGCGAGCGACTGGCGGATGAGCGGTTCGTCGTCGACGATCAAAATGCGGGCCGGTTTCATGAACGGGTTTCCGCGGCCGAAACCTCGGCGGCCTTCGTCTCCGCTTCGGCCGGCGCAATGACTGGAAGATCCACGATGAAGCGCGCGCCCTCCGGCGTGTTGTCTTCTATTCGTATGGAGGCATCGTGGTCGGCCAAAATGCGATTCACAATCGCCAGACCGAGGCCGGTTCCCCGCCCTTTCGTGGAAAAATATGGCAGGAAAAGTTTTTCCTTATCTTCGCGGGACACGCCGCAGCCGGTGTCCGCCACAATCAATTCCACGGAATCGGCTTCCGTGAGCCGGGTGGCGATGTAGAGCCTCTTGACGAGCGAATCCTGCATCGCTTCCGCGGCATTGTCCACCAGGTTGACGACCACACGTTTGAACTGCTCCGGATCGATATTGACCGCCGCCAACCCATTGGCCAATTCCTTTTCGAGCACAATTCCGTCGAGGCGGCCGTCAAAGACCGATAGCGCGTTGTCGATCACTTCGTTGAGATCTGACGGCACGGGTTGCGCGGCGGGAAATCGCGTGAATTGCGAGAATTCGTCCACCAGTTGGCGGACGCTCTCCACTTCGCGCGCGATGGTGGCCGAGCATTCCTTCAGGATGCGCCGTGTGTCGGCGGTCTGCTCGGCCCGCTCCAGTTGGCGTCCGATGCGATCCGCGCACAGAGCGATCGGCGTCAGCGGGTTCTTGATCTCGTGAGCGACACGCCGCGCCACCTCGTGCCACGCAGCCGCCTTCTGGGCCCGTAGTAATTCGCTGGTATCTTCTAGAACCAGCACAAATCCCGAACTTCGTTGCTCATCCAGCGCCGCCACGGTGAGCGCCAGATGCAAAACGCGCCGCTCGGCCTTGTACTCAAGCTGCGTGCCAGCCACCCCGGTTCGTCTGGCGCGATTCATCAGGTAGCGGATCTCGGCCGTGTCTTCACGCGAAAACAAATCGCTGAGCCGGGCCGCGCGCGTAACTTGTTCTTCCGGGAAAATTCCTCTTAGCGCGCGATTGACGCGCTGGATGCGCCCGTCCGAAGTCAACGAAATAACTCCGGTGGGAATGCTCTCGAGAATCGCTTCGGTGAATCGCCGCCTGGACTCCAGCTCTTTGCTGTTCGCTTCCAGCGCCTCCGTCATTTCATTGAAGGCTTTCACCAGCGTAGCCATTTCGTCGATGGCGTCGACGTGAAATCGATAACCCAGATTGCCTTTGCGGATCTGTTCGGCCGCCTTCACCAGTGCCGTGATCGGGGTGCTGATCTGTCCTGCCATGTAGCGCGCGATCCAGATGGCGAAGAACAAAATGAAGAGCGTGATCAGCGTCAGAAGCAGCAGATACATGCTGCGGAACGCCTTGCGATCCACCGAGAGGCGATTGTATTCGGCCACGTAGCGCTGAATTTCATTCTGTTTGGCTGCGAGATTCAACGGCATGCGGGCGGACAGAGTGAGCATCCCGTGCTCTGTCCGCAGCGAGGCTTTGTAGAGCTCGCCGTCATGCATCTTCGCCAGGGAGCAGAGCACGCGCTTGATTCCCTTTTGACTCTCGATCTCCGCGCGTTCAATCTTGTTCGCGGCGCAAAAGCGTTGGTAGGCATCTGCATTTTCGCCGGGCGGCAGTAACGCCAGCCAGTGGGCTTGAGCGGTCAGCTTGTCGCGCACTTCCTGATCCAACGCCGATCCTACCTGCGTGAGATCGATGTTGATGCCTCGCGCGGGCCGGCTGAACCAGCTTTCGAGATTCCGATTCAGCACGTAGAAGCTCCACAGCACCAGAAAGAAAACGGGAAGCACGCTCAACGCCAGCGCCCCGCCGATCAATTTGGACTTGATGTGTGAGCCGGGGCGATTGGCTTGCCGCTCGATATACAGCTTGACGGCGGTCCGGAACAGAATGAATCCGAGCATCACCGTAAGAATGAAGATGAGAGTGGAGACGGCCCAGAACAGATACGTCTGCTCGATGCCGGACGGAGCGAACGGACTCTTAAAGGAACCTTGCGAGACGACCAGGGTGAGCAGAATAGCGAGCAGTACGAGGCCGGAGCCGAAGATGAGGCGCTTGCGCATGGTCCCAGTTCCATTTTAGGGGCTGGGGCTGAGCCGATGCTACGCCCGGACCGGCGGATGCGCATTCGACCGCTGTAGACGGCTGCTCTTCTCCCGGCCCTTCAGGTCCGCACAAATCCGATCCAGATCATAGCCATGCTCCGCCGCATAGGCGTCGCGCACGGCGTAGACCTCTCGAAGGACTTCGTCTTCCCAAGGCTTCTGCTCACACAAGCTCTTCCGGCGTACAGATGGTCTTTTTCGTGTAGCCATGATTCGCCAAACTCCTTTCCACTTCGCGCCGAATCCGAACGTTCGCGATATGCCGGAAGTTCCAAGTGAGCAGAAATTCGCACTGTTGAACCGCTGCGGCGGCGACGTGAATTGCATCGGGCCCAGCCTTCTCGGGAATTGCGCTTGGAACGGCCAGGAGCCTCGCTCCGCTTCGACTGCCTCCGACACCACCAGGCTGTACTTCTTTCGCTCAGTCTCCCACCACCCGGTGTGATAACTTGTCGACCAATGTAATCGTATCCCGCCTTGGCCGTGCTGCCAGATAGCTCAGCACGGTGGTCTCCACGTAGACTTTCGGTTTCATCGCTTGGTCTGTGCCGCGCCCACCACCGCAGCTTTCAGAATACCGTCGGACCGGCCCGTCGTGGCGCGTCAAACTTCGATTTGGGATAACGAAGACAGCGAAAGTAGTACGATTTCGAGTCGTGAGAATGATCTCTGGATAGCATGGTCCTCCGCTTTTTCGCATTGAAGGCAATTTTCATGAATTCGAGCGCCAAGACGGCTTACGCGACCGCTTGCGGTCCTGTTTCGGTGTATAATCCGCAGACATTCCTAAATAGGAGGACAGGCCCAGTGTTCGAAAGCGAAGAAATTAAGAAACGCAAGCGTGAAGAGGCCTACTGGAAGGGAGTCGAGAAGGCGCGTCAGACCGGCGCGCTCGAAGGTTTTATGGATGCCATGGCAGATCTCGTGGTTCCAGACTCGATGGGAACCGAAGAGTACAAGGCATACAAGCAAGGATATAGGGATGTCGCGAGCGGAAAAATCAAGGGTAAGACTTCAGCGCCGAAGACTCAGGAAAAGCCAATCACCCTCGACGTTTCAGAGAAGGCTTGGTACGCACTCTGTGATAACAGCGACTTCATGTCGGACGAGACGGTTCGTCACTACAGCGAAGCACTGCGCGCCGGGAGTCATCACGTCGCGTTCGTTATTGGCTTGAGTGGCTTCACTGGTTACAGATGCCCCCGGTGTGGAGAACCGGGCCAATTCAAAATCCGCTTCCTTGGCCGAATTGCTCATCCGGTCTGCGGTTGGAGCGGGTACATGGGAACCGGTGCCTACATTGGGCATCAACTGGCGCAGATCTTCCATACCGGAATTCGTGCTGGCGGAAGTATGAAAGACGACGCGGATCGCAAGGGCGACAGGAGCGGAGGATGGATCTACGGTATCTTTACCTTCCTCTTCGTGGGCGTGTTCCGAGCGGCATTGGCGGTTGTATTGATTCCCCTCCACATTCTTGTGGCTCTCTTTCAGCCCGATCAAACCAAGTCTGAACTTGTGACCCGGGTCATCATTCTCGCTATTGTCCTGGCTACCTTCGGCACAGGCATTTATGAGATACAACAAGCTTCCAGATCGGACCTGCCGGTATCGCAGCAGGTGGTGGTCCCTCAATCCCCTGGCAGTAGTAGCGACTCGTCAAGAGCCTACCAACCTTCCGTGCAGCCGAGCTTCAATTGCACCAAGGCTCGCACGCGAGTCGAACTGCTCATTTGCCGCGACAGCCGCTTAGCAGGGCTCGACGCTGAGATGGTCTCGACCCACAATCAAGTTTTGAGCCGTCTGTCACCAGATGCTCGGCTTGAGTTCCGACGACAACATCTTGCGTGGTTTAAGGATTACAGCCGCACATGTAACCAAAGCCCTGATGATGCCGACCGCGCCACCTGCGTTGCGAACCGTCTGTCGGCGCACACGGCCGAGCTGAAGAATTGGTCGCAGTAATGTGGGACACCGGTCACCCCTTGAAGTTGCCGGACATTGACCAAATACCAGGTCGAGGCGTGGAGAAGTCGGTGAGCACGGCCAGCACCTGCCAGGCGGTGGCCTTGGATGGGGAGGGATTGAATCCCCTAACGAAAGGAGTGCAGATCCCTCAGCTCGCCGGCGCGGGTGAAAGAGAGCATTCATGGTTTTTGTAGGACCTGTAGGGACCACGAGCTTGAATCGCGGAGGGCACCGGGCTTCGAGCCCACCGGCTGAACCAATCTTCGAGATTCCGATTCAGCACGTAGAAACTCCACAGCACCAGGAAGAAAACGGAAAGCACGCTCAACGCCAGCGCCCCACCGACCTGGGGGCTAGGGACTGGGGGTTGGAGGCTGGGGATCGTTAGGGACGGTGGCTGGCCGCAGAAATTTTCGGCCGCCACCGGCCACTGATCGATAGTTAATTTAGAACCTGAACTGGGCTCCTAGCTCTCCTGAGAAGGAGTGGGGCAGCACGACGCTGCCTGGCGTGATGAATCCGCTCGGCGTTCCGAATGTTGCCGCTTGACGGATATTGTTGTTGTAGGTGGGTCCGAAGTTGGCGTGATTGGTGATGTCGAAGCCCTGGAAGAAGATCTCCAGTTTGGATCGTTCGCCGAACTTCAAAATCTTTCCAATCCGGACGTCCCACTGGAAGAATGGATTGCCACGCAAACTATCGAAGCCGGCCGGGACGCAATTTCCGGCGGCGAGACAGGAACGTAGATCGGCTGCGGACATCGCCGCCGTCGCAAATAGATTGCCGGGTTGACTCTTTAGCAAAATCAGGTGCCGCGTGAGGGAAGATTCGCCCTGACCCGTTACGTCGATTCCTTGTGTGGGATTGTACGGACGTCCCGACTCCGCTTGCAGCGTTGTCGAAAAGCGCATTCCCCAGGGAAGATCCACAATGCCGCTGACGACGCCGCGGTGCGTGCTGTCGGAGGGAGTGGGTCCAAAATCCGTGGACGCGAAGTAATTGAACTCGTCATATGGCCGGTTGCGGAAAGCAGCGGCATTTCCGTTGTAAGCCAGAGCGCGGCTCAGAACGTAACTCGAGTTGACGCTGAAATGACGGCTAAAGCGGCGGCGATACGACAGGTTCAGACCGTCGTAGCGCGACCTGCCCACCGACGATTCAACGTCGACGCGGCTAAGCTTCGGCAATCCCGCGTTGGTGAATGCGGCATCCAGTACACGCGCGCCACCTTTTGACACCAGCTTGGGATTGATATCCAGCGTCTTCGATTCGCGGAGCCCCAGACTATGGATGTAGTCCACTTCGATAACGTTGGCGGTGTCGATCTGAAACGCATAGCCGATATTGAACTGCTCGGTATACGGATTGTGATAGAAGGGATCCATCAAGCGCCCCACTTCGCCACCCAGGAATTTCGTGGGCGCCGCGGGTGTTGGAGGCAGCGGATCGATTCCGTAACGCCACTGGGACAGCGGCTTATTGACGCCGGGAACGATATCGGCCGTGTTATCGCCCGGACCAATGCTCGAAAGGTTCACCACGGTGGCGAACAAGGTGGGGTTCACCTGCTGCAACATGAACAATGGAATGTTCTCAAAAGTCTGACCGTAGTAAATACCGAAGCCGCCGCGAACAACGTGTTTGCCGTTACCCAGCACATCGTATGCGAAACCAATTCGCGGGCTGAAATCTTTGTTGTCATCTTGCGGCAAGCGGCCCACATACGGGCTATTGATGGCCCGCAGCGCCTGGTATGTACGGCTCTGGCTTTGATTTGCGCCGCCGATCAAGTTGAAGTCTTTGTCCCAACGCAATCCCAGGCTAAGCGTAAGCCGCGGGGTGATCTTCCAATCGTCCTGGCCATACAAGCCGAACATCTTGGCGTGCAACTGGAAGTAAGGATTGCCGGCGGTGATTGCGATTCCGGTTACCGCGCCCGGAGTTGCGAATCCCTGAGGGTAGGTCGTCTTGTTGGAAAGGATCGTGCTCGGCAGATCGAGGAAAGTGACTTGTGGGGTTGGATTAAATTCAAAAAATCCTCCCAGCTTCGGCTCCCAGAGATAGTCGAACCCGGTGCGGAATGTATGCTTACCGGCATTGAAGGAAATATCGTCCTTGAATTGCCATTTCACCTGGTAGGACTGTTGCGGCACATTTATGTTCGTTCCAAAGTTGATGCCGTTCGGAAAAGTGAGGTTGGGCACCTTGGTCGTTGAATCGATCAAGTTGTTCCAGTACTGATATCCGGCGGTAAACGAATTTACGACTCGCGGCGTTAGGACCGAACTGAGGGTGGCATTGGCGAGGATCAACTGGTTGGTGGTGAAGTTGCCCGCCGTAAGATCGTTGATGGTGTTGGCGGTATCGGATTGATCGTTGAGGCCGCGATTGTTTTGATTCGCATAGCTGATGAACAGGCTGTGCTTGTCGTTGAAACGATGATCGAAGCGTCCGTTGTAGCGCCAATCGAAGTACGGAGTTGGAATATTCGCGGCCGGCTGCGCTCCCAGCGACGTGACCAACTGGAGTTCGGCGAGCCCCGGCCCGGGCGTCACGATATTGGTCGCTTCCCGCTCCCGCTCCAGTGTGAAGAACAGGAAATCTTTGTCTTTGCGGACCGGCCCGCCGATGGCGCCGCCGAACTGCTGGCGGCTGTAAGGCGACTTTTGACCGTTGCCGCCGTTTTCCTTCTTTTCAAAATAGTTAATGGCGTTGAAAATTTCGTTGCGGTCGAAGAAGTATAAAGTACCGTGATAGTCGTTGGTTCCGGATTTGGTGACGACGTTCACCGCCGCGCCTTCGCTGCGTCCATTGGCTGCGGAGAAGCGTTGCGTGCTGATGAGAAACTCCTGGATGGATTCCAACGGGAACTGCATCACCGGACCACCGACGGTGTTGTCCTTATTGTCGATTCCGTTGACGGTGAGGTTTACGTTGCGTCCGCTCGATCCGTTGACGGCGAACACGCCGATGCGGCTCTTGGTGGGATCGTACGAATCCACTGGTTTAGCGCCGGGCGCCAGAATCGCCAGGTTCACGAAATCGCGGCCGTTCAGCGGTAGATCTTCCACCATGCGCGAGGTGATCGGCAGACTGAGGTCGGACTTCGAGGTGTCCAACAACGGAGCGCCTCCTGCTTCCACCGTTACGGTTTGCGCTTGCGAGCTGGGGGCCAGGCTGACGTCGATGGTTGTGGTCTGGCCCACGAACAGTCCAACATTTTGAACCGTGGCGATCGCAAAGCCACTCATGCTGGTCGTCAGTTCATATGTTCCGGCCGGCAGAAGATCAAAGCGATAGAGGCCTGCCGCGCCGGTCGTAGTCTCGCGCGCAAGACCGCTCTCTTTGCTGGCGACCTTTATCGAGGCCCCGGCAATAACGCCCCCCGACTTGTCCGTGACAGTTCCCGCCAAGCTTCCGTTCGCAGTGACTTGCGCGTTCAGCGTCAAGCCAGTGAACAAAAGGCACACCAATATCCAGCACGTTTTTCGATGCATATGTTTCTCCCTGAAAGTTCTAAAATCCCTGTGCCGACAGTCAACGTGGTCGACAAACACGGTCGGCGCGAATAATTAAGTTACGGCAATCTTACACAGAGAAAATACTGTTCGTCAAGCTAAAAGTAACCGACTTGTGAAGATACTGTTTTCAGGAGTGATTTTCTGCAAGTTACAGAATGTAGAAGACTTGAAATATAACTAAATTAGCGAACGTAGAATTCGATTAGCATCATAAGTATGGTTTTCACACTGCGGCACACAAAGGGGCAAAACGAAAAGGAACCGGTTGCCCGGTTCCTTAAGGAAGTTGCGAAGGGGATGCGCTAGAAAGTAAACTTCCCAGTCAATACGATCACGCGGCCGGAAACCGTTCCGCTTTGGAATGAGCCGTAAGGGCTGGTTGGTGGGACGACCGCGGCGCTGATAAAGCCCAATGAGCTCGAGGTGACGCTGCCACTTGGATCTTTGAAGTTAGGATGATTGAGAAGGTTGTAAAACTGCGCTGCCACTGCGAAGCGAGCCCGTTCAGCCACCCTGATGCTCTTGCTCACCTGGGTATCGATGTCGAAGTAACCGGGGCCGCGGAAGACGTTCGGGCCTACATTGCCGAAGTCCGTCTGTGCCGCCGTGACTGCGAACTGGGATGCGGTCAGGCACTGGGTCTGGCCAAGGACATTCGCTTCTCCGCAAGATTTTCCGAAGGCGCTTGAATCCAGCAGGCCGGCGATCACGGTATTGCCGACGCCACCGCCGGAGTTGATTCGCGCGGCGATGGAGCTGTTGGTGCCCGAGAACGGCGAGCCACTGTAAAGATACAGCTTCGTACCGATGGTCCAGCCCCCAGCCACCAGGTCCAACACCCGGTTGCTGTATTTCGACGGTGAATTCCAGATGAGGTCGCCGGTCAGCATGTGCCGGGTGTCAAAACTCAGATTGCTATAACCCTGGTTGAGATTGAACGGACTGTAGACGCCGACATTTCCGAGTGCGTGACTCCAGGTGTAGCCCATCTGGCCCTGGAATCCATGGCTCATCGAGTGGCGAACCTGAACGATGAGAGCATCATAGTTGGACCTGCCCGAGGTCAGGATCTGGCTCACCGTCAGGAAGCGTGGATCGGGCGAGGTAAATGGCAGGCCCGCAAAACCTGTTTTCGCGAAAACGCTGGTGGCGCCGATGAAAGAGTTCGCGTCTGCGTTGGTGAGCGCCTCATCGTAGCCGTGATTTCCAGTGTAGGTGACGGCTAACACGTCGTGCGAAGTCAAGGGTTGTTCAATCTCGAAGTTCCACTCCAGAATCTTCGGCGCCACGAAATTGTTGGGCGGAGAGTAGTAATTGGGGGTGGCGAAAGTAATCTTTCCCAGCGAGGCCCGGATCTGCGCGAGGGTAAACCCTTGCTTGAAGCCGCTCTCCAGGGCATTAAACGATCCCAGCGCGGCCGCCAGGGAGCTGTTCGGATCGCTGGCCGGCCCGACCTGGCCAAAGAGCACGGAGGGACTAAAAACGGCGGGCGCATTGGTGTCAAGGTTATTGGCCACGCTTACGGCAAACAGGTTCGCAAAGAGACCGATACCACCCCGCACCACGGGCTTCCTATGTCCCGTTCCCAAGGGCGACCACGCGAAACCGAAGCGCGGCTCCACGATCACCGGCTCGAGCCCCGCGTAGGCGTTGTGCAAGCCGGTGGTGATGGTGGCGTTGTATGGAATATCGGCGCCGCCCTGGTATCCGCCAATGCCAAATTGCCGGTTCATCCGGTTGAAGCAGTTATCGGTGCATGCCGGATTCCCGTCCCGTTCGAACCGGATGCCGTACGTCAGCTTAAGGTGATTGGTGACGGCCCATTCGTCCTGCCCATAAACGTTCAAGGAGTACGCCCTGATATGAGCGGCTCGGAGCAACGAAAACGTCTGGGCAAAGCTGCTGTTCATTCCGGTGCTGTTGATCTGTCCGGTGGTGAAGTCCTTGAGGTCGTTGAAAGTGTATAGGCCTTCGATAGTGCCAGCCGAGAGATTCGTGGCCGTGACCTTGTTGTAGCGGTAGTTGATGCCGGTTCTCAGGGTGTGTCTGCCCTTGGTCCACGACAGGTCGTCGATCAACTGCAGTTGGCCGACATTCCGCCCGTTCGGAAAGCTGGAGCCGATGCTCGCGAATCCGGGATTCCCGCCGCCATCGCCGAAGCTGAATCGCTCCGGAACAAGTGAATTTGCTTTCTGGAAGTCCGGCACTCCGAAGATCGCGGTGTACCAGCTCGCGCCTCCGATGAAATTGTTCACCATATTCGGAGCGATCACGTAGCTGTAATTCATTTGGCCCGCGTGCTGCGGCTGGCTGCTGACGGAGCTGAACACTGGATTGATAGGGCTGGTGCTGGTGGCCTGGATGCCCCAGTCGTACTCATAGCGGAAGTTGATCTTCTGCTTGTCGTTGATGTTGTAGTCCACTCGCGAAATAAAGAGCGATTCCGTATTCAACTGGTTGTTGCTGGTGGTGAAGGCGACGGCGCAGGGCGTATTCACTCCAAAAATCTGGTTGGCGGTGAGACCTACGGTGCCGGCAAACGTCCCCCTGGACTGGCAGCCGAGCTTGCCCTTGTTGTCCTGAAATAGTCCGCCGCCGTTAGTCACGGGAACCGCGCGGTCCACGCCAGGGGCGGAATTGTAGGCGTTGAACGCAGCCTGATACAGTGGCCGGGCGGTGGAGGGAATGGTGGCGAGTGTGTAGGCTTGGAGCTCCTTGGAAGGGAATGACACAGTAGTGTTCGACGGCAGCACGTACCGGAATCCTTCGGTGTCGACGAAAAAGAACAGCTTGTTCTTCTTGATGGGCCCGCCGCCACCAGCGGCATACAGGTGCGAATCCGCCCGAGTCTTCGGCGATCCCCCTTGGTTTACGAAAAAATCCTTGGCGTTGAAAAGCTGGCTGTTGTAGTTGTAATTCAGGCTGCCATGAAACTGGTTTGTTCCGGACTTGCCAATGAGATTCTCCTGCCCTCCGGCCATTCGTCCATATTGGGCGCTAAAGGCGTTGAGCACGACCGCCGCCTCGGCGACCTCGTTGGCGCCGAGCAGGTTGTTGCTGGCGCCGGAGTTGTTCAGGTTGTTGTACGGATCCATGACGTCGAAGCCGTTCAACGTGAACAGGACGGACGAGCCTGGAACGCCGTTCGCGTTCATGTTCCCGGACCCTCCTTTGACGTTCACCCGCACGCCCGGCACGGTCATGGCAAGAGTGGTCAGATCGCCTCCGGCCATGGGCAACTCGGCGACCTGTTGCTGGCTGAAGGAAGTCGCCAGGTTCGCGTTCTCGGTCTGAAGCGCCGAGGCCTCCGCGGTCACTTCGATTACCTGTTGCGTCCCTTGAACGTTTAGGACGAGGTTCATGGCCTGCGCCTGACCGACCTGCACCGCGAATTTCTCAATGTTGGATTTCAAACCGGCCGTTTGCGCCGACATGGTGTAGTCACCCGGCTGCAGTTGCGAGAATCGGTAGGCGCCCCGATCGTCGGTCTTTTCCGTTCGCGTCTCATTCGTGCCGGTGTAGGTGAGCGTGACCGTCGCGTTCGGCACCAGGGCGCCAGACGCATCCGTCACCGTGCCGACCACGTCTCCGGTAGTAATGGTTTGAGTGAATGCGCAAGGCGCCGCCAGCAGCAGCGACGCTAGCAGAATGCGGAAGGTGTTCATGAAATCATCTCCTACGTTCCAGATTTGGAGGCGCGAACATGGGAGCCCCAACAACTTAAATGCCGATGAGTCTATCACGATTGGAACGCAATGTAAATGCTAATCGGACAACATGTTGATGGGACAACGCAAAGTAGGGCTAAGTTTTCAAGGCTTTCGAATCGCTGAAACAAAGCCAGGAACCGAGGCCGCGAGACGGTCGAGAAGGTCGTGGACTGAGATGCCGGCTCCATCCGCCTCTTCGCCAAGCCTCTCCTCCGCAATGGCTCGATCCAGGGCACAGAGCCGCACCGCAATTTTGTGTTTATCGACAGCCTTCGGGGGAAAATCTTTCAAGTTGAAGGTGACGATATCGCCGGCGCGGCACGCCACAGGCGCAGCCAGCACATGGCGGTCTTCGGGATGGTTCTTCATCTCCGCCATGAGAGGTTCATAGTTCTTGACCAACGCGTCTTGAAAGAACTCGCGCATGGCAGGCTCGCGGTAGTGAGCTTTCTCCGGGGTCTTCCCGAAACGAGCTGCCAGTGTGCGAGTCACTTCAGCTAGGATCTGGCGGGTCCAGCGGGCTTGATAGAGCACCGGCGGTTCTGCCAAACGCAGTAATGTGTCGGCGAGTGGCATTGGAACCAGCACGCAGGCGTCGAGAATCGCGACACGATGCTTCTTCACAGCTTCCGTTATTCGTCGCTGCCACCTTCAGGGACGGTTGCATTGTCATAGAGCCGGCTTCAAAGGCATCGCGCCATCTTGTTGAGCGCTGCCCCGCGGGGCTTCCGCGCGCCGTTTCGCTTAAGCAACAACGTCGCGCAGCGCGATCCGCCGGTGCTTGCCGACGAGATCGTACGGCAGCTCCCCCGCATCGAGCAGGCGAATGACAGAGGGCCTTGACTTTCCGAGCAGTTCAGCCGCACGTTGGGTCGTCAGTTGCCGCTCCTCCGGCATCAGGATCAGCGCCCTGCCGTTCTCCAGGTTCCGAACGATGTCCTTGAGTAAATCATTCGCGATCTTTTACTTGCGCTCCACAGCGCATTCTTCGACGATTCGATCTTCTCGCCGGTGCCCTTAGCGGCCGCGCCAATCCGGGTCTCGATTCGCTAGGGCCAGATGGCGACTTCTTTCGCCGGTCTGCCCCCCCACGCAACATTCTTCTGACTTTCCGTTACGATATTCACCTCGACCACTGATCTCAGTTCCTCGGCCCTACCCTTACCCGGGTCTTAACCGAGTTGCCATCTGGTCGCTCAAACACCAGATCGAAGTCGCCCAGGAATGCTACGCCGACCTGCCAGTGGAACACGCCATCTACTAAAGCCGATCCGATTGGTAGCAGCATGCGTTCGCCGTTAACCATTAGGTATCCGCTGGTTGCTCCGGTCTGCAATTCAATCCGGCCGAACTCGTCGGGCTGTAGGGAGTGAACTTCGCCGTTGTCCGGTTCAAGCGACGGCAATTCGGCTACCCGATTCGCTGTCTCTTCCGGCTGAGCTATCCCTGATGGCGCACTGTTCAACACCGTGAAGTAGCGGCTGCCGATTCCGTCTCCACGATTCGCGTCGTCGAAAACCGTCCACGAGATGGTGTGCAGTCCATTCGGAATGCTGGTGGTGTCGATGCAGAAGTTTCCTGCCGCGCCCTGCGAGTGGGTACAGTTCTGGGCACTAACGAAAACGCGGCTGAAAGCCCGAAGCCTTCAATCGCCACAATTCAATGAAAGCGGGAAGGATAAATGGTCGGGGCGAGTGGATTCGAACCACCGGCCTCCTGGTCCCGAACCTGATTTGAGTATTGGGCTGAGGTCCCTGAAAAAATGGCACTTCCAGGCTCTTTAGAATCTTGAAGTTGTGTTGCTCCTTGTTGAAATCGATTGAAGCGGATGGAATTCTGGTGCTCGCATCGACTACAAAATCATCTACAGCACCTACTAATTGTTTAGGAGAGAGGTTGGGCCCCGCGCAGACAAACAAATAGTCCATCACTGGTGTTAATGTCATCCCGACACCGACGCAATTCCCTCACTAGGCGGACACGCGTCGAACTTGACGGCTTCGGTTTACGCGTCGCGCTGGTCTCGATTGTTATTCGGTTGACTCGCCGAATGTAGCAGGCTCGTCCTCTTCCGTCACTGCGTCTCCTTCAGGAACGCCAACGGACGGAAATGAGGGGCCGGAGTCTTCATCCCAAGCGGAGTCCCAGATTGGAAAGAAGCTCCTTGATCTCGTCCAACGATTCGGCTTTCAACTTTGTTGCGTCGCCGCATTTCGGCTTCCGTCTTCTGTACAAGATCGCCGATAGTCCGAACGTTCGCGTTTTTCAGAATGTTATAGAAACGAACGCTCAACTCAAGGTCTTCAATCGATCGGTCGAGCAATTCGTTCATCTGTTGTGGGGCAACCTCAATCGGTTGAGCTGGCCCCTCCGACGGCTCGCGGCCATAGGGCTGAGCCTCCTGGGCCTGTTTGAGCTCCATCCCTTTGAAAGACTCTTCCGCGATGTACCGGCTGGTGTGATCAACTGCCTCGCGGGACAGCTTCCAGATCGAACAGCTCAATTGCTTCCTCCATTACCGCGACAGCGAAACCCGCTGGGACCACGCCGCCGAGATTCGCCAACA
>CATPCJ010000356.1 GCA_955652915.1 uncultured Bryobacteraceae bacterium
CAATGCATGCAATGCCCGTTTCCTGCACTTGACCTTGCAGAACGATCAGACCGGGGCGCTGGTTCCGTTCTTCCTGATCGGCACGGACCAGGGATTGCTCCAAAGGCCTGTGCAGTTGACCGACTTACTCAAGGGGAATGCCGAGCGTCACGACATCCTGGTAGACTTCTCCCGATTGGCAGGGCACACCATCACCATGCTCAACGATGCGGCATCCCCATTCCCGGGCGGTGGAGGGGGCCCGGCCATCCCCCAAATCATGCAGTTCCGGGTCAATTTACCATTGACCGGCCGTAGCTTCGTGATTCCCTCGCAGTTGCTTGCTGAGCCCCCGCTGGAGGATTTGAATGAGGCCCGCGTCGCCCAGACGCGCGATGTCCCACTGGATGAAATCGAGGACACGGAGTTGGACGAGGCGCGCGATCCCAATACCATTGAAGATCCCAACGATCCTCCGGACGGAAGCGACGAAACGGGTAGCCCCGTGATTGGCTTGATCGAGCTGAAACATTGGGCCGCGCCGACGTCGATATTCCCCAAGGTGGGCGACACCGAGATCTGGCGTTTCATAAATGCCACGCCGGACACCCATCCCATTCACGTACACCTGGTTGAATTCCAGGTGCTGGATCGCCAGCAATATAACGTTGCGAAGTTCAAAGCGACCCGGATCGTCGACTTCATCGACCCGACCACCGGCAAGCCATTTCCCGTGGTGCAGCCGGACCCGGACGAGTTGAATGCTCCCAAGGATGTGGTGCGGGCCTCGATGGGGATGGTAACCCGGATCAAGATGATGTTTAACCTCCCGAGTGGAACCGTTCCCACAGAGGGTCAGCACTTCAAATACGTGGTACATTGTCATATCCTCGAACATGAGGACAATGAGATGATGCGTCCGTTTGAAGTAGTAGCTGATGAGTGATAAGAAGACAGGGTGGGGGCGATCGGATCGCTCCCGCCTGTAATTCATGAAGCGATCAGTTTTTGTTTCGCTGCTGATTGCGCTCGCTTTTCTGGGCGGGTACGGCTATGGGCGCTGGTATGCGAACGGCCCCGTGCAAGTATCCGCCAAAACGACACCGCGCATCCTCTACTACCGGTGTCCGATGCATCCCTCCTTTCGATCCGATAAGCCAGGGGTCGCAACTTGCTGCAACATGACTCTGCAGCCCGTATATGCGGATGACTCTTCGGGCGCGGATGCCGCTCCGGCCAGCCTGCCCGCGGGAGCGATGCGCGTCACACCGCGGCAGCAGCAACTGATCGGCCTGCAATATGGCAAGGTTGAATACGGCTTGGCGGCTCGCGCGCTGCGGGGCGTGGCGCGGGTTGCCGTCAACGAAAACAAGATTGTTCGCGTTCAATCCAAACTCGAAGGCTGGGTCGACCAGATCAACGTGAATGCGGTGGGAGCAACGGTGAAGCGGGGTCAGGTGCTGCTCACCATCTACAATCCAAAATCGCTGTTGGCGCAACAGGAGTACGTGAATGCGATGACGGCCAGCGGCGTCGACATGAATAGCCCGGCGTACACCTCGGCGCACGCGTTGAACAAAACGGTGAACGGCGAAGGTGTGATGACGGCGGCGCGGGTGCAGTTACAATTGCTGGGTTTCACCGATATGCAGATCGAAACCATCGGGAAGTCGCACCAAACCATGGCGAGGCTGACGGTGGTGGCGCCGACGACTGGCACCGTCGTGGAATACAACGTGCAGCCGCGGCAACGAGTCACGCCGGAGACACTCTATACCATCGCCAACCTGTCGAACGTTTGGGTGATCGCCGATTTCCTGGCCGTGGACGCAACCGCGATCCACGCGGGGCAGCCCGCGAAGCTCACGGTCCCCCTCTTGCCGGGGCGGACCTTTTCTGGAACCGTGGATACGGTCCTGCCCGTGATCGATCCCGCTACCCGGAGCTTGAAGGTTCGCTTCGAATTCGACAATCCGGACGAGTTGCTGCGTTCCGGAATGTACGGCGAAGTTGAGTTGCGGATCGGCGACGGGCGAAGGAAGCTCATGGTACCGCAAGAGGCCGTTCTGGACGGCGGGCGCAAGCAGGAAGTGTTTGTCGATCTTGGCGGCGGATATCTCGCGCCGCGCGAAGTGAAGACCGGCGAACGATTCGGAGATCGGGTGGAAATCGTCAAGGGCTTGAAGACCGGAGAGCGGATCGTCACCTCCGGAAACTTTCTGCTCGATTCGGAAAGCCAGATGCGCGGGCGGCACTGAACCGGTTACTGGAATCTGTGAAAAAATCACAAACTAACACGGGCAAGAATGCCTGTTGTGGGGCAGGATGGTATCCTGCCGCCGATTGGCAATCGGCCTATCCGGTGACGCTAGCCGATTACAGGCCGATTTACAATCGGCGGCAGGTTATCAACCTGCCCTACAATAGTTACAATCCCTTGTGAGCCGATTCATCAATCGGGTAATCGAATGGTCCGCGAATAATCCCTTCCTGGTAGTGCTGCTCACCACCGCGGCGGTGCTGGCCGGTTGGTGGTCGGCGCGAAACATCCCACTGGACGCGATTCCGGATCTCAGCGAGACGCAGGTCATCGTCTACTCGCGTTGGGATCGCAGCCCCGATATCATGGAGGACCAGGTCACGTACCCTATCGTGACCGCCATGCTCGGCGCGCCCAAAGTAAAGGACGTGCGCGGCATTTCCGATTTTGGCGCTTCCTACGTCTATGTCGTATTCGAGGATGGCACGGACTTGTACTGGGCCCGCTCCCGAACGCTGGAGTATCTCTCGAAAGCACTGCCGCGCATGCCGCCGGAGGTCAAGACCGAGCTCGGACCGGATGCGAGCGGTGTCGGATGGATTTTTCAGTACGCCCTGGTGGACACCACCGGGAAACACAATCTGGCGGAGCTCCGTTCCCTGCAGGATTTCTACCTGCGCTATCACCTGCAAGCGGTGCCGGGAGTGGCCGAGGTGGCGCCCGTCGGCGGTTTCGTGCGGCAATACCAGATCGATTTGGATCCGCGGAAATTGCAGGCGTACGATCTCTCCATCGCCAAGGTAGTTGCGGCCGTGCGCGCCGGTAACAACGATGTGGGCGGCCGGCTGCTGGAGTTCAGCGGCCGCGAGTACATGGTGCGCGGGCGCGGATACGCTAAGAATAGTGGCGATCTTGCCGGCATCGCGTTGGGCGCGAGCCGCGACGGCGTGCCCATCCGTATCGCGGATGTCGGGTCTGTCGTGATGGGGCCGGAGCTTCGGCGCGGGGCGGCCGATCTGGACGGACATGGCGAGGTAGTTTGCGGCATCGTCGTCATGCGGCAGGGCGAAAACGCGCTCCGTGTGATCGACCGCGTCAAGGCCAAGCTCGCGGACATCGAGCCGGGTCTGCCGCCGGGCGTGAAGATAGTCACGGCTTACGACCGGGCGCCGCTGATTCTGGGAACGATTGCAAACCTGAAATCCACGCTGCTCGAAGAGCTGATCGTGGTTGCGATTGTCATTCTCATATTTCTGTGGCATTTTCCGAGCGCTATTATTCCCATCCTGACCATCCCGGTCGCGGTCGTCATTTCATTCGGCCCCATGCGTATGACCGGCATGACGGCCAATGCCCTGTCGCTCGGAGGCATCGCCATCGCGGTGGGCGCCATGGTGGACGCTGCCATCGTGGTCGTCGAACAGGTGCACAAGCGAATCGGCGAGTGGCAGCGCAACGGCCGGCCGGGGACGTCGCGAGCCGTGGTGATCCAGGCAATAAAAGAGGTCGGAACGCCGGGATTCTTTTCGCTGCTGGTGATCGCGGTTACGTTTCTGCCGGTGTTCGCGCTGGAGTCGCAGGAAGGAAGGCTGTTCAAGCCGCTGGCGTTCACCAAAAGTTTCTCGATGATTGCTGCCGCTGTGCTCGCCGTTACTCTCGATCCGGCGCTACGAGTGCTATTCGCGCGCACGCATGATTTCGAACTTCGTCCGCGCTGGTTCCGTCGCATCGTCAACGGGCTGCTGGTCGGCAAGTACCATGCCGAAGAACAGCAGTTCATCAACCGTTCTCTGATCCGCGCGTACGTTCCGGTGGTGCGCTGGAGTCTGCGTTGGCGCTGGGCGGTGATTGCCGGAGCGCTGGCGCTGGTGCTGGTCACGATCCCGGTGTTCCGCGGGCTGGGATCGGAATTCATGCCGCCTCTCGATGAAGGCTCGCTGCTTTTCATGCCCACCACCATGCCGGGAATTTCCCTGGCCGAGGCGCGCCGGCTCATGCAGGAGCAGGATCGTGTCATCGCTGCGTTTCCGGAGGTGGAACGGGTCACCGGTAAGGCGGGACGAGCCGACAGCGCCACCGATCCGGCGCCGCCGTCGATGACGGAAACCGTGATTCTGCTGAAGCCGAAGACGCTGTGGCCCAAAGTCGCGACCTGGTACGACGGCTGGCCGGACTGGCTGAGGCCAATGTTCCGGCACTTCACGCCGGACTACGGCTCCACCGAGGATCTGGTGGACCGTATGGATCGAGCCTTGCGCGCGCCCGGCGTCTCCAATGCCTGGACCATGCCCATCCGCAACCGCATAGAGATGCAGAGCACCGGAATTCGTACGCCTATCGGAGTGAAGGTGAGCGGCTCCGATTTGAATGTGATTCAGGAAATTGGCGCGCAAGTGGAAAGCGCGCTGCGGTCCGTTCGCGGGACTCGGAGCGTCTTCGCGGAGCGGACGGGCGAGGGTTACTTCCTGGACTTCGACCTGAAGCGCGAAGAGTTGGCCCGCTACGGCCTGACGGTGGACGATGCGCAAACGACGATCGCCAACGCGATCGGCGGCGAGGATGTCACCACGGTGATCCAGGATTCGGAGCGCTATCCGGTGAGCGTTCGTTACCAGCGCGATTTCCGTTCCAACCTGGACGACCTCGGCCGCATATTGGTGCCGGTGAATGGCGGCCAGCAGCAAGTGCCGCTCCAGCAGATCGCGGATATCAAGATGGTGCGGGGACCGTCCATGTTGCGCAACGATAACGGCCTGCTCACGGGCTACGTGTATGTCGATGTGGCCGGCCGCGATATCGGCGGATATGTGGACGACGCCCGCCGCCTGGTCCGTGAGCGGGTGACGCTTCCGCGAGGATACGCGTTGGAGTGGAGCGGCCAATACAAAGCCATCGCGCGCGTGAATGAACGGCTGAAAATGGTGCTGCCTCTGACGCTGTTCCTTATCGTGCTGCTGCTCTATTGGAACACCCAGTCGCTCGCCAAGACCTCGCTGGTGTTGCTGGCGGTGCCGTTTTCAGCGGTCGGCGCGGTCTGGCTCCTGGCCGCGCTGGGATACAACCTGAGCATTGGCGTGTGGGTGGGGCTGACCGCGCTCATGGGCGTCGACGCCGAGACGGGAGTCTTCATGCTGCTGTACCTGGACCTGGCATTCGAAGAACGCAAGCGGGCCGGACTGCTGCGAACCCGCGCCGACCTCGCCGACGCCATCGTCGAGGGCGCAGCCCGGCGCATCCGGCCCAAATTCATGACCGTGATGGCGATGTTCGCCGGCCTCGCGCCCATCATGTGGTCCCAAGGCACTGGCGCGGATGTAATGAAGCGGATCGCCGCCCCGATGATCGGCGGAATCTTCACTTCGTTCCTGTTGGAGCTGGTGGTCTATCCGGCGTTGTATGAGGTGTGGCGATGGCGCACTGAGAAGCCCAGAATCGGGAATTCACCCGGCGTGCCAGCGATTCCGGGATAACGCAACATTGACACCATTAGAACCCAGAGTTGAGGCGTATACGGGGCATTTATGTGGCGCAGGATGGCATCCTGCGGCCGATTGGTAATCGGCCCGTAATTTCCGTACGCTTTATCAATCGGCCGCAGGTTACCAACTTGCCCTACATAAAATGTGAAGGCCTTCAGAGATTGCTGTACCCCGGCCGGCATCAAATATCTCCCCTTTCACCCGGCTCCGATGGTCGAATCATCGCTGCAGATGCTCTTCTCCCAGCTCCCTGACTCACCGGTCGAGTGCATAATGAAGCTGGAGCAGTAATATGAAAACCAACGGCAGCCCGCATCCCGGAATTAGCGTGCACAACATTCGAGTGGGCGGCGGCGCCGCGGGATTCTTATTTGCTGTCGGCAGCATGCTCGTCCTTTTGCTGGGCGTTCCAGCGCTACGTTGGTTCTTCGTTGGGGCGATAGTATTCGGCTTGGGCATCGCGGTCGCTTTACGCCTTGTTCACAAGCACCACTCAAACTGACGTCCCAACCAAGCTGCTCAAACGCGCAACCACTCCGCGCAGCCGAACAGCGCGCCTCAGCCCCACAGCCTATGAGGTGCGATGGTAGACGAATCGTAGGGTGTGCACCAACGTCGCTAAATCGAGAACGCTATTTTGCCGGGGCGGAGGATAGCGGAATGATGCGTCCACGCGAGTCAAACGTAAGCCCGAGCTTCGCGCTCCATTCTGAAACAAGCTGCTGCGGGTCGCCTTTGATGGGTGGGGCAGTGAACTCGTCGAAGTTGATACGGTCGACCTGTAGGAGGTTTTCGGGAACATCCCGGACGACTTCGACGCACTTAGGGCAATGGCCATCGGCGGAGACGAAACGAATGGTCTTCGGCCAGAGAACGGGGAGGTGGCGATTTGCGATAGGGCTCCAGCGGTCACGGTTGCGCTCGTAGACGTGTAGCCAGTTGCCAGTTTGAGTTACCAGGAGCTTGCCGTCCGGGCTGAAGGCCACGGCATCCACAGAATTCTGATGAGCCAGGCGCGAAACCTCGCGTCCGCTGGCCGCCTCAAACACCCGCGACGTGTTGTCGAAGGAGCCCGTCGCCACCAGCTTGCCGTCCCGGCTGAAGGCCACTGCATAGACAAAAGACTGATGAGCGAGGCGCGAGACTTCGATTCCGCTGGCCGCCTCGAACACCCGCGCGGTGTTGTCGAACGACCCCGTCGCCACCAGCTTGCCGTCCGGGCTGAAGGCCACGGCATTGACAGGAGCCTTATGATCCAGGCGCGAGACTTCGCGACCGCTGGCCGCCTCTAACACCCGTGCGGTGTTGTCGAAGGACCCCGTCGCCACCAGCTTGCCGTCCGGGCTGAAAGCCACGCTATGGACCGAAGCCTTATGAGCGAGGCGCTAGACTTCGCTTCCGCTGGCCGCCTCGAACACCCGCGCGGTGTGGTCCTAGGACCCCGTCGCCACCAGCTTGCCGTCCAGGCTGAAGGCCACGTCATATACCGAAGCCTGATGAGTGAGGCGCGAGACTTCGCGTCCGCTGGCCGCCTCGAACACCCGCGCGGTGTGGTCCTCGGACCCCGTTGCCACCATCTTGCCGTCCAGGCTGAAAGCCACGCTATGGACCGAAGCCTTATGAGCGA
>CATPCJ010000357.1 GCA_955652915.1 uncultured Bryobacteraceae bacterium
CCTCGGAATTGCAATACGACATCGGGCAGAACTTCCATGATTCCTGACCGTCTCAGCGGTACTGGATCGTCCAAGATGAGGGTGCAATGGAACACGTTGGAACTTATGGCCTCAGGCTTGCGATCTTCTTCCGCTATGACCAGTTGGCGGTCGACAAGTCGCGGAGGGTTCGGATCACGCAGATTGTGCATCGCTGTAACCACTTGTCGTCCCAGCTTTTCTTCACCGCTCGCGGCGAAGAACGCGACGGGTTTTCTGTCGAGCACCTTGGTTCTAAATTTTATCTGCTTATCCGCAGTTCGTCAGGCTCAATCAAGTTTGCAGGTACGGGAAATGATTCCTCGGCAACGAACATCAGTATCCTCTTCCCAGACGCGAGTGCAGCATCATACTCGCTCTCGGTTAGCGACTTTCCCGTCTCAACCGCCAGGGTGCCATGTCGGGGACCCACGATACCAATGAAGATCTCGCATTTGAGCATTAAGGCGACAGACTCTGAATAGGGTGTGTTCTCACGCGCCCCGAAGTCTTCCATGCGCACACAATGATAACCATCCAAACCTTCGATCGCCCTGTACACTCCCTCCCGATATTGTTCTAAGCCTTTGGCTACCGAGCTAAGGAAGACTATCTGCATCTTGATTCCATCTGGTTTTTGGAACGCCTAATCCTTCCCGCTGTTCAACGAGTAGAGCGAAGGATATATTCTGTCGGCATACTCCAAATCGTAAGCCGCGATGATGGAATCCTGGAATCCCAACACCCTGGACCGCGACCGTGAGGGAGTGCCCCATGTCATGCCTCATCCTGCAAACCCAACGCTCCCTTACGGTCGCGGTTCCATGGACTCATCCTGCCAGAAGGTGCACATAGAAAGATGTTTCTCGGTTTTCGTACCTGCTCTCTATTCTCCGCCCATTACGTCTTCACCCAAATCGTTCGTCCGATTTTCGAACTTCGTGAACTCTTTGAGGAACACCAAATTCACTTTTCCCGTGGGACCGTTGCGCTGCTTCGCTACCAGCAGCTCAGCCAGGCCCCGCAGGCTTTCGTCGTTGGGCTTGTAAACTTCTTCGCGAAAAATGAACGCCACTAAATCGGCGTCCTGCTCGATGGAGCCGGATTCGCGCAGGTCGCTTAGCTGCGGGCGATGATCGCCCGGCCGCGTTTCCGGCGCGCGGTTTAATTGCGAGAGCACCAGCATCGGAACCTTCAATTCTTTTGCCAGCAGCTTCAGGCCGCGCGATATGGTGCTGATTTCCTGGTTGCGGTTCTCATAGCGGCCGCGGCCGCTCATCAATTGCAAATAGTCGATCACCACCAGCGCCAGGTCCTGCTCGCCCTTCAGTCTGCGGAGCTTGGCGTGAATGTCCATCAGGTGCGCTCCGGCGGTGTCGTCGATGTACAGCGGGGCTTGCACAATATCCGAGGTAGCTTTCGCCAACCGGCGGCGCTCATCCTGATTCAGATAGCTGGCGCGAAACTTTTGCTGATCCACGCGGCCACTGGCGCAAACCATTCTGGTCAACAGGGATTCGCGCGACATTTCCAGCGAGAACAAAGCCACGGTCTGCTTCTGCTGCGGGTTCATGGCGACGTGCTGCGCGATATTTAACGCCAGGGCGGTCTTACCCATGGAAGGCCGCGCGGCCAGAATTATCAACTCACCCTCGTGCAGTCCGCCGGTCATGTCGTCCAGCTTCAGCAATCCGGTGCTGAGGCCCTTGATGCGTTTGCTGGGATCGAGGAACGCGTTGATGCCGCCCTCGAACGCTTCCAGAATCTGATGCGGATTCACCAGCGTATCTTGCGTGCGCGAGTCCCCCAACCGGAGCAGACCCTCCTCGGCGCTGGCGAGGATTTCGTCGGGCTCCTCCTCGCCCATCAGGCACCGGTCGATGAGCTTCTGCGATGTGAAGATGATGCGCCGCAGAATCGCCTTGTCCTTGACGATGCGAATGTAACTGTCGAGGTTGGCCAGCGCCGGCAAACCCTCGTCAAGAGAAACCAGGTAGGTGATACCGTCCACCGATTCGAGCTGGTTCTGCTTCATCAGCTCGTTGGCGACCGTCACGCGATCGATGCGCTCGCTGCGTTCATAAAGTTCGCCCATGCGCAGGAAAATGCGGCGATGTTTCTCCAGGCTGAAGTCGTCGGACTCGAGCGAGCCGGCCACTTGGATGTACAGCGCATCGTCCATCAGGATGGCGCCCAACACGTAGCGTTCGGCGTCCAGATTTACAGGAAGCCCCTTCTCGAGTGCGATATCGGCGCGTGCAGACATGGAAGCCAACCGTTCTACCTTAGCGGTGGAAGCATTTTGGAACAACGATAATTTACAGGTAACGTTGCGAGCAGTTTAGCTTGTGGGTATACCGGTGGAAAACGTTGGGGCGTCCGAGGAACCCAAGCGCTGGGAAACAATGGGGGTGAAAACTTTTTTCCGGCGATTTCCACAAGCGACCTACAAACAATTCTATCAAGTTTTGTTTCAGGGTTCGGGTAAGCTGGATGATGCTATGGAACTTCTTATGTGGGGCAGGATGGCATCCTGCCGCGGATTGACAATCCGCCTGGTGTTCAATCCGGAATTACTTATGGGCCGATTGCCAATCGGCCGGCAGGTTACCAACCTGCCCCACAATTACTAAGAGGATGTTCGTGAAAACAGCGATAGCAGCCCGGAAAGCGAGTTGGCCTTCTTCTGCGGCTCCATACTTCCGGCTAAGCGCTCCACCAATCCGATGACGCTCTTGCCGAAGACGGTGGTGGACGCCAGTGGTTTGCCTTCCATCAGAGCCTTCTGGATGGCATCGTAGTCGGCCGGCATCAAGTGGAAGATTTCGGTGTGCAAAGCGGTCCCGATTACATCCTTGCTCAGGCCGACGTGGCGATCGTAACGGTTTACAATCAGCCGCACTTTATATCGGGGGATGTTGTTCGCATCCAGGTAGCTCAGCGCGCGTTGGACGGCCTGCAGCGCGGTCAGCTCATTGGTGGTGATGAGCAGGATCTCATCGGCGAGCAGGGCTTGTGAAAGATTCCAATCCCCATAAACGCTTCCGGCATCCAGCACCACCAGATCATAAGTACCGCGAGCGTATTCCACGATGGCTGAGGCATCGGAGAGGTCGCCGACGGCCTCCGTCATTACCTCGGGCGACAGCAGAACATCCACACCTTGCCGGCTGGTGACCACGGTTTTCCAGAGATCGGCATCGAGTTCACCCGAGCGCGCCAAAGCGTCCATGAAACTGTAATTCGATTTGATCTTCAAAAGGAACGACATGGTTCCAGCCAGGGGATCGAGATCGGCGAGCAGAATTCGTTTGTCCCCAAGACGTTTAAGCTGATAGGCAAGATTGCTGGCGATGGTGCTGGCGCCACATCCGCCTTTCGCCGGCATGAGGCAATAAACTTTGCCCGGACTCTTTACGCGGCCCGGCTGCAGTCTTGAAATTTTCTGAAGAGCGGCTTCCAAATGCTCGCCGGTGAAAGGCGGGATCAGGAAATCGCTGGCACCTTGACGCAAGCAGCGCAGGACCAGTTCCGGGTCATTACTTGGAAGGACGACAATGATCGGCAGCTTTGGGTCGACTCTTAGCAACTCCGGAATGACGGCGAACGAGCGTTCCTGCGGTTCGCTTACTTCCAGAAAGCAGAGATTCGGGCGTTGGCTGGTAAAGACTTCGGCAATCTGGTGCCGGGTGGGCAAAATGGTCAGCTCATGACCGTCAAAGTTCGGCAAATGGCGGCTCAGGAGCGGAACTAAGTCTTGGATAATGTTGGCGTTAGGACAAATGAACAGCCCTTTCCACTTACCTTTCAACTTTGAGATTTCAGATTGGGCCATTGGCGCCGGACGGACTTCTCCCGTCAGTCTTCCTAACGATCAAATCGGCTGCACACGATCATAACATGAGAGCCTTTCCCTCCTCCTTCAACTAAAGCTTCGAAAGCCCTCGCCGATAAGGTCTCACGCCGTAAAATGGCGACGTTATCGCCGGGCCGCCAGAGAAGAAGATGACCGACAACCAGAAAAAGACCGTCGCGATCTGCGACACCCAACCAATCACGGCCGAAGGGCTACGAAGCGTACTCGAGTCGAATCCCGATCTGGAGTTCCAACAATCGCTGACGTCGCTGGAATCGGCAAGTTCGTTTCTTCGGGCCCAGGCTTGCGGCATCGTCATCCTCGATAAGGGCTTTGGGATGCAGGCCGTGGTGGATTGGATCCATGACCTGAAGCTGGGCGACGCCGCGCCAACCCTGATTGTTTGGGGCGTGTCGATGACCGAAGCGGAAGCTCTGCGGCTGCTGCAAGCGGGCGCGCGCGGAATCGTGCGCAAGACCGCGGAAATAGCGAGCCTGCTGGCGTGCCTTCGCACGGTGGCCAGTGGCCGTACCTGGATGGAAGACTGCGTACTTCGCGATTCGATGCGCCTGGATCGGCATCCACGTTCAGAATTGACTCCGCGCGAACATCAGGTCCTGGAGTTGGTGGAACAAGGCTCCAAGAACAGGGAAATCGCGCAGGAACTGGGGATTCGGCCGGGAACGGTAAAGATTCACTTGAAGCACATATTCGAGAAGACCGGCGTTCGGGGGCGGTATGGCCTGGCGATCAGCGGGTTGCGGGAAAAGGGCGTCGTTTCGATCGCGTCGTAAGTTAGATTGTCCGATGGATGTTCGGAAGCTCATTGACGACCTGCGGTTTTCGCCCGACAACTCTATTGCCTCGTCACCTTCTGCCGCGTTCGAGGACCGATCTCAAAATTTCGCGACGACGTCCCCGACGAAGAAACACCGGGGGCCCGACATACTGGCTAAGGCCGGTCCTGTGCGGCGTCGTAAATACGCAATACCTCAATGCTTTGGTCCTTCAAGCGGTACACAGCGATATAGGGCAGCGGAAGAAATAAAAGAACTGATATGGCGTAGGTCCGCTGCGGATACCGGCGTTCAGCGGATGCGCATTTCTATGAGCGCAACATCTGTTCCAGGCGGGCGTCCATTTCTGCATCTTCGATGAACTCGCCCCGGTCGGCCTGTGTAATGCCTTCCTGCACGGCGGCTGGGAAGCGGGCATCTTCCTCAAGCAGACGTAGCGCGGCATCCTTTACCAGCCGTTCGGCGTCGGTGCCTGCCTTGGCGGCGATTTGCGAGAGCCGCGCTTCCTGCTCGGGGTACTTCGATGCCATTAGAATACGAGAACATAGAGCTTGCTGCTGCTGAACAGCTCTCCGTGCTAGCCTTCCAACATGACCTACCGATGCGCCGCGATCCTGCTCGCAGGACTTCTCGCCTCTACCGCTTCCGCCGGCTTCAAGGACAAACCTATGTTCAAGGAACAATTTGTAAAAGTGAATGGCGTGCGCCTGCACGTCGTGTCGGCGGGAAAAGGCCCGCTCATCCTCTTTCTACACGGATTCCCCGAATTCTGGTACGAGTGGAAGAACCAGCTCACTGAATTCGGCAAGGACCATCACGCGGTTGCACCCGATCTGCGCGGCTACAACACCTCCGATAAACCGGCCGATCTCGATCAGTATCGTATGAGCGTTCTGGTGGAAGATATCCGGCAACTGGCCGATCATTTCTCGCACCACAAGAAATTCGTGCTGGTCGCGCATGACTGGGGCGGCGCCGTGGCATGGTCGTTCGCCATCGCGCATCCCGACTATTTGGAGAAACTGGTAATCGTCAACGCTCCGCATCCGGGGGTCTTCTCCAAGCTACTTACGTCGGATCCCGCGCAGCAAAAGGCGAGCCAGTACATGCTGATGTTCCGCAGCGCCAGCGCTGAAAAAATGCTGTCGGATAATAACTATGCCGGACTGGTGAACGCCGTTCTGGGGGCAGGTTTGAAAAATGGCGTCTTTACCGAAGACGACAAACAGGAATACATCAAAGCCTGGTCGCAACCCGGAGCGTTGACCGGAGGACTGAATTATTACCGGGCAAACAAAGTGGGCCCGCCGCCTGCCGACAGTTCGCAGACTTCGACCGGCAACTTCGCGGTGGATCCAACGGCGCTAAACGTGAAAGTTCCAACTTTAGTGATCTGGGGCGAGAAAGATACGGCACTGCTGACCAGTAATCTGGAAGGGCTCGATCAGTTCGTGCCGAGCCTGACCATCAAGCGCATCCCGGAAGGCACACACTGGGTGATTCACGAGAAAGCGGCTGAAGTGAACGGCTACATCCGCGATTTCATCGCTAAATGAATCAGCGATCGTTGGCGGCCGAGTGCTTCGCGATCAGCGGCTCCAGAATTCCGGTGATCTCCTCGAAGATATAACTGGGTGAACGATCGCCGCGAATCTGGTAGTAGTTGTTGTCCTGGTAATGGGCCAACACCGGGCGGGTAAGCGCGTCGTAAGTTCGCAGGCGCTCACGAACTACATCTTCCCGATCGTCTTTGCGGGTGATCAGGGCATTTCCGTCGTCATCGCAGATGCCGGTTTGAAGCGGCGGTTGGTGCAGCAAGTTGTAAATCCGCTTGCACGCCGGACATTGCCGGCGGGAACTCATTCTTCCTACCAACGCGTCCATGGGAACGTCCAGATGCAGAACGATCGGCTTGGGAAATCCGCGGAGGCATAACAGGCGGTCCAGGAATTCCGCCTGCTCTACCGTGCGTGGATAGCCATCGAGCAAAAATCCGGCGTTGCAATCGGGTTGAGACACCCGATGGGCCAGCGTTTCGTTAACGAGATCGTCACCCACCAATCCTCCACTGGCCATGATGGACCGAGCTGCATTCCCCAATGGCGTGCCGGCTTGAATTTCCGCGCGCAGCATATCACCCGTAGAAATCGCCGGAATCCCCAACCAGTTTGTGATCAGCCGCGACTGCGTCCCTTTGCCGCTACCTGGCGGTCCAAAGAGCAGTAGGACCACACTACCTCCGTTATTAAAAATACAGAGTACTGAATCAGACTGAAGCCCAACCGGTTGGTCAAGCTGTTATCATCGTCAGAACCCCATGAAGAAACTCATACTATTCTGCCTCATTGGCGGCTCGCCGTGGTGCTTTGCCGAAACTTTTGAACTGAAGGCGGGTCCGAAGACCGTAGTATGGGGTTATTACTCGGCGGCAGCCAAGCCCGTTCTCACGATTCACTCCAACGATACAGTGCGAATTGAAACGGTATCGGGCAGTCCCGCGCGGCTCGAAACCGCCGGCGTTCCAGCGGCCCAGATTCCAGATGCGTTGCGCGCCATCTACAAAGAGGTTACCGATAAAGGACCGGGCGGCCACATCCTGACTGGTCCGGTCTACGTGGATGGGGCGGAGCCAGGAGACGTGCTGGAAATCCGGATTCTCAAACTTGAGCTCACGGCGCCATTCGCCTACAACAGCTTTCGTCCGGGTTCCGGTTTTTTGCCCGACGATTTTCCGTCGGCGCGGACCAAGATTATTCCGCTCGACCGCACGCGCATGACAGCCAGGTTCAGCGATTCCGTCGAGCTTGCATTGCGGCCTTTTTTCGGCAGCATGGGTGTCGCTCCGCCCGAAGCCAACGGCCGGATCAACAGCGCGCCGCCTTGGATCCACGCTGGAAATCTCGACAACAAAGAACTGGTGGAGGGAACCACCCTCTTCATTCCAGTGCATACCCAGGGCGCGCTGTTTGAAGTGGGCGACGGGCACGCCGGCCAAGGCAATGGGGAAGTGGATATCACCGCGCTCGAGACCCAACTCACCGGCACCTTCCAATTTGTGGTTCGCAAGGACATGCATCTGAAGTGGCCGCGCGGGGAAACGTCCACGCATTACATCACGATGGGCGTGCATGAAGACCTCACGGAGGCGACCAAACTGGCGGTACGCGAGACAATCGATTTTCTGGTGAGCGAAAAACACTTGAGCCGCGACGATGCCTACATGCTTACCAGCGTGGCCGTGGATTTTTGCATCACGCAGTTGGTGGACGGCAACAAAGGCGTACACGGCATGATTGCGAAGAAAATCTTCCAGAAGTGAGCTAGCGCGCCATGCCGGCCAGCACCTTCTGCGCTGTTTCAGCGCCGCACACCGGCAAATGAGGATCGGTGAGCAGGCCGATTTGTTTTAATACTGAAGCCTGGTCCCAATAAATGTGCTCATGCGCCAGCTTGCCGTCGCGAAAATGCACGATCACCACCAGCGGAACTTCCACGCGCTTGTTAGTAGGCGCGATGCCGGGCAGCATCCAAGGCATTTCGACCGTGTGGGTGAAGGAGAAAATCATTTCGTCGACAAGCTGATCGGCGCCGACGGTGCGAGAGACCGGCGTGAGCGCTGTGTCGGGAGGCATGCAGGGAATAAAGTCGGTGGAGTAGAAGCGCCGCAGGTCGTCTTTGCCGCGCGCTCCGGTCATCACTGGGATGTGATTGACGTAGGCATCGCCGACCATGGTGTCGAGCGTAGCTTCGGTATCGCGAGTCGCAAATTCATGTTGGGTGTGCTGCTCCCAGATAGCACTGAGGTCCATGAATGCAATGTTAGCGTAGCCGGCGATCGTGGCCTTCCCCTTGAGCGCTGTCGGGCAAGCGGTGCTAGTGCTGCATCACAACTTCGGTCTCGCCTTTTTGCCTCGCCACGGTGACTGCTACCGCTTGTCCTTGGCGGAACAGATTCAAATCGACTATTGCGTCGCCCACCGCGAGGTTGGTAATGCTTAAGCGGTCCAGTTCCGGAGGAAGAACCGGTTTTGTCAGGACCACCCGGCCAGTTGCTCCTTCTACCGTTAGCCCCAGGCATGACTTCACCAGCAGGAACACCGCCGCCGCCGCCCAAGTCTGTGGAGAACAGGCCACTGGATAAGCCGTCGGCGCTTTGCCGGGACGCCGCGAGAATCCGCAAAACAATTCCGGCAGCCGCTCGCTTTCCATGTACGTTGCAACTCCCAGCATCCCGCTTAGTATCCGCGCCGCCAGATCCTTACGTCCGTAGCGCGCCAGACCCGACGCAACTATCGCGTTGTCGTGCGGCCATACCGACCCGTTGTGGTACGACATCGGATTGAAACGGGCCTCGGTATTGGCCAAAGTGCGCACGCCCCAACCGGAGAAGAACGCTTCTCCAGCGAGACTGGCAGCCACCCTTTGCCCGCGCTCCGAATCCGCGATGCCCGTGAACAAACACTGGCCGGCGTTCGAGGTGCGCACCCGGCAAGGCTGCTTTTTTCCATCCAGTGCCAGCGCATAAATGCCGAGATCTTCGCACCAGAATGCCTTTTCGAAGCTATCGGCCAGATTCGCCGCTTGCCGCCGAAGTTGTGCGGCCAGGGTGTTCAATCCCAACGCTTCGGCTACGGCGGCGATGCTTTTCTTCGCGGCGTAGACGTAGCCCTGCACTTCGCAAAGTGCGATCGGACCGTCGGCCAACCTGCCGTCCGCATGAAACACCGAATCGTGCGAATCCTTCCAGCCTTGTTGCACCAGCCCATCGGAAGAACGCCGATCGTACTCGACAAAACCATCCTGATCGAGATCGCCAAAGCGGTCGATCCAGTCGAGCGCGCTTACCACGTGCGGCCAAATCGACTTCAGATATTCGCGATCCCCGGTTCTATTGAAGTAAGCCGCGGCCAGCAGAACAAACAAGGGCGTCGAATCGACGCTGCCATAATAGCGCCGGAACGGAACTTCGCCCAGCGCGGCCATCTCGCCGTCGCGCGCTTCATGCAGAATCTTGCCCGGCTCGGCGTCCTGCTCCGCGGATATATCCATGGCCTGCGTGCCCGCCAAGTAGGAAAGAACTCCACGCGCCATCGAGGGCGAGATCCATAGGCATTCCAGAGCGGTTATGATGCCGTCGCGCCCGAATGGAGTGCAAAACCAGGGTATGCCGGCGTAGGGATAAATTCCGTACGGCGTGGGCGCGAGCATCATGGTGATATCCATCTCGCAGCGCGACACCCATCGATTGAATTGGTCGTTCGAAGTGGCGATCTTGCAGGTGAACTCGTTGGACCGCGCGATGGAGCTATGGGCAGTTGTCAGCGCTTCCGCCTGCGCTACCAAGGGGTGGTGATTTCCATCCAGCTCGCAAGCGATGCTGAATAGAAACTCACGCTCCCCCTGTTCTTCCAGATGCAGATCGAATTGCAATTCGTCCGCGGAGATCAGTTGAGGCTCAGGCGTACATCGTAAGAGCGTTCTACGGACAACACCATCCAGGCCGCGGTAACCGAGGTTCACGCCGTCACTTCTTGTTTCCGGCCGAAGAAGCTCACCCCGGCGCGGTCGCTGTTGTCCCCGGACTTCGAATATGTCGGCGTAGTCCGCGCCGAACTGAATCGAAATGGTGGTGTCAACGGGCGTTACGGCATAGTTGTGGATGCGAACGCGTTCATAGCAGTTGTTTTCCCAGATGAACTTGCGGCGCATGATGTGCAGCGTGCCGCGCGGCAGCACTACTTTGCCGTCGAAATAAATGTCGGGATTGGTGAGGTCCGCAACCACCGCTACGTTGTCCTCGCGAACAGTGGAGCTCAACAGTAGCGGCCGGACGCTCACCAGCAGCAGGCGCAGGCGGGATACGAAACGCGTCCCGCCGTGATAGACGCCCTCTTCGTGGCGGTTGGCCGAATCAATGTCGCCGAAGCGGTTGAGGACGGCAAAGGTATCGCCGCCCTTCAAGACCAGGGAAAGCTCCGGCGGCGCCGACTCGGTGGCCAGAATGTAATAGTGTTCCTGCGGTCGAATGACCTCTTGGGTTTTCATCCTTAGACGACTTCGACGCTGCGAGCTTCGACGGCCCGTTCCACGGAGCCTCGAGCTTCGGACACGATGGACTTGTAAACTTCCACGTAGTCCAAGGCCATGCGTTTCGCACTGAAGCGCTTTTCAAATCCGGCGCGGCATTCTTTTCGGGAAATATTCCGAACTCGATTCACGGCCGATACCGCCCCCTCGATGTGATCGACCAGCAGGCCTGTCACCCCTTCGTCGATCACTTCGGTGGTCGAGCCTCGGCGGAAAGCGATGACCGGCGTGCCGCAGGCCATGGCTTCGATCATGGCCAAGCCGAACGGCTCCGGCCAATCGATTGGAAATACGAGCGCCAACGCCTTGCCCAGGAAATCCTGCTTCTGTTGTTCGTTTATCTCGCCGATGAATTCCACCAACGGATGATCCAGGAGAGGACGAATCATGGCCTCGAAGTATTCGCGGTCGGCTCGGTCTACCTTGGCGGCGATCTTGAGCTGGATACCAGTGCGAATGGCAATCTCGATGGCGCGGTCAACGCGTTTTTCCGGCGATATCCGTCCCAGGAACGCCAGGTAATTCTCGGGTTTCTCTTCCAGCCGAAGCAGGTTTGCGGGCAGGCCGTGATGGATGGTCGCCAGCCAATTGACCCCCGGCAGCGGCGCTCGCTGCGCATTTGAAATCGAAACGACCGGTTCGTCGCGGAACCTGGCGTACACGGGTTGAAGGTCGGGAATATCAAGGCGGCCGTGCAGAGTCGTCACGTGCCCGGCGCCATAGCGGCTCGAGATTGGGAAGTGCAGATAATCGATGTGGAAATGCACCACATCAAACTCATAGGCCCGCTGAAAGACCTCTTCCATCATGACGATGTGATGTGCCAGCGAATCCACGCAATTGGGATCGAGCCGCAACGCCTGCGGACATACAGCCACCAGTCGAGCACGGGTGATTGAGTCGCCACTCGCGAATAGCGTGACGTCGTGGCCTTCGAGAACCAATTCCTCGGTTAAGTATGAGACCACTCGCTCCGTGCCCCCATAAAGCTGGGGTGGAACGCTTTCGTATAAGGGCGCGACCTGCGCGATTCGCATTAAGTTATCTCCAGAACCTTCACTTGGAAGCTGTGAAAGAATCGCTCTAAGATCCACAGGTAAGAAAGCCTGTGCCACTTAGGAATTTTCCTATACGTAAGATGGTTGGGCGCGGTTTTTGTTTCGCAGGCGGTTAACCCTGCTGAAGTAGTGGGACCAAAGAAAAGCAGCCCGGACCGTGCGAAATGAATCGCCAAACCCGGACTGCTGAACTACGAAGTTATCAAGGCTGATAAGCCGAACAGAAAACTACCTCTTCTGTCCGCCCTGGCCACCCTGCTGACCACCCTGGCCGCTCTGTTGACCGCTCTGGCCGCCCTGTTGGCCGGTCTTGCCACCTTGTTGACCAGTCTTGTCATCGTGTTGGCCGGGCTTGTCACCGTGTTGGCCTCCCTGTTGGCCACCCTGTTGGTGTTGGCCGCCTTGGCCGCTCTGTTGACCGCTCTGACCGCTCTGGCCGCCCTGCTGTTGGCCAGTCTGGCCCGCTTTCTTCTCGCCGTCGTTGCCTTGATTTTGTTTCGGATCCTGTCCCATGGTTAGTTTCCTTTCAACTTGGAATAGTTTGTGCCGCTGGGCACCGTCAAAATACTGGCACGTGGTTTACCATTAAATACCGCAATGGAAATGCGAGGCTTCGGGGCGGTGCGCAAGAACGTCACTGAATAAATTACCCGGATTGGCGGCAAGGTCGCGTATCCCGACGTTAACAAATGTGACGCCCATTCCAGTAACTTTACCGGTTCGCGGACGTTTTCTTATGGCCGAAGTCCAACCCGAAAGACGGCGAATCGGCCGTGCCCTGAATCTTGATCGGAAGTAGCGCTCCGGCGCCCTTCTTTGCGAAAAATGGGTCGACGGCTTTCAAGAAAAAAGATTTGAAACCGGTGGTGGTGTGAGAAAGCCTCGCTTGCAAACGAGCCGTCCCGTGCATATCGATCTCCTGCTTTTCCAGCGCGTAGGTCCCGTTCACCAAAACATCGACGCCAGGCACTTCAAACGCCAGGTTCGTAAATTGAATCACGCCGGACCTGAGCGAGAACCCACCCCGGAAGTTCGATACAACGGAATCGTCCTTCTCATCGTGGGGTTGCCCGCGGCCGCGATTGCTCAGCTTGTCGATCTTCGCTTGCGATTCGGGATTCACGAATCGGGCCTTGCCGATGTCGAAGCTGCCTTTCAATTCAAGTTTCTCGCTTATGTCCCGCTCTCCCGGTGGAAGCAGAAAGCCAGTGTGAAAACCGATGGCGCCGGTCATGTTGGGTTTACCTTTTACCGCTAGCCGCAACAAATCCTCCAGGCGTCCTTCACGAACCAGCACGTTCAGCGAAATCGTTTTCTCTTGCACTCCATGCTTCGACAGCACCACACCCCGCGCCAACACTGAAGTATGTCCGAATGCCGCGGCCACCGGCTGCAGATAGGTTGTCCCATCCGTTCCATCGACCACGGCTTGATACTTCGTCTTTAGATGAACTTTATTTCCGCTGACCCGGACCGCGAAATCCGGCGTGTCGGTTTCACCTTGCACTTCGATGCGTTGAAGTACTCCGCTGAAGGCTCCTTCGGAGGACAATCGGCCAGAGATACCTTTGAACACCGACAGATCGGCATCGCGAAACGTGTAATGACCGGAGAGGGGCGTGAGGCTGGGATCGTCTTTGTTCCACGGGCCGAAACTGCCATGGGTCAGGATTCGCCCGGGTGGCTTAGCGTTCAGAAGCTCTGACTCAAAGCTCATGGGCTTGCCGGGACCCGCTTCCTTGAGAGTAAGCCGCTGGAGTTCCCAGACCAGCGGAACTTTATCGGGGGACTTCGGAATAGTTTCGAGCACAGCACCGTCCGCGACCACTTCACCGATCACGAACCGCGGTGTTTTTGTTGCACTTCCCGGCGGCCGCCCTTCCCCAGAATGAACTTTGCCCGCTGTCACGTGGATTTTTAGCCCCTGCAAGCGAACGCGACTCATTCTGGTTGGAGCGCGAAACAACTCCAGCAAAGTTGTCTCAGCGGTGAGCTGGTCGATCACGATAAGCGGGGGCCCATCGTTTCTACTCTTGTGCTTGAGCACCACTCCGCTGGCGGTCACACGGGCGGAGGGGAACAGGATTACGTCGAGCGTCTTTATCTCGAGGCGGCTCTCGAAGTGCTCCTCGAGCGCGGCGACGATACGGTCATGCAGCAGGTGCGGAAGTTGGCGGGTGGCAATCAGAAATCCCACGACGAGCACGAGTACCATCGCGGCAACGGAGATCATCCACTTTTGGCCGCGTGTCGGACCTTGTCCCATTGTTCAATTTCATGGCAAGGCAAATGCCAAACTCTCTTAGAAGCGCATGGCATTCCAGTTGCAAGACTTTTTGCATGATCGACCGCTATTTGCTGATTCTATTAATCGTTCTAGTGTTGGGAACCGCCGGTGCTTTTTTCCTCCTCATGCCGATCTTACCGACGCTGATCGTTAGCGTCATGCTGATCGGTATGCTTGCGATGTTCTGGCTGGGTTTGCACGTGGCGCGGCACGCCAAAGTCGCGGACGATGGCGCTGCCGAATCCCCGGCCGACGAGTGGACCCTATCCGAGCATGCGCGATAAGTTCCGGAAAGGCGCTCAGTCGGCAGCCGATGCAATGGGCTCGCCCTGGGCTCTGATTGCAGGCGTGGCGATTACTATCGCGTGGCTGTGTTCCGGTCCAGTTTTTCACTACTCCGACACCTGGCAACTGATCATCAACACCGCGACCAACGTGATTACGTTCCTCATGGTCTTCTTGATCCAAAACACTCAGAATCGCGATGCGCGGGTGATTCACATGAAACTGGATGAATTAATCCGCGCCGTTGGCTCCGCCAGGACGGAGTTGGTCAAGATGGAAGCGTTAACCGATGAAGAACTAGAGCGTCTTTCCAAAGAGTTCGTACACCTTCAGGAACAAGCGGCCACCGGGCTGGCGCGCATCGAACAACGAAAGCGCGACGCGAAAATCATAGCTCCTAAAGATTGAGCCTCCGCTCGAGGGATGCCTGCCTCATCAAGGGTTGGGTTTGATTTTCTTGCGATCGGATTTTTTGAGCTCTCGCTGCAACGAAGCGATCATGACGGGCATCGATGATACGGCGTTGCGCGGGCGTATACTCGTCGTCGGCGTTCGGGAATCTGGAGCGGTCGATGATTGTCTTTGGCGTGAGCACAATTTTCCCACTCTCGAACGCGGCCTCCTAAGGTCGCCTTTCACAAGGCGGCTTTACTTCTGATCCGGCCCGGATGGTCACTTGGCCGTTATCTTGAATTTTAATGATCGTGGGCATTGATAATTCAGAGAGTCTGGAAATCCGAACTCCGATGGAAGCATAGCAAACACGCGAAGCGCGCCTCAGCCTCTACCCTTCGCCACTGCCGCGGATCCCGGGTTTTCCCAGGCCTGAGTCCCCTGCCCCTAGCCCCTAGTGAGCGCCTCAATAACCTCCATATTCGCCAGCGAATCCTCGAGTGGCGTCGGAACTTCCCCGCCCTGCCTCACTGCCTGGGAAAACAGATCGCCCTGGATCGTGTATTGATCGCACGCCGGAAATTCTTCCGTTCGCAGGCCGCCTCCAAACAAATCCACTCCGGTGTCGACGAACAGGCGCGAGGGCCGATCCGGCGGCGCGTTGAATGGAATCTCCACTTCGATGCGCGCCTTGGCGCCAAAGATCTGGACCTTCTGATACGGAACCATTTGCGTGCTGCAAGTGAATACGCAATGTCCGGAAGGGAAATTGAGAATGGCGGAAGTCAGCCGGTCGATTCCAAACTCAGGATCGCGATCGAACCGTCCTACCGCGCCAACCGGTCCCTGCCCGAACAAAAACCGGGCGATCTGAATCGGATAGCAGCCGATGTCCATTAACGCGCCCCCGCCCCATTCGCGCACGTTGCGGACATTGGCGGGATCGCGGTTAAAATAACTGAAGACGGCCTGGATCGCTCGAAGATCCCCGATCTCTCCCGAACGCACGATCTCGCGGGCTCGGATCCATTGCGGATGCGTCCGAACCATGAACGCCTCACCGATCCTGACGCCGCAGCGATTGCGCGCGTCAATCAGAGTGCGGCACTCGGCGACGCTCAATGAGATCGGCTTTTCGCAGAGCACGTGCTTGCCGGCCTCAGCCGCGCGAATCGACCAAGGCACATGCAGATGGTTGGGAAGTGGATTGTAAACGGCCTCAATTTCAGGATCGGCCAGCAGTTCGTCGTATGATCCGTAAGCCTTCGGAATATTCAGGTCCGCCGCCACGCGCCGTGCCTTATCGACGTCGCGGGAAGCAATGGCTGCAATCTCCGGCCAAGCGCCTCGCTGCATCGCGGGAATCACTTTTGTGAGCGCGATTTTGGCCGCCCCGAGAACTCCCCAGCGTACTTTCGCCATACGGAGAGTCTCGCACAAGCGATCCGCGTTGTCGAAACTCTATTTAGGTTTGCAATCGGAATGACCGCAACCGCAAAGAATGTCGGCGGTGTGGCCTTCACCTTCGCAATAAGTGCTGCAGTACTTGCTGCCTTGTTTAGCGGGGCAATTGCAACTCGGATGGGCACACTTGTCTTTGGTTTCCATGGTGAAGCTCCTTTGCATTGGACTCTACCAAAGAAAATCTGTTTCGCGAAATTGACGCCCCTCTACTCGTAATTCCCCGGATCCCCTGAATCCACAGGAATGACTGTATATCGATCATGTCCCGCGGGCGCAAGTCGCGAAGATCTCGACGAACGCGGGCGAAGTCGAGATAGTTCGCATACGTAATCCACTCCGGACGGGATCTGTATTCGAATTCATAGCCGTACTCCAGGGCGGTCTTGCGAGTGACGTTTGGCTTCAGAAATATATGCTCTCCTGGAAGAGCGCTGAAGCCGAAAACGGTAACCACCGGCCACGTCAGCACGCGCGTTTGCTTACGCGGCAGCCCGGAAACCACCGCGCCCCAACGCTCACATTTCTTCGCGAGGCCGCCCGGGCCGTAGATAAAATCGTAGAGACCCTCCGCGAATTGACGCGCTCCCTCCGGCGAACGGACGGCATCTCGAATCGCCATCTTGTCGAAGGAGAAGAGCAGATTCGTCCCGGACTCCAAGCGCACCGCTCGGGCTGCGATCCCGCCGTACTGCTTGCGGCGCAATAGCGATCGGTATTCAGTGCGGTGCAACTGTTCGTCCCAGCCTTCCTGCGCCATCCACTTGTAGCCGCGCTCCCAGGCCAAATACGTTTCATCGTCGAATCCAGCAGGGAAAGTCCGCGAACATTTACGCCGGCGCCGAAGCGCTCCCGGGTTTTGTCAACTTGTATAGGATTCCCATACTACGTGTCGCTGCCGAGTTTCTGGACGTTCGGCGCTTCCGGACCCAGCCACTCCGGATGCTTGGCAGTGCTGTCAAAATGCGCGCTGGTCTTGAATAGTTCGTACTCGCCTTTGCCGGCCGCTTGTGCTGTCTTGTTCAAAATCTCGGCGACCTGCTGCGAGCTCAGTGGCTTGAAATTACTTGCCACCTGCAGCGCCTGTTCCAGAATCTCCTGGCCATCGATGCCCGTGATCACAACCGACGTCGGCAGGTTCAGGGCGTACCGCAGGCATTCGACCGGCGTCGCGGTCTTGCTTTTCAAAATCACACCACTGCCCATGCTTTTCATTCCCAGGATGCCCAAGCCCATCTTCCGAGCTTGCGGGATCACCAGCTTGGCGAAGCTGCGTAAGTGCGCATCCATCACGTTGAGAGGCATTTGGACCGCATCGAACTGGAAATTATTTTTCTGCGCCAGCTCCAACATGTACAGATGAATGTGCGGATCCTTGTGCCCGGTAAATCCGACAAAGCGCGTTTTGCCGGCCTTCTTTGCGTCCAGCACCGCTTCCACCGCGCCGCCCGGAGCGAAGAATCGGTCCGGATCGTCGAAACGAATATTCTCGTGGAACTGAATCAGGTCCACGTGGTCGGTTTGCAGCCGTTTCAACGACTCGTCGATTTGCTGGGCTGCGGATTCCTTGGTGCGTCCGTCGAATTTCGTCATCAGGAAAACCTTCTGACGATATCCATCCCGCAACGCATTGCCCATGCGGATCTCACTCTTCCCGTCGTTGTAGTCCCAGGAATTGTCGAGAAAATTAAGCCCACGATCCACCGCTTGACGAATGATGCGGGTGGCTTCGTCGTCGGAAAGTTTCGGCTTGCCGATATGGAAGCCGCCCAGCCCTATGCAGGAAACGCTTTCACCAGTATTCCCAAGCGTCCGGCGCGGCACGCCGCCGTTTGCGCCTTCGGAAGTTTGCGCCCCTGCGGCAGCTAACGCACCTAATCCAACCAGAGCTTCACGTCGATTCCATTCCATACGGGTTCGACGCTATGTACAGCAAGACCGTTCGCACTAACGGTTACAGAACCGCGACCGTAAGGGAGCGCTCCATGGGCTACCAGATAAATTCCTTAGCATCGTTCCGCCGTTCATAGCTATCCAACACATGCACCACGCGTAGCTTCTTCAACTTCGTCGGAGAAAGCTGCCCGATCGGAATATAGACGATGCGGCGGTTCAAATGCGCGGCAATCGATCGAAAAATGGACCGGGGCGGTTTGGCTGCCACATACACCACATAACGCTGCATCGAGTAATCCAGCGCAGCCAATAACAGCCGCTCGGGTTTGTCCTGTGCAAAATCGTAATCCGGATCGCCCCACACATCCAGCATTCGGCGCGGCGGCAGCGTCATCAAGAATCCGCCGTATTCGGCGCGGCCGATTCCCGGTCCCACCATATGCTCAAACGGATACGTCGAGTAAAACGCCATGTCCGACTCATTCTGATGTTCGCCCAGCCAGGTAGTCAGATATTGGTAACGATTCTCAAGGTCGCGATCGAAGATCACCACCGAGGCGCCAACTTCGCCCGAGATCCGATCCAGTTGCCGCACATAAATCTTGTTCTCGTGCCAGTTGCGGATGGTCTCCCGCAAATCGATTCCGTCCAGAATGGAAGTCGTGAACGGCTCGGTCCGGCTGCGCTCCTCCGAAAGCATGCTTTTGGCCTTTCTCTTCAGAAAGCGGCCATAGTCTTCGATCAACAAATCTTCCGGCGGATAGGAACAAATAGCGTTGCCGCCGGTTTGATGCGCCCACTCGCCCTCGAACTTCTCCTTCTTGCGCTCGGTCACACCTCTCGGCAACATGCGTTGTTTGGGCCGGGGCAGGCGGCGGCGCAAGCGTAGTTTTTTGGTATGGAACCAAATTTCATCCCCTGTGAGATTCACAGTCTCCAGCAGTTCGCTGACCGCTTTTTGGGATGGAAAGCGATTGGCCATGTGCCAGACTTCGTACGCATAGTTGTCATCCACCACCGCGCGCGCCGCCACCGTGAGATCGAAGATGCCCGCCACCAGATCGCCATTGATCGCCGCCAGATTCCGCGTGAATCTAGCCATCATCCGGCGCTGCCAGTATTCCACCTTATCGCCGGTGTTCTTCACGTATTCTTTTTCGGCGTCGCGCAGCAAATCGAACTGCACCTTGGGCCGGTCGATCAGATCGATGGTCGACATATGGGTGCGAAAGGTCTCGTACCGGTCCTGTAAATAGGGGTATTCGAGCGTGATTTCCGCCAGGCAGTCCGGATGGGGATTCAGGAGCCGGACGTCGGCCGGTTCACGCCGTGGCGGAGGATCTTGCGGGACCTCCATGGCGTCCAGCACCGGGTCCAGCAAATTCAGAGAAAGCACAACCAACACCGGCGTGGAAGGATCCGTGCCCTGTAGTTTCCACGCCATCCCGGCGGCGTGCCCGGCGATCTCTTCGTTACGCGCCTGGGGATAGACCCGGTAAGCCTCCACATATTTATCGATGCCGATGTAGCGGATCGAATAAGGATCGGGGTAGGTATCGGGAAGGTGCGGCCGGTCACCCAGATCCGGCTCGATGAAAACCACTTCGGCATCCACTTGGAGCCCGGTGCGCACCGCCTCAGTGAACGGATCGCACGGCTCCACCGGAACATAGACGCCACGCTCGTCGTCGTTCGGATCGGGGTAGACGATGATGGACATCTCCGGCAATCGGGCCAGAGCCTGAAGGTACGCGTCTTCCAGCGCACCCGGAAGCTCCACGGCGACAATGCGCGGCCGGTCCCGTAGAATGGCGCGCCGCAGCTCGATGCTGAATTCCAGCCGGCCCGGAATGACGGGGAAATAAGTAAAGTTGCCGCGCCGTAAACTGGCGGCCTCTTCGGAGGGTCTAGGCTCGAGGGACATAACGCAACGCTTCTTCCCCCAGCGTTTCGAGGATTGCCGTGCGCATCAGAAAACGCTCTTCGCTCTGATCCGCTACGGTCAGACTGTTGTCAAAGCACTTGAGCTTCATCACGAAGCGCGCGATGTTGATGCCGTCGCGCACCGTGTAGCGCTCGTCGGCCGAATGAGCCTGTTGCAGGAAATCGGTGACGTAGTTGAGGACGTGCTCGTCGCCGAACGGTACATTTTCCCTCAAAATCGCGTATTCTTCGTGGCGCTCGGGAAAATCGATGGTGATCTGCGGCTGGAGCCGCGAATGAATATATTCAGGCAGGTCGAAAGTGGACGAGTCGTCATTCATGGTGGCGACGATTCGAAACAGCGGATGCGCCTTGATCTTGATCCCGGCGACAATGGATTCCACATAGCGGCGGTTGTCCAACAGCGGCGCAAGACTGGCCCAACTTTTCTCGCTCATGCGGTTGCCTTCGTCGAGAATTGCCACGCCGCCGCGCAGCATGGCAGTCACCAGCGGAGAGGCAACGTAGCGCAGCTTACCCTCGCCTTCGATCACCGGCGTCACCAGCAGGTCTTCCGGCCGCGTATCGACGGTGGCCTGCATGATAAAGACTTCGCGCTGCAGTCGTTTGGCCGCCGCGTAGGCCAGTGTAGTTTTGCCGACGCCTGGCTTTCCCAACAGACGAGGGTTCATCGGCACGTCCTGAGGATCCACCACCAGCCAGGAAGCCAGCAGTTGCCGCATTACTTCTTCCTGGCCAACCCAGGCGACCGTTAATTCGTCGGGATGCGCCAGATGAAGGGTGACCCCGTCAATCTCCACCTGCATAGCTTGTATTCTACAGGCACAGCAAGTGAAAGAGGTGACAGCCACCTCTTTCACCGATCTCCGGTGGGCTAACCCTGCGATTTGGTCGGCGGTGATTGAGGTGGCTGTCACCTCATTGTTTCTTTTAGGCAGCGGCCGCGGCGGCGGTTACCGGGGGTTGGGAAAAGCCCGACGCTTCCCGGTATGCCTGTTCGAACGCCGCCGCCATGGGACGGCAGCCTGGGGAGGGATAGAGCTGCACGAAGATTTGGTGGACGCCATTCGACTCCAGGCCAGAGCAGATCTTGGCGACCGTCGAGGCACATTTTCGAGTGCACGTGCCGCAGTCCAGGCCGACCGCCGAACAGGTGTCAGGCCAATTCTCGCCGAGCAAGAGGTCCATGATTCCGTCCAATCTTGTGCGTTCTAGGTAAGAGTAATTATTAATGCATAAGGTTTTTTTTCCTATAGTACCGATGAGTGGTTTTGACACCTCTTTTGCGGGTATCACGGGGTGGAACCGGAGGGGGCGGAGGTTCTATTTGACAAAACCGCGCGGCCAAGCTTCCTTTGGATGCCATGCTTCAGGTGTAAGAGCCTTAATCCCCGGCGAGCTATGCAAGACAACTACACCGTTTTGTACGAACAGCTTCCCGAAGGTGGCTTTCAGGTGCATGTACCGGCCATGCCGGAGATCGTCACCTACGGTCGCACCCGCGAGGAAGCCCGGCTGATGGCAGAGGATGCTATACGCTGCGTTCTGGAAAGTGCGCAGAAAGCCGGTGAGCCCATGCCCGATGATATCGAGCCCGCGACCGAACGACTTGCCATCAACTTGGCGTAGCTGTCCATTTGAAAGGGCCAAACTCCCGATTCTCAAACCAAGGGAAGTTCTGCGTGTTCTGCTTGGTGCTGGTTTCTACGTCCACCATCAGACCGGCTCGACGTTTCCTCGTGCGGCGGCAGCAAAGAGAAAGCGCTCCGAAACCTGAAAGAGGCCATGCGATTGTTCCTGGAAGAGGCCGAGAAAATGGGCACCTTGGAGCAGATCCTCCAGGAAGCCGGCTACAGCAAGACCAAGCAAAAAATCGCCAGACCCAAGTTCAGCAGCGTGCAGCGCGTGACTCTCCCGCTTCCGCTGATCCATGCCCAAGCTTAGCCCGGTTTCTTATAAATAGCTGGTCAAAGTTTTCGAGGCCGATGGCTTTCGGCACGTCCGCACCGAAGGCGATCACATGGTCTTCACCCAGTCCGGCGTGATCCGTCCGGTGGTAATTCCCAAGTACGCCGCCGTGCCTGTGTTCATCATCAAAAACAATCTCCGTACATAAGTCGTTGTATTGGATGTCAGGAACGAGTGGCGGGAGTTTGGTTGCGGGGGATGGATTTGAACCACCGACCTTTGGGTTATGAGCCCAACGAGCTACCAGACTGCTCCACCCCGCACTCTGATTCTAGCGCAGGGCGTCGGGGGCGTCAAATTTTAGGGTTAGATTTTCCCGGTCCTTGCCTGGATAGGTGACCTCGGTTCCGTTCACGCGGGCAAAGGGCGTCAGTGAGTGAGGGTCGGCTTTGGTGGGGCTCATAATATCCAGCACACGGATTTCGCGGGCTAGCAGTGCATCGCCGATCAAGGAGCGGTGGCACTTCCATGGCAATGCTTCGGCGCACATGACTGCTGCCGGCGCCGCTGCCGACATGTCGATCAGCGTTTCGAGGGCCGCTTGAAATTCGGAGGTCTGCATGTAATCCGCGTAGCCGCGAAAGGACGCGTTGCGCCACGCTGTGTTGATGGAGTCGCGACGGGCGTGGCGAAGGCCGCCCAGTTCCGGCACATGTTTGTAGACGATTCCTTTCAAGGACAGGCTGGCCGCCAGAGCCTCGCTATTGAATTGAGGATTGCGGCTGGAGCGCGGGATCTTGCGTACGTCTATCAGTTGAGCTATTGAATACGCCTGAAGTAAGGCCAGGAATTCTTCGATCGGACGCGTTGAATGTCCGACTGTATGGATTTCGTGCGCCAAATCTCAAGTTAGCAAACCGCCACAAAAGGCGTTACACTCTGGAGACATGAGACACCGCCTCGTCAGCATACTCGCTCTTATCGCTTGTTTCGCCGCCGGACCACTACTGGTATCGGCGCAAAACAAGAACAACCCGTCCCCGCAAGCGATGGATGAGGAATATACGAAGCTGATCAAACAGTATTTACAGGATCCGCGCGTCACCACGGAACTGGTCGATCATATGCCTTCATCGGACACCGTGCCCTCGCCGCTCAAATTCTTCGGGCGCATCCCCGGCACGCCCGGCGAGCTGACTTACGCCAAAGATATTTATCATTACTACGAGGCGCTGGCCAAGGCGTCGCCGCGTGCGTTGTTCTGGAAGATCGGCCAAACCGAGGAGGGTCGCGATCAGGTGGTCCTGGCCATCGCCGACGAAGCCACCATTAAGGATCTCGGCAAGTACAAAGGCATGCTCGCCTCGCTAACTGATTCTCGTAAAACGACCGAGGCGCAGGCACAGCAACTGATCAAGACCGCCAAGCCAATCTATTGGGCCAACAGCGGCATTCACTCGCCGGAGACCGGCGGACCGGAAATGCTGATCGAGCTCGCCTATCGGCTGATCATAGAAGAAACACCCTTCATTCAAGCCATTCGCAACAACGTCATTACGTTCATCACGCCGGTCATTGAAGTCGACGGCCGCGAGAAGCAGGTGGATACTTACTATTACGGCAAGAAGACCAGCAAACAAAAACCTCCACTTATGTATTGGGGCAAGTACGTCGCTCACGACAATAATCGCGATGGCATGGGCCAGTATTTGAAACTCACGCAGAACATGACGAAGACCCTACTGGAATGGCACCCAACGATTTTGCACGACCTGCATGAAGCGCAATCGTATTTGTATGTGTCCACCGGGACCGGTCCCTATAACAACTCACTGGACCCGATACAAGTGAACGAGTGGTGGCTGCTGGCCGAGACCGAAGTGATGGAGATGGCGAAGCGCAACGTGCCGGGCGTCTGGACTTACGGATTCTACGACGGCTGGGTGCCGAACTATCTGTTCTGGATCGCGATCACACACAATTCGTTCGGACGTTTCTACGAGGTGCAAAGCTATGGCCCGGACATCGTGGAAAATCTGCGTTTGCAACCGACGGTGACCAGCCGGGAGTGGTTCCGTCCGAACCCGCCGCTGCCTTCCATCAAATGGGGACCGCGGAACAACACCAACATCCAGGAATCGGCACTGCTCTTCGCAATGCACCAGGTGGCCTTGAACAAGGAATTGTATCTGGAAAATTACTGGATGAAGAACAAGCGGTCCGTCGAAACCGGGAAGGCCGGGCCGGTGTTCGCGTGGGTGATTCCCGCCGGACAACGTAGAAAAGCAGACACCGTCGATATGGTGAACGCACTACGCCATCAGGGTCTCGAGATTCATCAGGCCGACGCGGCTTTTAAGGCAGGAACCGTGGATGTGGCCGCGGGGGATTATGTGGTCCGCGCGGATCAGCCGTATCGAACGTTGGCGGACATGTATTTCAGCGTGCAGAATTATCCACCGGCGAATCCGCGTCCCTACGACGATACCGGTTGGACCATGCAGTTCATGCGCAATGTGAAGCTCACGCCGATCACCGACAAGGCGATTCTAAATCAACCGATGACCATGCTGGCGGCTGACGCGAAAGCGGCCGGCTCCATTGCGGGAAGCGGGGGTGTTCTCGTCGTCGATCACACTACCGACAATGCGCTGATGGCCTTCCGCTTCAAGAATCGCGACGTCAAGATGCTGGCGGCCGAAGACGATTTCGAACTGAATGGCCACAAGTTCCGCGCCGGCGCGTTCATCATTCCGAGTGCGGATCGCGCCCGTTTGGAACCGTCGATCCAGGAGCTGGGACTCTCGGCGTGGGCCGTTGCCGCCCCACCCGAGGTAAAGACTCACACGCTGGATGTGCCACGCATCGGCTATATGCATGCCTGGCAGCGGACGCAGGACGAGGGTTGGACACGCGCCGCGCTGGACTACTACGGCGTCCCGTACACTTATTTTTCCGACCAGAAATTGCGCGACGGCAATCTGCGCGCGAAATACGACGTAATCGTTTACCCGCACGTGGGTGGAACTCCGCAATCGCATCTGAATGGGATTCCGAAGACGGGTCCCGATCCGATTCCATATAAGAAATCCGACTTGACGCCCAACCTGGGTGCTAACGATCAGAGCGACGACATCCGCGGCGGAATGGGAATCGATGGGCTGGCTGAGCTTGCCAGGTTTGTGCAGGAAGGCGGAACGCTGATCGCGGATGGATCTTCGGCGGCGTTCATGGCGGAATACGGACTGGCGGGAACCGTCACGGTGGAACATCCCACGCAACTTTTCGCGCGCGGGTCCATCTTGCGCGGAACCATCAACGATCGAAAGAGCCCGATCGCGTATGGCTTTGACGGCAAGGAACTGCCGGTTTACTTCTCGCAAGATCCGGTATTCAGCGCGGGCGGTGGATTTGGTGGCGGATTTGGAGGTGGCGGTGGTGGCGCGGTAAATGCCGGTGCCGGTCAGAACGTGACGCCGAATGCCGTGCCGGTGCAGATCTCACCGTGGGACGCCGCGGGCGCGCCCAAAGCTGCGCAACCATCGCAAGCCGATGAAGCAGTCGATTTCCGGCAGCGAGCGAGGGGACTGGGAATCGTGGAAGACGTCCGCCCGCGCGTTGTAATGCAGTTTCCCGCTAACGCGAATGACATGCTCTTATCGGGGACTCTAGCGGGTGGCCAGGCGCTTTCGGGCCATCCACTCGTGCTTGACGTTCCGCTGGGCAAAGGTCACGTGGTGATGTTCGCGCTTCGGCCGTTCTGGCGATGGCAGACGCAGGGAACGTATTTCCTGGCTTTCAATGCAATTCTAAACTGGAACCATCTGGATGCGGGGAAGCCGGAGCCGCGGCGCAGCGACTCAACTGCTACGGCGCAGGACGGTCAGTAGCGCGATGGCACTGGAATTTTCCGAGTTCTAACTTTCACGAAGTTAAACCGGGCGGTGACCGTGGGGGAGGCTATATCCCATGTATGGGCATCCGCTCCCTTACGGTCACGGCTCGGATCGGAGCGTGCAGTGGTTACGCGGCGGTTTTTTCGAGGGCCAGTTCGCGTTCGCGCTTCCAGCGCAGGCGGCCTTGATATTCCTGGTACAGCGTGGTGAAGCCCGCCCAATAATATCCGCCCACGAATAGCAGCAGGAACGGAATGGCCGCGAAGTTCCAGGTCTCGATCGCGAATGCGATCATGAACACGAAATAAGTGCCGAGGGCCAGCTCGGCATAGGGCAGCCAGCCGCTACGGCGCCGGTACTGCGTGTTTGCGATCTTGATGCTTCCGTCGCCGATGGCGTATTTCGGAGTGCGGGCAAAACTGGTTTGAATGCCGAGCATGGCTTCGATTACCGCCTTGGTGTTGATCACCGTAAGCGCGACGCCGGCCGCCATCAGCGTAGGCATCAGGACCACCGCCCGCTTCCAGCTCTTCGGATGCAGCTCATGCTGCGCCAGCAAGTAGAACGCCCAAATCGAACAGAAAGACGCCACTATCAGCGGCATGTCGATGGTGAGCATCTGGAACCAGCCCATGTAGAAACGGACGATCATCACCGGCAACATCAGCGCGGAAACGATCAGCATCAGCGGGTAGGAGATGTTCGGCGTCAGGTGAAAGAAGGCTTCGGCTTTCACCCGCAACGGAAGCTTGGATCGCAGGATGGTGGGAAGCAATTTGATGGCAACCTGCGTCAAACCCTTGGCCCACCGCGACTGTTGTACCTGGAATCCGTAGGTGTCAACGGGAAGCTCCGAAGGACAATCGACGCTCGGAACGTAGACGAAGCGCCAGCCTTTGAGCTGCGCGCGGTAACTGAGATCGGAATCCTCTGTCAATGTGTCGTGCTGCCAGCCACCCGCGTCTTCGATCATCGAGGCGCGCAAAATTCCAGCCGTTCCGTTGAAGTTGAAAAACAATCCGCTGCCGAACCGCGCGCCGTGCTCGATGACGAAATGCCCGTCCAGCAGCATGGCCTCCACTTCTGTCAGCAGGTTGTAATGCCGGTTCAGATAACTCCAGCGAGTTTGTACGACACCCACCTTGGGATCGGTGAAAAAATGCACGGTGCGCATCAGGAAATCGCGCGGCGGCAGGAAGTCGGCGTCAAAGATGGCGATCAATTCGCCGGTGGCCGTCTGCATGCCTTCCTGCAGCGCGCCTGCCTTATAGCCGTGCCGATTGGTGCGATGCCGGTATTCGATAGGCACACCGGCCGCCTGGTATTCCCGCACCAGCGCTACGGTGAATGGATGCGTGTCATCGGTGGAATCGTCCAGCACCTGGATCTGCAGCAGATGTTTCGGATAATCCATCTTGGCTGTTTCTTCGATAAGGCGCTCCACTACGTAGCGCTCGTTGTACAGCGGAAGCTGAATGGTGACACGTGGAAGCGTTTCGAAATGCACCGCTGCCTCTCGCGGAATCTCCTTCTTGTGCCTGAAGTAACGCCGGATCATTTCGTAGCGATGAACTCCGTAGAAGGAAAGGATCACCAGCAGCAGGAAATAGGGCGCGAGCAGGGCCCAGTCGAAGAAGTCCAGATGATGGACTCCAGCGAAAGTGTCGTCGAACATTAAACGGACGATTTGGTTCGCCGACGTAGCAACTAAGACGGCCGGTAGAGCTGATGCTATGAACATTAGCGTTACTTAAGCTAGTACGGAAAGGACGCGGCGCCCAGTTCCACTGACTTCAACATTCTATCGTATCTGGTACACGATCCCTAATTGGAAGAGACTCTAAATGGGAAAACAAAGTGACGGATCCTGGAACTGTTAGAAACAATACAGGTTACATGGAGATGGATCGCGCAAACGCATAAACGAACCCAGCGCTGAACCGGCCACGCCCGTTACAATGGAAGTTCGGTGAAATTCCTTCCATTTGTAATGTTTCCGTGGATCCTCTGCGCACAGGATCGTCCGCAATTCATATGGCAAGGCGACGTGGACGGCATCGACGTGCTCTATTTGCGGGACAACGTCGTGGACGTGAAAGTGCAGGAAGGCGCGCCGGTGGCGAACCAGCGCTTCCAGTTTTATGACCGGCTCCCGCAAACCAGGCAGGACCTGAAACTCGAAATCCGGCAAGGACGCGGCTTCGTGCATATCATCGATCAGCCGCGGCTGGAGAACGGTTACACGGCGGCAATTTCCATCGAGGATCGGCAACAGGGAACAGGGTTCTACTCGATCGCCGTCTATTGGGACGCTTCGAACCGGTTTTTTGAGGGAGCACATTCGCCCGGCCGAAGCGACCAGTTAGTCTGGTCGGGGCGAGTGGATGAGGAAGCGCTCATCAGTTGCCGCGCGAAGACATGTGTTTCGCAAGCTGCGCAGGGCGTCCCGGTAGCTGATGAGAAATTCAAGTTTTCGAAAGCGCTGCCGAACAAGGACGTGGAAGTGGCTCTCGAGGGCGCGTTGGGGCGAGGGCAGATTCGCCTGGTGGAACAGCCGCGTCAATCGAACAACTACACGGCGCGAGTTTCTATTCGCGATCCGCAAAGCGGGTCGGCCGAATATTCGTTCGCGCTGAGTTGGGGCCGGCCGTCGGGAAAACAACTGCCTCAAATCGCCTCCCCCGAACGGGGTCTGGTATGGAGTGGAGCCGTGGAGGGCCACGTTCGAGTGGCGCTGCAAAGCGGCTCGGCGTTCTCTGAAGTGGTGCAGGGCAAGCCAATCAAGGGCGAACATGTGGAGTTCATACGGCCCATCCCCACCCGCTCCGATCTGCAGCCAGTTCTCAAGAAACTAGTTGGGCGCGGACGCGTCGAGATCGTAGAATATCCCTCGCACACCAATCATTACCGCTTGGTTTTTGAGATTACGGATGCAGGCGAGGGCCCCGATAACTACGAGATCGAGGTTGACTGGTAATTGGAAAACCATATCAAAGTTTTAGGGCTATTGTTCATCTTGGCCGGCGGCTTTGGGGGCATCGCCAGCCTGGTATTCTTTCTGCTTTTCGCTGGTCCGGCATCGGTGTCGGCATATGGCCCGCTGATCGGCTTCATGGTCATCGGGTGGATGTGGCTGCTGCTGATTCTGGCGGTCCCGGCGATGGTTCTCGGGTTCGGATTGCTGTACATGCGTCCGTGGTCGCGCTCGATCGGCACGGTGATAGCGATTTTAGAGCTGATGAACTTTCCGATTGGAACCGGGATTGGAATATACGCGCTGTGGGTCCTGATGTCGGCGGATACGGACCCGCTGTTTAGTCCGCGCTTCCGATAACGGGCCTTTCAGCCGAGTTCGACGATGATTGCGTACCTCCTCATAGGTTCCGACTATATCGAAAGACGGTTGCAGGGAGAGTGAATTTTATGAACAAGAAAACGCCGCGAATACCAACGTTCCGTAGCGAGAGCGAGGACGCGGATGGTGGGTCAGCACGGAAGGGCATCGGTTACCTGACGCTTCTGAAAATGCTGGTGCCCGAAGGCCTCGTGCGCGAAGACCGCCGAGGTTAAGATTGCATCAATTGGTGACAGAGGTGACTGGCACCGCATTGTTTCTACTCGAACTTCAAGGCTTGCACCGGATTGATTGCCGTCGCCCGGCGGGCCGGCAGATAGCTGGCCAAAAGCGCCGCGGTTATCAATCCCAGGGAAACCGAGGCGTAGGTCAGGGGGTCCAGCGGGCTCACTTCGAACAGCAGCGCCGTCATCAGGCGCGTGAGTCCCACGGCTGCGCCCAGACCGATTGCGATTCCGGCGCCGGTCAACACCAGGCCGTGTTGCAGGAACATTCGGCTCACATGTTCCTGCTGAGCGCCCAGGGCCATTCGGATTCCAATCTCGCGCGTGCGCTGCGACACCGAATAGGAAATGACGCCGTAGATTCCTACTACGCCCAGCAAAAGCGCCATGCCGGCGGCGATGGCCAGCATCAACAACGTGAATGATGTTCGCGCCATGGAGCGCTCATAAATTTCTTTCAGCGTTCTTACGTCGGCGAGAGGCAGATTCCCGTTCACGGCCCAGATGGCCTCGCGGATTTCTTTCAAGAAGCTCTGGGTTCCGGTTCGGGGGCTGCGAATTGCGTACGCCATGGTGCGGCGCACTACTATCGGTTCGGCCCAGAATTGCTTCATCAACATCGGCCAATAGACCGCTTCCGACGCCTTTTGGTCGACACCATCGTCGCGCTCGTCGCCCACCACGCCGATGATTTCGCGCCACGGATCTTTCGGCGTTTCCCGAATTCGGCGGCCGACGGCCTTGGCGGGATCCTTCCAATAGTGCCGCGCGAAATTCTCCGAAATCAAAGCGACCGGCGCAGCGTTGTAAGTGTCGTTCCAGTTCACATCGCGGCCCGCTATCAGCGGATTCCCCATGGTTCGGAACAGTCCCGGCGATACCCACTTGAAACGGCGCATCGGCGGGATTTGTCCTTCCGGAGCCGGGAAATCCTCAAGAAATATGGGGTCGTTGTTATTCGATCCATCCATGGTGATGAAGGTCGCCAGGCCAACGGAAGTGACGCCGGGTACTTGCTGAATTCGTTCGATGATTTGCTGGTGCGCCCGGACGACTCGATCCGGCTCCGGGGTTTGCGCCTCCAGTATCGAGAGGCGAAGCGTAAGAACTTCCTCGGGTCGAGTGAATCCCGGTTGGACCTTTCGCATTGCCTGGAAAGTCCGAATCATGAGACCGGAGCTGACCAGCAACACCAGTGCGAGAGCTACTTGAATCACCACCAGCAGGTTGCGGGCGCGCAGACGCTCCCGGCCTTCACTCAAGTTGCGTCCACCCTCGCGCAACGAGGTTCCAAGCGATGCGCCCGCGTACTTGAACACCGGGATCAGCCCGAAGAGAATGCCGGCGAACACGGAGATGCCGAAAGTAAAAATCAGGACCTTCGGGTCGATCGTGATCTCGTCGAGCCGTGGAAGACTGCTC
>CATPCJ010000358.1 GCA_955652915.1 uncultured Bryobacteraceae bacterium
AGATGGGTTTTAGATACATCGGTAATGCTAGTTGAAAGATCGCCCTTGGCGACGGCGGTGGTGACGTCTGCGATGTTTCGCACCTGATCGGTCAGGTTGCTGGCCATCGAGTTGACGCTCTCGGTCAGATCATTCCAGTCTCCGGCCACGCCTGTGAGCACTGCCTGGCCGCCCAGCTTGCCTTCGGTTCCAACTTCGCGGGCGACGCGCGTTACTTCCGACGCGAACGAATTTAGCTGCTGCACCATGGTGTTGACCACGCGCGCGGTGTGCAGAAACTCGCCGCGCAACGGACGCCCGTCCACTTCGAGCGACATGGTCTGCGCCAAGTCGCCCTTGGCCACCGCGCCGATGACGCGGGCCACTTCGGTGGACGGCTGAACCAGATCGCCAATAAGGCTGTTGACCGATTCCACGCATTCCGCCCAATCGCCGGTCACCGAGCCGATGGATGCCCGTTGTGTAATTTTGCCGTCCTTACCGACCGCTTTGCTGATACGCGCGAATTCGCTCACCATTTTCTGGTTGAGTTCCAGAATCTCGTTGAGCGTGTCGGCGATCTTGCCGACTACACCAATCTCATCCACCGGCATTCTGATGTCGAACTTGCCCCTCTTAAAAGCGACCAGTGTTTTGAGTAACACGTTGTTGTCGCGAGTGCCAGATCCATTTCGCGCGGCGGTAGCCTTTTGGATAGCCTTCATCGTTTAGAACTCCCTACATCAGTGTAATATGCCTTACTGGACCGTTTTCGAGCCTAGATAGAATTAGACTTCTGCGCGAAAATGATGTTACAAACGCTTTCTTAACAATGTTCCGCATACTTCTGGCAGAAGACAATCCGGGCGATGTGCTGTTGTTCAAGGAGTCGCTGAAAGGCCGGAATTTCAAGTTCGAATTGTTGGTGGCCAGGGACGGTCAGCAAGCCATCGCCATGGTGCGCGATGTGGTGTCAGGTGGTCCGCGGCCGAGTCTGATTGTCTTAGACGTGAATCTGCCGAAGCACAGCGGTTCCGAAGTGCTGCGTCATATTCGGAGTGAGCCGACGCTGGCGGCAATACCGGTGATGATGCTGACTTCGTCGTCCTCGCCCAACGATCAGGCGACGGCCGAAAAACTCGGCGCGAGTTTGTATCTGCAAAAGCCTTCCGATCTGGAAGCCTTGCAGCGGCTCGGCGGGGTGGTAGAGGATTTCCTCGGAGTAAGTAAGTAAATCCATCGACAAGATTTGTGCCCGGTTTTTTGTCTAGTCTGCCACAAGGAGTGACTCAATCGGCTCGGGGACCTGAAACCCATGGACGATACGCTTCCACTCGCCCGACACATTTTAGCTCGATGACAAGAACGTCTTCCGCGAGGATATCGGCAAAATATTGTCCGACATATTGGCCTTTGTACGTTACTGCGAATGAAGCTTGGCCGGTAGCTCGGATACCACGTATACTGAGTTCTGCGAGCAGCGCTCGCTCATAGACTTTTTCAAGGAATCCGGCCCCCAGAGTGTTGGCGACCTCAAATACGGCGCCGATCACTCGCTCAGTCAGAGAATCGAAAAATCCACGTTCATCGGTGTTCATCAGCGGCCAATACTTATGTGCCGTCTAGCTAGAATCAACATCTCTCAAATGTTATCTAGCCGCCGATGAACACGGATCGGACAGAAGGTTTCGTACGGGGCCGAGATTCGCTTCGATATCAGGCCGTTAAAATTGTAATCGCATTGCCAGTTGGATCACGCGCGGCCCACCGCCCACCACACCCGCTGTTGTTCCAACCGCTGTCGCCGTCGCGCTGCCCACCGTCGCGGTGATCTTGCCGAAGCTCCCGCTGCTTTGGCTTGCTACCGGGTTTGCGAAGTTCGTGTGGTTAAACAGATTGAAGAAATCCGCCTGGAAGCGAAGACGCAAACGCTCGCCGGTAAGCGGAAAATTCTTTCCCAGCGAGAAGTTGTAATTCGCTAAACCCGGACCGTAGTATTGATTGCGTCCGGAAGTTCCTACGCGTCCCGTTGGCGGCGCGAGCGAAAAGTAGGTCTTATCGAATGCATTATCCGGCGTCCGATTGTTTTGGGTCAGCGGCCCTGATCCGATAACGTCCGGCCGGTCGTTAAACTGATTGAATCCGCTGAAATCAGCCGAGCTGTTTACCACAGTGAACGGCGCGCCGGTTTGAAGCGTCGTGATTCCCGAAATCTGCCATCCGCCCAACACCTGCCGGTTCAGGCCGTTGTTCCAACCGAACAGACGATGACCCGGGCCCAGCGGTAAATCGATAGCATAGAAAAATACCGCGCGATGCCGTATGTCGAACGACGATGGCCCGTGCTCCAAGCGAAGATTATTGACGTTGGCCGGCCCGGTCCGCTCTCCGCTGGAGCCGAAGAATGCCGACTGGTAATCCAAGGACTTGCCAAATGTGTACGATCCCTGGAAGAAAACCCCGCGGCGTCCCTGATACTTGGCTGTCGCCACCATACCGTTGTAGTTCGAGGCAACGAGATCCTTGCCAGTCCCGATTCCGCCGAAGAACGGATTGGGGAAAATCTGCTCATTCGGCGCCTGGTTGCCGCGCTTGGTTGGATCGCGCAAAATCACCGAGGGCTGGTTCTGATCTAGAAACAGGCCGAGACTGTGGCCGCTCGAACCCTGATAGTCCACTTCCAGGGCAAACTCATTTCCGAGTTTTCGCTGGATGCCGAAGTTGTACTGATAGATGTAGGAGCTGCGGATATTGGGGTCTTCGGAACTAAAGCCGATCACACCGCTGGTGGGGTGGCCGGGTCCCTGGTTTCCAAGATTCGAAATGAACGGCACGTTTTGATTGAAGCCGATCGCCCACGGGAACTTGTCCGGTTGCGTAACCCCCGCGGTCTGCTGGGTGGTCAGGTTATAGGGCGCGTTCAAGCCCATGTTGGCCGGAATATTGTTGAAGATGTCGTCATAACCGATGCGGAAGCCGGCACGAATCACGGTCGCGTCGTTTCCAAAAATCGATTTGGCGAAACGCGGCGTATATGCCAAGCCAATCACGGGCGCGAAATTATTCTTATCGGAATGCACGCCGCTATTGCTCAGCGTGAATGGCGCCTGGGTATAGAAGAAAGCCGCCGGTCCCGTCTTGGCAGGGTCGATATTAAGAACCTTATTGGTGCCTAACAAAACCGGTCCAACACCCGGAATAAAGTTGGTGGCCTGCATCCGCGTCTGCGCGATAGCGGAAGGATACTCATAACGGATGCCGTAGTTGAGCGTGAGATTGTCCCTGATCTTCCATTGATCTTGCCAGTACAAATCCCAGGGGTATCGGCGCCAGTAGCACAGGGTGGAGCCGAAGAGCAGGGTCGCCTGGTTGACGTTGCCCTTCGCAAAATCAGCGAAATTCGAGAAGCTGAAGTTGCCGCGCGCGGAGCCATCCAGGAATCGGCGGGCGTCTTCACGGCGAATGTGATAACCCCAGCGCCAGGAGTGTTTGGAAGCGCCGAACGGAGCGATCCACGACATGTTGTCGAAGACCTCGTAGGTGTTGGTGATGCGGCCCTGCGGCAGATTGCTGGTGCTGCCCAACGGGGCAAATCCGCTGACGCCGATGGTCGGCAGTCCCGAATCCAACAGATTCTGTCCGGCTACGACTACACCCGGGAGCGGTTGTCCATTGGATCCCAGGAAAACCTTGGAAGCGTCAAAGCCGGAGTCCTGTACGGTGATGAAAGTCTGGTTGCGGGAGAACCCGAAACGAAATTCGTTCAACAGCTTCGGCGAAAAAGTATGCGTTTCGATCAATACGCCCCCGCGGCTGATCGGCGTATTGGCATTGCCACCAAGCAGCGGCAGGAAGCCGGGCGTGAAGGTGGCGCCTTCATACTCCACCCAGCGTCCGGAGACCTGGTCTTTCTCCGTGAGCTTGTGGTCGATTCGAATTAGTCCGGTGTTGTCGAAAGTACTCGCCCCGACATTGGTTACAAAGTTATTCGTACCCGCTGTATTGGCCGCGGGCCAGAATTGCAGCAATGCTTTGGATATCGGATCGGTCACGCTCGCGCGCTGGAGGTCGGTTGGAACCACGGTCGAGCTGGGCGTGGGGGCCACCTGCCGAAATCCTTCCCAGGAAGCGAAGAAGAACGTCTTATCTCTCCAGATTGGTCCTCCCAGTGTTGCGCCGTATTGATTCCGGTGGAGCGGGTTCTTCGGCTTGCTGGCTTTGTTGGTGAAAAAGTCGGCCGCGTCCATCTTCGAATTGCGGAAGTATTCGAACGCGGAGCCGTGAAACTGATTACTGCCGCTCTTGGTGACAATGCTCACCTGGCCGCCGGTGCCGCGGCCGAACTCAGCCGTGGCGACACTGGTTTGAACCGCGAACTCCTGCACGGCATCGGTAATGCGGAAGTTGCCCAGTGCCGAGTTGACCTGAGTATCGATCATGCTGACGCCATCCAGCAGGAAGATGTTGGACTGGGATCGAGCGCCGGCCACGTTGAATCCACCGCCTTGGGTTCCCGTGGCGGAAGGCAAAGCTCCCGGCGTGAGCAAAGCCAAATCCAGATACTGCCGGGCATTTAATGGCATGCTTTCGATGGTGTGGGTGTCGACCACGCTGCTGAGAGTGCTCTTGTCGGTCTCCAGCAGCGGCGCCACCGCCTCCACTTGGACGGACTGCGAGACATCGCCAACCTCCAGGCTGAAGTCCGCGTGCGTGATTTGATCCACCTGGACGACAGCGTTGCTGATGGAGCGCTTGAAGCCCGTGGCCTCCACCGCTAAGGAGTAAGTGGACGGCGCCAATTGCAGAAACTGAAATTCGCCATTCTGATTGGTAACGATCTCAAGTTTCGCGTTCGTCGCAGTGTTAGTGAGAGTCACTTTGGCGCCGGCCATGTATGCGCCGGACGCGTCCTTGACGGAACCCGCGATGCTTCCCACTGGAGATGCCAACAGCCAGCCGGCGAGTAGACAGAAAACCGCCAGCAACACAATCACTCTGGATGTGAAGGTCCTCATTGCATTTGATCCTCGTTTAGGTAATGGCGACGAAGCCGCTTACGAACTTAAACCCGTGTAGCTTGTCAATCAATATACACCAACTGGGAGCCTGCGGGAAGGGGGATGCAAGGGCTGAAAGATTTGGTAGGCGCGGCTGGACTCGAACCAGCGACCCTCAGCTTAGAAGGCTGATGCTCTATCCACCTGAGCTACGCGCCCAACTGTTCTATTTTACTGGAGAGGGAGCCGAAGCGTTACTACTTAGCCAGTTCCACGGCCTGGAACAAACCGTCCGCCATCCAATCGCGAAACCACTCGAAGAGACACGCTTCTTTTACGGCTGGACGCCATCTCTGCGTCATGGTTCCCACAATCGCATCGCCAACCGTTTGACCGGAGGCAAGAGCGGAGAGGAGCGCGTAGGCCGGCCGCTCCAAATCGTGGCGGCTGACGTTGAAGTCCCGGCGGTAGGCCACCATCCACGTCTTCTTTCGGGCGATCCGGGGGAATGGATTCTCTTCGTCCACGCCGCCTAGATATTGGCTCACCGGATAATCGAACTCCGCGATAGCAAAGGCTGGAATCGGTTTCAGCCTAGCCGTCTCCCAAGCTTCCGGAGGCACCGCGCGCACGGCCGCTTCGGTCAGTGGCGGTGCATCTTCGGCATCGAAGACCTCGGTGAGCAAAAGCTCCAGCCGGGCCAGTTCGCAACAGAAATCCTTCTTCGGAAGATCGTCCAGTGTGCGCAAGAACTTCGGCAAGTGATCGCCCAGCCGGTTGAGCGTGTAGCTACGCGAAGGATACACCTCGACGTATCGCTCCACCATCCGCATGAATTTGTCGTCGCCCAGGAAATGCTTGAGTCCCGGATAATCGGTGGACAGCGCCTCCTCCATCCGCAGGAGGTACATTCCGCGATAAATGTCCAGGCGTTCGAGCGAGGATAGCGTCTTCGAGGGCAGTACGATACTGCGCGCTTCTTCCGCCGAAATAGCCGCCCGTGCGCGCTCCGACGCAATGGCCTCTTCGCACGTGCCCTGATCCTCGATGCAGGCTTGCATCCAGCGTTGGATGCGCTCGAGACCTGGATCAGTCACCATAGGCGGGAACCCCGTCGTCTACGGCGTGTGCAGGCAGCTTCAAATCTTCCTGCTCGCGGAATTGCCGGGCCTTCAATGCCTCTCCGTGCACCACGTCAAAGTCGGGAATGTTGGCGTCCCACTCCAGCAGCGTCGAGACGCCGCCCAGCCGCCGGTGTGCGTAGCGGTACAGCTCCCAAACGCTGTCGATCACGTAGTCGCTGTGCGTGTCCAGAATGTGCGTGCCCTTGTTGGTGTGACCCGCCAGGTGCATCTGCACAACGCGATCGCGCGGAATTTTATCGATGTAAGCTTTGGGATCGAACCCGTGGTTGTACGAACTGACATACACGTTGTTGACATCCAGCAGGATGCCGCAGTCGGCTTGCTCGGTGAGCGCGGCAATGAACTCGCTTTCGGGCCAGGTGGACGCGCTGAATTCGAGGTAGGTAGAGGCGTTCTCCAGTGCAATGGGGCGCTCCATGAAATCCTGAATGGTCTTCACGCGCTCGATGGTGTGCCGCAATGCTTCGTTGGTGTAGGGCATGGGCAGCAGATCGTGCGTGTTGTGTCCAGCCACGCCGGTCCAACAAAGATGGTCCGATATCCAGCGGGCATTGATCCGCTTGGCCAGCGCTTTCAACTTCCTCAAGTAATCGAAATCGATTGGATCGGTACTACCGACGGAAAGAGACACGCCGTGCAGCACCACGGGATAATGTGCGGCTACTTGATCCAGCACGTGCAGCGGCCTGCCGCCGGTGTCCATATAGTTTTCGGAAAGGATCTCGAACCAATCTATGGCGGGCTTGTTGTTGAGAACGTGTTCGTAATGCACCGAGCGCAGGCCGATGCCGAACCCTAAATCCGGATATCCCCAACGATTTGCCATTGAAACTAAACCTCGGTCTTTCCGCCCACGCCCAGCCACTTACTCAGAAACCGATCCAGGCTGCCCGGGCCGGGTCCAAATAACACCAGCCATATTAAGAATAGCAAGTACGTAAACGCGGTGACATCGGTGAGATCCGAGGGGAACTTCTGGATAAACGTAGCCCTGTCGGCCGTCATCAGCGCCACGACCATCGTGCATGAAAGTAGGAACGCAAAGATGCGGGTTCCGAGCCCGAGTATCAGGCAGATGCCGCCGACGAATTCGAGCGTACCGATGAAAAGGGCATTGGCTCCGGGAAACGGAATGCCAAGATCGGTGAAAAAGGCGGTGACTTTGCTGGGATCCATCAGCTTGCCGTGGCCGGTGGCGTGGAAGCCCCAGCCGACCACCAGACGGGTCAGTAGAGGCGCAAGAAAAGCAAGGGCCGCGGTGATTCGTAAGCCGAACGCGGCCAGGCGTTGGATTCGTCCTTGTGGCATTTGAAACAGTATACCTGGGGCCGGGGTGCACCACACATGGGCAGTGGCTGCGGCCATACGTGGTGCGGACACTCGCGTCTGGATAGCGCCGGGATAAACCGGCATGGAGTGGCGAATGAAAGAGTCGTACAGGGAAGGAGTAGCGAACTATCCTGGTGCCGAGTCATGCGGGGGCGGCCGTGAAGCCGTACCCGAAGCGTTGAGCAGGGGTATCTGTAAGCTGGGTATTGAGCTCCGAAATCGTGCGTTTCGAAAGCCGACGGCGTCAGACAGCACGGAAAGCAACTGGGCGGCGCGCGCCAACGCAAGTGCGTCGCTCGACCAGCGGAGTCGAAGACCCTAAGCATGCAGAGAAACTTCAGGCGCGAGAACGGGGAGACCGGTTTGATTTCGTGAAAGTTGGAGGTGTGCTCCCGCGAGCCACTAGCCGATCCCCAATTCGTCTATTCGTTCCAGCGGCGTGCCGCACCGTCTGCAAATGATCGCCGAACAATCGCCGCAAATCAGAGGGTCCGCTACAGCGGAATGGCATCGCGGACAATAGAACTCATTTTGCGCTTGGGTCTCTTCGCCGTCCATTACTGTTACACTAGCAACAGAAGCTGCTGCTCGTGAAATTGCCCCGCGCTGCAACGTGTCTCCTGTTCGCATTCCTTGTTTCTTGCGGTAAATCAACCGTTCAAAGTCCCGTAGTCGGCGAAGCGTTTGTCGGCCCTACTTCACTCAACATCCGGCAGGAGCTGTCACCCAAGGCGGCCGTCACCGCCACTGTCAAGCATGGCGACAAGCTGGAGATTCTGGAGTACAAACGACGGTTCGTAAGAGTGCGCACGCCGCAAGGAGTGGAAGGCTGGGCCGACACGCATCAACTTCTGGTGCCGCGGCAAATGGCCGACCTGCGGCGAATGGCCGACAATGCGGCGAAAGCTACCTCGCAAGGCTCGGCGTCGGCCTACGAGCCGTTGAATATGCATACCGAGGCGAACCGCGCATCGCCTAGCTTTTGGCAGATTCCGGAAGGCAGCAAGGTGGAGGTGATCGGTCACACGCTCACGCCCCGAACTCAAGCCGCCCAAGTCTCCTCACCTGTTGCGCCACCGAAACCGGTTCGCCCATCACGCAGACGAGGCAAGGAGAAGGCGCAATCAAAAACGCCGCCTCCCCCACCACCGCCGGCGCCAAAGCCGCCGGAAAACTGGCTCGAGCTTTCCGTGCCGAAAGAAGAAGCGCTGGAACCCGAGAAAGCCGATGCTAAGGAAGCTGCGCCAGTTCCAATGGATGATTGGAGTCTGGTTCGGACGAAAGATGGCAAGGCAGGTTGGGTGCTGACACGGATGTTGGTGATGGCCATTCCGGACGATGTGGCGCAATATGCCGAAGGTCATCGGATCACTTCGTTTTTCCCGCTCGGCCACGTGCAGGATGGCGACGTAACCAAGGAGAATTGGCTGTGGACGACCATTACCCAGGGCCTGCAGCCGTACGAATTCGACAGCTTCCGGGTTTTCATATGGAGCCACAAACATCATCGCTATGAGACGGCCTACATTGAGCGAAGAGTGGTTGGGCATTTTCCGGTGTCGGTAAACTCGACTGGCGCATCGCCCAGTTTCTCGGTAATTGTCGAAGGGAACGACGATCGCTTCTACCGTAAGACGTATTCGTTTGAAGGCTACCGGATTCGCATGGTCAATCGAGAGCTCTACGAGGTGAAGCGGGAGGCCGACGCAATCAAGTCAGGAGCCGCAGCCACGCCTGCCACGCAGCCGGTTCCGAAGAACCAATCGTGGTTCTCGAAGATGAAGGACAAAGTTAAAGGTCTGGCCGATCGGTTTCGCTAGCCCCGCAGGAGTACTTTCAGCACTCCAGGTTGTGCGGCGCGCTTGAACGCAAGAGGCGCGCGGCTCAGCGGCAGTACTTCAGAAATCATTTGGTCGACGCGCACCTTGCCGCTCCGCAATAATCGCAGGGCCGGCTCGAAACGTCCGCAGCGCGAGCCAATCAACGTGATCTCATTTACGATGACGGGTGCGGTGTCGATTGCCACCAACCCGTGCATCGTGGACTTCATCACTACCGTTCCACGCGGCCTGGACATGCCCACCGCTTGCCTCAATCCTTCGGCCGATCCGGTTGCATCCACCACCCAGTCATACGCAGCGCGGGGGAGCTTCTTTGAGGATCGCGTTTCGATGCCGGCGACAGCCGCGATCCTCAATTTTTCCTTGTGGCGGCCATATTGATGTACCTCCGCGCCATGCTCCTTCAAGACCTGGCCGATCAGCAGGCCCAGTTTCCCGTCGCCAAGAACTGCCACCGGCGCTCCAGGGGGGATTGTCACTTGATCGAGAATTTCACAGGCGGCCGCCAGCGGCTCCACGAAGACGGCGTGCTCGGAGGCAATCGCTCGTGGCACCCGATGCAGATTGCGCTCGGGCAGCGTGAGGACATCCCGAAATGCGCCGGGATGCTTCACGATCCCTAGCACCGTGCGCTTCGGGCAGTGGCGTTCCAGCCCCCGCCCGCACCACTCGCACTCTTCGCACGCCAGATTAATCTCGCCAACCACCCGCTCACCAATCCACGCCGCCGTGTCCGCTTCAACCACCTCGCCGACGAATTCATGTCCCGGAGTCCCGCTGAAACCGTAGTAGCCGCGCGCGAGTTCCAGATCCGTGTTGCAGATGCCTCCGTACAGCAGCCGGATCAACGCGAATCCTTCGGGACGCCGGGGCCGCGGCTGGTTTCGAAGCTGGACTAGATGATTTTCGAGACGAACGGCGCGCATATCGTGGATACTTTAATCATGCTAGCGGAGTTGGTCTGCTTCGAGCAGAAGTGTGGCGCGCGTTTTCCAATCACCGAACCGATCTACAATTGCCCGAGCTGCGGCGTACTGCTCGAAGTGCGATTCATCAATGGCCGTCTCGATCCGCAACAGTGGAAGAAAACCTGGCGGGAGCGTCGAACGTCGAACAGCATGCTGGACCAGAGTGGCGTCTGGCGCTATCGCGAGTTGCTGCCTTTCGACAATCACTACGACTCGGTTACTTCGCTGCGGGAAGGCAACACGCCGCTGCTGAACGCTCCACGCGCCGCGGAATACGGCGGACTGGACCACCTGACCTTCAAGCACCAGGGCTTCAATCCGACAGGTTCGTTTAAGGACAATGGCATGACCTGCGGCGTCGCGCAAGCCGCGCGTCTTGGCCGGAAGCGGGTTGCCTGCGTCTCCACCGGCAACACGTCGGCTTCCATGGCGGCTTATTCCAGCGCGGCCGGGCTCGATCCAATTGTGTTCATCCCGCACGGTGAAATCGCATACGGCAAGCTTGCGCAGGCCTTGGAATATGGCGCGCGGACGCTGCAGGTGCAAGCGAACTTCGATGAGATTCTAGCGTTAGTGCGCCTGCTCGCCGACCGGCTGGGGATCTATCTGCTCAATTCCATCAATCCCTTTCGTATCGAGGGACAGAAGACCAGCATCGTCGAAATGATGGATCAGCGCGACTGGAATCCGCCGGATTGGATCGTGCTTCCCGGCGGCAACCTCGGCAATACTTCAGCGTTCGGGAAAGCATTGCGAGAACTGCGCGATTTCGGATTCATTCAAAAGATGCCGCGGCTGGCGGTGATTCAAGCGGAAGGATCGGCGCCCTTTTACGAATACATGCAGACGCGCGGCGAGTTTCGAAGCACGCCGAATCCCCGGACCCTGGCCACCGCCATTCGCATCGGCGATCCCGTGTCGTGGCCCAAGGCACTGAACGAAATTACCGTGACGAATGGAGTGGTCGAAAAGGTGAGCGAGCAGGAAATCGCCGACGCGAAGGCAGTCATTGGACGCTGCGGCATCGGTTGTGAACCGGCTTCCGCGGCAACCCTGGCCGGCATTCGTAAGCTCACGAACGCTGGAGTGATGCGCGCACACGACGACGTAATCGCGGTGTTGACCGGAAATGTTTTGAAAGATCCGGACTATATCTATCGTTATCACACCGGGCAATTAAAAGACCCGGAAGGCAAGCTGATACAGGCGCGCTACGGAAATCAGCCCGTCACCGTTCCCAACGACGTGGACACGATTACCCGAATGTTGGAAGAATAAATCGGACTACCGCCGGCCTCTGCCGCCGCCACCGCCCTCGCGACGGCCACCACCGCCGCCTTCACGACGTCCACCGCCACCGCCGCCGCCTTCACGACGGAAACCGCCACCGCCACCACCGCCGCCTTCGCGCGGGACCATGGGACGGGCTTCGTTCACCACCAATGCCCTGCCATGCAGGTCTCGACCGTTGCACGCTTCAATGGCGCGGCTGGCTGCGGCGTCATCGTAGATTTCCACGAATCCGAACCCGCGAGCCTCGCCCGTGAAGCGATCGCGCATCACTGTCAGACTGTCCAGGGTAACCCCCGCCTGCGAAAAGAAATCCGTGATATCGGCTTCCGTGGCAGAAAAGGGTAAATTCCCGACGAATAGTTTCATTGCACTCTCCTTAACGTCATCGCTTAAGAGACAGGTCTACAACCGCGGAGCGAAAGCCGAGGGGAAGGACTGACTCCAAATTCACGCTTTCAGTGTGCCAAACTCGGTTGCGTACTGTCAAAACGACCGGTCTCATCGGAGGCGCGACATGGGGCACGTTATGAGCACGAGCGTAACAGAACCGCGACTGTAAGGGAGCGCTATACGCAACATCGGCACGCAGCGCTCCCTTACGGTCGCGGTTCTGATTGGATCTCATCGGGGCGTGATCAAGCCGCCAAGTTTGTCCTGCTCGGACGAAGTGACCCTGGGGAATCGCGTGGAAAACGCTTCCAGATATTTCAGCCCGGCGCCAGTGTTGTACAGCACGATTCGCTCGTCCGGTTTTAGAAAGCCGGCAGCTAGTAGTTTTTTCAGCGCAGCCACGCAAGCCCCGCCTTCCGGTGCGGCAAAAATTCCTTCGTCGGCGCCGAGTTCCAAGCAGGCGTCCAGGAGTTCTTCGTCGCTCACCGCGAGGGCAGTTCCTCCACTCTTGCGGATCGCGTCCAGCATCAAGGCATCGCCCAGCGGTTTGGGCACGCGAAGTCCGGCCGCCACTGTGTGCGCGTTCTCCCAGAATTGGCTCTTCGATTCGCCGTGCTCAAAGGCACGAACTATCGGCTGGCAGCCTGTGGTTTGCACGGCGATCATCTTGGGCCGTTTGGTGGAGATCCATCCCAGCGCTTCCATTTCGCCGAAAGCTTTCCACATACCGATCAGCCCCACGCCGCCGCCAGCCGGGTAAAAGATAGCGTCCGGCAGAGTCCAGCCAAGCTGCTCGGCCACTTCGTAGCCCATGGTCTTCTTGCCTTCGATGCGATACGGCTCCTTGAGAGTGCTGACGTCGAACCAACCCTCGGCGTCTTTACGCTCGGCCACGATCCGCCCGCAATCGCTTATCAAACCGTCCACCAGCGTGACGTTCGCACCGAACGCCTTGCATTCGATGTAGTTGGATTGGGGCACATCGCGCGGCATGAAGATGTGCGCCTGAATGCTCGCCGCGGCGGCGTAAGCAGCCATTGCGCTGGCAGCGTTCCCGGCCGACGGTATCGCGACTTTACGAATGCCGAGCTCAACGCACATGGAAACCGCGCACGAAAGGCCGCGCGCCTTGAATGAGCCGGTAGGATTGATGCCTTCATCCTTCACCCACAGATCGGTTGCGCCCAGGCGGCTTCCGAGCCTGCCGGTTTTAGCAATCGGAGTCATCCCTTCGCCGAGAGTGACGATGGACGATTCGTTCGCCACCGGAAGCACGGGTGCGTAGCGCCACATACTGCACGGCCCCTTCATTACCGTGTCGCGGCTCCAGGTTGCTTTGATCTTTTCGAGATCGTAAAGCACCAGCAGAGGTCCGCCGCATTCGCATAAATTGTGAATCTGTCCAGCGTCGCGACGCTTTCCACAGACACTGCACTCCAGGTGTGTAACCGTTGTCATGTTGGAATTCGTATCATAGCAACGAACTATGGATTATTCCCTGGTCGATTCGGGCGACCCGCGACTGTACGATATCCGGACACACGTGCCGGGTCCCGCTGGTTCTCTGCCGCTCACGGCGGACATGCTGTTGAACCGGCCTTCGGGAGATCTTTTCGGGCTGGGGCAGGACGCCGGCATGGGCTGGGATCCGAGCAAGCTTGGCGGCAAAGAAATCCTGATTCTCAGTACACACGGCGGCATTCGGGCGGCGGACGGGACACCCATCGCGCTTGGTTATCACACCGGTCACTGGGAAGTGGGTCTGCTGATGCAAGCCGCCGCGGAGGAACTCAAGTCAGCCGACGCCATTCCGTTCGCCGCGTACTGCACCGATCCCTGCGATGGGCGCACCCAAGGCACCACCGGAATGTTCGACAGCCTTCCGTACCGCAACGATGCTGCAACCATATTCCGCCGCCTGATTCGCTCACTGCCTACCCGGCGCGGCGTGATCGGTGTGGCCACCTGCGATAAAGGCCTGCCCGCGATGATGATGGCATTGGCGGGAACGCCGGACCTGCCGTGCGTTCTGGTGCCCGGAGGCGTCATGCTAGCGGTGGAAGAAGGCGAGGACACGGCGCGGATACAGAGCATCGGAGCGCGCTTTTCGCATCGTCAAATCACGCTGGAATACGCGGCTGAGATGGGCTGCCGCGCGTGCGCATCGCCAGGCGGCGGATGCCAGTTTCTGGGCACGGCGGCCACGTCGCAAGTTGTCGGCGAGGCGCTGGGCATGTCTCTCACGCATTCCGCGCTGGCGCCGTCGGGCCACCCCATCTGGCTCGACATGGCGCGCCGATCTGCCCGCGCAGTGTTGGGACTCGAATCCCGGGGCATTCGGATGAAGGACATTCTCACCGAAGTGTCGGTGCAAAACGCGATGGTCACGCACGCCGCGTTTGGAGGCTCGACGAATCTGATCATGCATCTGGCCGCCGTGGCGCACGCCGCCGGACTGAAGCGACCGACTGCGGCAGATTGGGCCGCGGTGAATCGCAAAGTTCCGCGATTGGTGGACGTCTTGCCGAACGGTCCGCGCAATCACCCCACCGTGCAAGTGTTTCTGGCGGGCGCGGTTCCGGAAGTGATGCTGCATTTGCGCCGGGCCGGCTTGCTACAGATGGATGCGCTGACCGTTTCCGGCGAACCGCTGGGACGAATGCTGGAATGGTGGGAAACTTCCGAACGCCGTGCCCGCTTGCGTCAAGTCTTGAAGGAGCGCGACGGCATTAACCCGGACGACGTAATTCTCGATCCACAATCGGCGCACCAGCGAGGCTTAACCTCCACAGTCTGTTTTCCGCACGGCAATCTTGCTCCTCTGGGTTCTGTGATCAAGAGCACCGCGATCGATCCCAGCGTCGTTGGGGATGACGGCATCTACCGGAAGGTGGGACCAGCGCGCGTTTTCGTTACTGAGACGGCGACCATCGCGGCTATCAAAGCGGGCCAATTGACGCCGGGTGATGTCGTCGTGCTCATCGGCCGCGGCCCCATGGGATCGGGCATGGAGGAGATTTACCAAGTCACGTCGGCACTCAAGCATCTCGATTTTGGAAAGCACGTTGCCCTGCTCACCGATGCACGATTCAGCGGCGTATCCACGGGGGCGTGCGTTGGGCATGTTTCACCCGAAGCGTTGGCTGGTGGCCCGATTGGAAAAGTGCAGGATGGCGATTTGATCGAGATCTTGGTGGACCGTACGCGCTTGGAGGGAAGCATCAATCTGATCACGAAGGATGGGCGCGAGGGCGGCGATCAGGTATTGGCACAACGCACCATGCGGGCAGATCTCAAACCTGACGCAGCACTGCCCGATGACACGCGTCTCTGGGCGGCGTTGCAAGAAGTGAGCGGAGGAACCTGGGGCGGCAGCGTGTTTGATGTCGACGCCATTCTGGCAGTGCTGGAGGCCGGTAAAAAGTCGCTCGCCTAATTTTGCGGCCATCCAACTGGGCACAGTACGCGCGCACCGTTTCCGCCGGCCGTTTGCACGGAGGGAACGCAGATGGTGTTGCCGCCGCCGGACAACTTCAAAGGCGGGTAGCCATGTTCACGATCCGCTTCGTCGAAGAATCCCAACTCCAGACGATACGGTTGCTGGAGATAAGATTCCGGCAATTCGAACTTCAGCAGCCGAACGTCACCGGGTTGCCATTTGCATAAAGGCGGGTCCAGCTTTTGATCCCAGCTTGTCATTTGACCGTCGGCTCCAAAGGCATGCAACAGAAGTTTGAGTTTACAGGGGAGCGGCGCCAGCAGTTTCACGCGCAGCAGCAGCGTTCGGCCGTTGATCTTCAACCCGCTGATCTGCACGCGGCCGGAGTAGTCCGCGAAGGTTGGGTCCAGCGCGGCGGCTAAGGCTTCATACGCCGTGCGTGTGGCATAGATCGAGACCATGCTCCCTTCACCCAGACTTCGAAAATCGCCTAAACGTTGTTGAACAAAATCACCGCGCGAATGAAGAAATGAGCCACGCTCGGCTTTGGCATGCGCCACCATCAGAATCGCGGAACCATTCGCGATGGAATCCAGTCTTGACTTTATCTGTTCCTCCGTCCAGTCAAAATAATCCGCCCACTCAAACGTGATCGGGAGCTGTCGAACCCTGGCGGCTAGCTGAAGCCGCGGAACGTTGAAGTATCCATCGTTGCCGGAAAGATACCATCGCGATGGCGCCGCTGGACCCAGCGCTTCCGCGCGATCGATCACCTCCTGAACCGCATCGGTGGAAGCAGGCTGCAATTCGGCCAATGCGGGCTGCAGCCACGAGAGCTTCGCACCAGTGTCCGTGAACTGAACCCGCTCCGCGATCCAAGGTATCTCAGCCACCTTCGCAAGCGCCCATTGACCCAGCGCACCGGCGATCACAAGCGTCCTCAGCGTCCTGCCGGCACGCGACGTTTTCGCAATCCAGAACATAGCCAGGAGAAACGCCAAGGCGAAAAGAACAAAAGATGGCAGCGGGTGCCGATTATTGGGCCACGGGCTGGTCAGGGCCATTATGAAAAACGGAACTGCTCCCAGGAGAAACAGAGCCACATGGCCGGCTGGAAACGGAAGTGTTTTGCGCCGGCAGGTGGGAAGAAGAATAAGAGCCGCACCCATCAGGACCAACATCGTTACACCGATTCCCTGTACCGCCGAGATCCTCATCCATGCGGCTAGCGTTCCGCGAAAAGTCACATCGGGTGGCGCACCGCCGGCGGCGTGCCTGGCATACGCCAAAGCCTCCGCGATGTTGAACGGGTACCAGACGCCGGCAATCACGGCGGCAAGCAATCCCGCCTTCAGCAAATATCGCGCACGCGCCATCCGTTCCTGGCGGTCTTGCCAACACCAATAAGCAATGGGCAGCAGCACGAAGAACGGAAAAGTCGCCTTAGCGAGCAGACCCGATCCGAGCGCCAGTCCCAGCCAAAACCAATTGACTTCGGCCAGTAGAATTGCGATTACCCACACGACGCACAACGTGAGTTGCAGATCTGGAAAAGCGGTTGGCGCCCAACGAGCCACCGCCGGTACCCCGGCGATCGCCAACATGGATAGAATGGCGAACCAGAACGAAGTAACACGCCGGAGCACGGAAAATACGGCGATTCCGAGCAAAGCGGAAGACACGGCGGCTAACAATCCCACCGCCAAAGGAGTTCGTGCGCGCCCGGCCAGATGTATAAAAAACGCGAGCGTGTTCACGTACAGGGGAGGCTTCGAATAGTGCTGCGCGCCGGCGATATAACCAAGCCAACTCGGGAGACCGAACGACGTGACGTGGTCGGCGGTGTCCAGCGCCTCCGTCACATATTCGCTGTCGTCCCAGAGAAAGACAGCGTATCCGTAATGGCTCACGAACAACGCAGTGGTGAGATAGCTCGCAAGAACCAGCGCCAAAATCCAGCGCCGCGTACCGCGTGGCGGATCAGGCATTCTGCAAGGCCGCCTGTTGCGCGGAGCCCTCTTGCCACCGCGTGTAAGCCAGGCTATTCGCGGCGGCGAGAATCGGATACAGCAAATCGGCAGCCGAATTTGCGCGAAGCCGGCCGGGCTCTGGAATACCGTGCGCTTGAATGAGGCATTCAGTGTCCGTCAGTTGCACCAGCACGCCGTTGGTTCTGGCGCGATCGAGCGCGGCTTGGGGAAAACCAGCGCCAAACAGCGCTAGCGATTTTCGATGCCCCGTTTGTTCCAGCACAATATTGTGGCCTGCCGCGCGATACTTATCGGCCATTTCGATAAACCAGGGATGCATCCCGAAAAAGGCTATGTCAAACGGTTGCGCAAAAAACTCTCGCCGGGCCGTTTCCGACGCCATGAATTCACGAACTCTTTGCGTGATCTGTAATTCATTATCGCGAGAGCTGAGCGATGTCCGGTGAACGCGATAGCGGTACAGACTCCTTCGTTGACCGAAGTGCCTCGCACGGAAGAGGCTATTCATACGCATCCAATAATCGTAGTCTTCAAAGCCGAAGAGCGCTGTCGAGTATTCGCCCGCCAACATTCCAGCCCACGCGCGATACAGAAAGCACGCGCCAAAATAGTTGTTTTGGACGAAGTTCAATTCGCCCGGATCGCGCGGCCAGCAAATCAGGTTCCCGCCGGGGGGCGTCTGATATCCAGGGCAATAATCGGACTGGAGCAGCGGCCGGCCTTCCTCGTCAATCAATTCCTGATCGGCATAAACCATTTCCACATCGGCGTTGTGATCGAGAAAATTCACCAACTGTTGGAGCATATCCGGCAGCATCACATTGTCGTCCGAGGTCCAGGTCCGGTACTCTCCTTTGGCCTGCGCGAAGCCTGTGTTTAGCGCAGCAGGCAGCTTCCGATTGGTCTGCCGGACAATACACACTCGCGGATGGTCGCGATATGAATTCAGTATCCGGGGTGTGTCATCAATGGATCCATCGTCAACAATTATCAATTCCAGATTCTGATACGTTTGGCCTAAAACGCTCTCGATGGCGGCCGCAACATATCGGGCGCCGTTGTGCACCGGCAACACGACGGAGACGAGTCCCGGTGTTGACTGCGCCGACAAGCCTCGGAAATCCAACGGAAGCCCGCCATAAATTCGTTCCTTGAAATCGACATAGGGCGCGTAGCTTGAAATTACCGTTGCGCTATTATTTCGTTTCACGATCGAATGCTTCTCAGGCAGGCGCCGGCGTTCCGGATAGATGCGATAGTAAACGTATTCCAAATACGCGGGGCGCACCACGCGTCGCACTCTTTCCGGGATAAGCGTCTGCATGAAATCCAGTGAATGATGCAGGCCGCGCTTCAGCCGATTCCTCAAGAGCCCTCTCTCAATCCGGGCGAGCCGCCCGTGCATCGCTTCGGCTGTGGATTCGATTTCCAACGCGTGCTTCCGCGCCGCCTCCAGCTCGCCTTGCAGCATCTTCGACTTGTCTGCTTCCGCATCCAACTGCTTCCGCAGATGCGCGTTGTTGTCTTGCACGCGATCGGCGGCTTCGCGCGCCTCCTGCAGATTCTTTTTCTCGCGGCTCACATCGGCGCGCAGCCCGGCCGCCAGTTTTTGAAGGTTTAGAGTCTTATCCTGCTCTTGCCGGACCTCCAGTTCCAACTTCTGATTTGCCCGCACCGCGGCGTCCGCCTGCTCTTGCAGTTCTACTAACTCCGCCTTTCGTTCGGCAATACCGTGGATGGCCACTTCGTGCGCCTGTTCCAGCGCCGCGAAATTAGCGAGCAGGGTTTTGGAAGCGATTTGAGGCGCTTCCGGCGGGACAAATCCACTTTGCAACGGCGATTTGTCGAACCATTCCGCCATCTTGTCGAAACAGAATTGCTCCCAATTCATCCCGTTTGGATCGGGCCAGTATTCGAGAATTCCAGCATTGCGCCGCTTGCACTCGAAAGCGCGCAGCAGCAGCGGCTCCTGCAATTTCGCGGAGGAAATCACCCGCTCCGAGACTGGATAGAACATGGATGCAAGAAAGAGGAATTTGTCCAGCAGGTCCGCCGGCGGAACGATCTCCGGAAGTTCGAGTACCCCATCCTGCGGGTCGTCCAAGTCGACCGTGAGGCCGAGGTGCGAGTACACCGACCGGCCAAACGTGACAACCGTCTTTCCCGCCTGCATCGCTTCGTACCCGGTTGTCGAACTTATGGTGCAGACACAGTCGCATGCCTGTATCAGCGGGCCCATGGGGTGTCCACCTTCCAAAACACAAGCACGGCTGAGCACGGAATCGGAGAGCTTTGTCCCTGACGGATCCACCGGATGTGGCTTGATGATGACGTTGTGTTTTCCCGCCGGAAGCGCGTCCAGTATCTTTTCGCAGAACTGGGTCATTGAGGAAAACGGCGAGTTGAGAAGAACGTTGGAATCGTTCTCAACCTGAAGGGGTATCAAGATCGTTTTCTTGGCAGGATCTAGTCCGAGTGAATCTACCAGTTCCACACGCGATCCCGAACCCAGCCACGGCGCCAGATACGTTCGTCGAAACGACGCCGCCAAATAGTCGCAACAGAGCGGCAAGTCGATGTTGCGGAATCGATCCCACAACTGTCGCAATGCACTCTCGGCGTTCACACCTTGCGGATCGAAAAAATAAGATACGGGCCTGGGGCTGCGATCGAGACCCACCTCGTTATGGATCACAAGAGTGTTGCGCGTGGCGGCTATCCGATCCAGCAGCGAATTCTTGTTCCAGACAAAAATCGCATCCGGCCGGGTTCGGTCCAAAACGAATTCAATGTACTCCACCCAATACGCGATATCCGGATCGTCCAATGACACGGCCGGATCGAGTGTCTTGGCGTAAACCGCTCGCCAATCCCGCATATGCGGAGGATGCCGGAAATCTTCCGGAGAGAATGTGTTCCTGGCGCCATACAACGCCTTCAGTTCCGAGGTCGTGGAATAAAACGCATTCCATCCCAGGTCGCGATATTCCTCACCCAACAGGTAGTAGCGCTCGAAGAATTGCTGATAGAGAAGTGGATCTCCGTAGAGCGGTAATGGCTGCAGAAAGAAAAGCAGATTGCCCTTGTTCCCTGTCGATGCACCCTTCACTTCCTGATTCAACCAGAGGCGAACGTACGCCAACGAAAATGGCACGAGTCCCTTGATGGTCCCGCCATAGGTTGCGTCCATCTCCTCCAGGAACGAGCCTGTCTCGGCGGGCGGCGTGGATTTCAGGAAGCGGCAAAAGAAAACCGCGCGATCGGAATACTCATTCCACTCGGCCCTGAATTCGTCACCATGCAGGAAAGCATAAGTGACGACACCGAAGTAATCCTGCAATAAGTTCGCCAGGCTTTCCAGCCGAAAAACCAGTTCACCGGAGGGCAGATGAACGCCGGTGGCGGGGGCGATCCGGCAGGATACGACAAAAGTTCCGCCCGATGAGAGTCGATCGCGAAGCAGATTCAGAGCCGTTCGAACATCTTCACCCGTCCGGAATTCATCGAGCGCCAGGATGAGATCGTAGCGATCTTGCGCCGGCTCCCGGCCCTGATGAACTTCATTCCCGGCTTCGCGCAACAATGCCGTTCCAAGAGATTCTTCAGCCCGGAGATCGAGAATCCGTTTTCCGCTTACCAACCCGCGGAGGAGACGATAGTATGCCAGCGTGGCCGAATTCATGGCACGGTGCAAGCCTTTCATCATAAGCTTTTTCACGGCCGGCAAGCATTTCCGGTTATCCTGACGTCAATGAGCATGCTCGACTCATCCGGCGCCAGGATCGATTCGCAGCCCCCGCGGAAGCAAGAAGCTTCCTCTCTGCCGGCCTATGTTCGCATGATGCGGATGGATCACTGGGTGAAAAATGTCTTTGTGCTTCCGGGCATTCTGGTCGCCCTGTCCATTGAACCACATCGAATCGGTTGGATCGATCTTCTCATCGGATTGCTGGCGGTCTGTCTCATCAGCTCCAGCAACTATGTGCTGAACGAGTTGCTGGATGCTCCGTTCGACCGCTTTCATCCGGCTAAATCGCAGCGCGCCGCCGCATCCGGCCAAGTGAATCGAAGCCTCGGGTACCTGGAATGGATCGCGCTTCTGGCAGCGGGATTGGCTCTAAGTTTCCGGATCTCAATTCCATTTGTCGTAGTGATGGCCGCGCTTTGGTTGATGGGTTGCGCTTATAACATTCCACCCATCCGCACCAAGGATGTCGCCTATCTCGATGTCCTCTCCGAAGCGATCAACAACCCACTGCGAATGCTGGCGGGCTGGTACATCACCAGATCGGCAGCGGTTCCGATAACGTCGTTGCTGATCAGTTATTGGATGATCGGGTGCTACTTCATGGCGATCAAACGCTACGCCGAGTATCGCGACTTGAGCGGCGGGCAGCTCACGCACTACCGCAAATCCTTCGCGCATTATACGGAGCGATCACTTCTGGTTAGCATCATGTTCTACGGCGCGCATGCCATGTTGTTCTTCGGCGCATTTATCGGACGCTACCGGCTGGAATTGATCCTGTCGTTTCCACTGGTGGCGTTGGTGATGGCTGTCTATTTATGGCTGGCCTTCAATAAAGACAGCGGTGTGCAGCATCCGGAGTCGCTCTACAAGGAACCGATGCTGATGATTCCGGTGCTGCTGTGCGCTGTTGTGATGGTCGCGCTGCTGTTTGCCGATCTACCATTTTTGCACAGTATTTTTCGCGCGACTATGCCGGGGCTGTGAGTCCTATGCCACTTAGCTTTCATCCACAAAGGCGTCGAGACGAGTCTCGACGCGGCACGCTTGGCGACGGGCATATTCGAGACCTCAGCTTGTGAGCGGACAAGTAGAGGCGTCGAGGACGCTCGTACCCATGCGTACGCCACGTTAGGTCAGGACCTGTTTCACTACTTCGCCGGCAATATCGGTCAGGCGGAAATGGCGGCCCTGGAACTTATAGGTCAGCCGCTTGTGGTCGACTCCCAGGCAGTGGAGTATGGTCGCTTGCAAATCAAAAACGTGGACGGGATCGGAAACAACGTTATAGCAGTAGTCGTCTGTTTCGCCTATGGTGACGCCGCGCTTGATGCCACCCCCGGCCATCCAGACAGCAAAGCAGCGCGGATGATGATCGCGGCCGTAGTTGGTTTCCGTCAGCTTGCCCTGGCAGTAAACCGTCCGGCCGAACTCGCCGCCCCACAGCACCAGCGTATCGTCGAGCAATCCCCGCTGCTTTAGATCCTGAATTAAGGCGGCCGACGGCTGGTCGACGCTTTTGCACTGCAACGCGAGATCGCGCGGCAAATCATTGTGTTGATCCCACCCGCGCTTATAAAGCTGAATAAAGCGAACGCCCCGCTCCGCCAGCCGGCGCGCCAACAGACAATTCGCGGCGTAGGTGCCAGCCTTACGGGCATCCGGACCGTACATTTCGAAAACATGCTCCGGCTCTTTCGACAAGTCCATCAACTCCGGCACGGAGGTCTGCATGCGATAAGCCATTTCGTACTGAGAAATACGGGTCTCGATCTCGGGATCGCCGTAAGCCTTGGAGTTGAGCGAGTTCAATTTCGCCACGGAGTCAAGCATGCGGCGGCGCGTGTCCTTGCTGACGCCGGGCGGATCTGAGAGATACAAAACCGGATCGCCGGAGGCCCGGAAATTAACGCCCTGGTAATTGGACGGAAGAAAGCCGCTACCCCAGAGCCGCGAGAATAGAGGCTGATCTACGTTGATCGCGCTGGACTGCGAGATGAGCACGACAAATGCCGGCAAATTTTGATTCTCACTCCCCAGGCCGTAGCTAACCCACGATCCCATGCTGGGACGTCCAGGCTGCTGGCTGCCGGTCTGGATAAACGTGATCGCCGGATCGTGATTGATCGCCTCCGTGTTGACTGTTTTTATAATGGCGATGTCATCGACGATCTGGCCGTGGTAGGGAACCAATTCGCTGAGCCAGGTTCCGCTCTGTCCATGCTGGCTGAACTTGAATAGCGAGCTGACTACCGGAAACGCACTTTGTCCGGAGGTCATGCCGGTGATGCGCTGGCCGTTGCGCACGGAATCCGGCAGTTCCTTTCCGTGCTCTTTTTTGAGCTGTGGTTTGTAGTCGAAGAGATCGATTTGCGACGGGGCGCCGGATTGATGGAGATAAATCACGCGCTTCGCTTTGGGCGCGAAATGCGGTAGGCCAACCAGGCCCGTAGTCTTGGGATCTCGATCCCCGCTCTCGCCCAGCAGCGCATCCTGACTAAATAAACTCGCCAGCGCGGCCGCGCCAATCCCGGTGCTGGCGCGCGAAAAGAAATGACGGCGAGTCATCGAAAGAAGTTGTGCGTATCGGGTAGAATCCATCGCCTATTCCTTCGTGATTGCCTCGTCGAGATTTAGAATCGCGCTGGCCACCATGGTCCATGCGGCCAGTTCGGTGGCATTGAGTTGCGGATCGGCGTCCGATTCACCCACGTGCAGGAGCTGATCAGCCGCTTTCGGTTGCGCCCTATACTCGGCTACCTGCTTGTCGGCGAGGTCGCGGAGTATCTTAATTTCTCGTGAAGTGGGAGCGCGCGCAGTGACCAACCGGAACGCAAAAGTGATGCGTTGCTTCGGATCGTGGCCGGCTTCGGTCAACATACGCTGCGCGAGCCAGCGCGCTGCCTCCACATAAGTCGGGTCGTTCATCAACACCAAGGCTTGCAGCGGCGTGTTCGTCGCCGATCGGCGGGCCGTGCATTTCTCACGGTCCGGTGCATCGAAAACGATCAGCGACGGCGGTGGACTGGTGCGCTTCCAAAAACTGTACATGCTGCGCCGATAGAGATCTTTGCCGTTGCCGGGCGAATAACTTTGCGCCGAGTAGACATCGCCGTAGGACGTTTCTTCCCACAATCCAACCGGCTGGTAGGGATACACAGAGGGGCCGCCGACCTGCTCATCCAAGAGTCCACTGACCGCCAGGGCATTGTCGCGAATCATTTCCGCGGGCAGCCGCAGACGAGGTCCGCGCGCCAACAGCCGATTCTCGGGATCTTTTTCGCGCAACTCCGGAGTGACACGCGACGATTGCCGGTAGGCTGCCGACATGACGATCAACTTTTGCATCGCCTTTACATCCCAACCGCTTTGTACGAAATTTACAGCCAGCCAATCGAGCAATTCCGGATGACTGGGCGGTTCACCTTGAGAGCCAAAATCTTCCGCAGTCTTCACCAGTCCCGCGCCAAAGTACATTTGCCAGAAATGATTCACTGTCACACGGGCTGTGAGAGGGTGTGCGGGATCGACCAGCCATTTGGCTAGAGTGAGACGATTGAGCGGGGCATCTTTCGACAACGGGGGCAGGATGGATGGAACACCGGCCGTCACCTTCTCACCGCGATTGCGGTAATCGCCGCGCGCGAGCACGGTGGTTTCTCGCGGCTTGTCGGAATCCTGCATCACCATCGACGTAGGGATCGTCTCTCGCAGGAACTGCTGCTCGGCCTTTAGCCGTTTCAGATCGGCATTAAGCTTACGGAAGTCTTCGGGGGCCTCGTACGTCAGGAAATAATCGCGCAGCCGATCTTTCTGATCTTTGGAGCGCTTCGATTCCGTAAGATTAAGCGTCACTCGCGTCGGTTGGATGATTGCGAGTTGTTCTATCTCAGCGGGATTCAGCGCCCGCGCATAGATACGCAAATCGTCGAGTTGGCCTTTGAACGGTTTGCTCACAGCGGCATCGCCAACGGCCAGCGGAGCATCGTTGCGCATGGAACCGGTCAGATGATCCTTCAGGACATCGATGGCTTCGGGTTTCCCATTCAACCACAGGCTCAATCCAGACGCCCGGCCCGATCCATCATAGGCAAGGACCACGTGATACCACGGTCTGGGCACGCCGTCGTCCTTGGAGGACAACGGAAGGCGAGCCTCGGTTCGAATCTCGATGGCGTCATCGGGCCAATGGTGGGTGAGCCGAAACGAAAGCTGCGCTCCACGGCGCAGATCGCCTATTGGAATAGCGTCGCCCAAAACCAACTCAAAGCCCTGACGCGTTTTCGGATCTGAAATCTTGTGCAATACATCTGTCTCGAGAATGCCGTTGCCTCGTACCCAAACTGCGATTGTGAACGGATCGCGGCTGTCGAAATCTCCGACTGGTCCAAAATCGACCTGAGCCTCGCCGCTCAAATCTATCGCCCGGTTCACGATTCCCGCCGGATAGGTGACGTCTCCCTTGACGATGCGCGCGGCCTCGCGGCGCCCGGCGGAATCCGACATATTGTCGTCGAATTCGTAATGAGCTAGCAGACCCGATGCCGGCGGCAGCTTCGACGCGAGGTATGCAGTCTTCCCCCATTCCGCTTGCAATTTCGCGATTTCAGTTTCCGGGAGCGCCTGTTGCGTTTCGGTTAGCTGCTTCTTGACTCGCTCTTCATCTCGCGCCTGCTCCGGGGTGGGAATCCGCACCACCGGCTCGGCGTTTCCTCGTCTTCCATCCAGACCTTTTTCGGGAATGGTATTGAAGAAGGCATAAAACCGATAAAAATCCCGCTGCGAAATCGGGTCGTACTTGTGATCGTGGCAACGCGCGCAGCCCATGGTCATGCCCAGAAAAGCGACGGATGTAGTCTCCACTCGATCCACTACATATTCGTTCTGATACTCCTCTGGTATCGCGCCGCCTTCGAAATTGATCATGTGATTGCGATTGAAGCCGCTCGCGATTTTCTGATCGACGGTTCCATTGGGCAACAGATCGCCGGCGAGTTGCTCGACGATGAACTCGCTGTACGGCATGTTCCGGTTGAAGGCGCCAATCACCCAATCGCGCCAGTGCCACATGTCGCGATGGCTGTCGATATGATAGCCGTGCGTGTCGGCGTAACGCGCCAAGTCAAGCCACTGCATGGCCATGCGCTCGCCATAGCGCGGCGAATCCAACAGACGGGCAACTTGTTTCTCGTAAGCGTCGGCCGAGTGGTCCGCAAGGAAAGCGTCGAGCTCGGCGGGAGTTGGCGGAATGCCCGTGATGTCGAGCGACAAGCGTCGAAGCAAGGTTGCTTTGGACGCTTCCGCTGACGGCTTGATACCCTCGCGTTCCAATCGCGCCAGCACGAACCGATCGATGGGATTTTTCGCCCGCTTCTTGTCTTTGACTTCGGGCAAGGCAGCGGATTGAGGCGCCACATAGGCCCAATGCACTTCCCACTTCGCGCCTTCATCGATCCAGCGCTTGACTAGTTGGACCTGTGCTTCCGTAAGTGCCGGACCAGCGGCGGCGGGAGGCATTCGATTGCTTGACGAAGCAGCGATGCGCTGGTAGAGACGGCTCTTCGCGGCATCGCCCGGAGCGATAATTTGATAGCTGCCGCGAGTGGAATAAGCTCCGCCGTCCTTGATGTCCAGCCGCAGATTCGCCATTTTCTGCTTCTGGTCCGGACCGTGACAGGCGAAGCAACGGTCGGATAACAGAGGGCGTATATCGCGATCGAAGTCTAACGGTTTTGCGCGAGCATCAGCGGGACCGGCCTTCACACATACGGCGCTCAGTGCTAACAGACCCGCAACTATCGCCGAACGGTGTCCCATGAGATTCCGGAACGCTACAGAAGTTCTGCCATGCTAAAGAAGAACGGAATTTCTATCGCAGCCGTTTCCGGCGCATCGGAACCATGCACGGAATTGCGCTCGATATTTTTCGCAAAGCTTTTCCGGACGGTGCCTTCGGCCGCCTTCTCCGGGTTGGTGGCGCCCATCAATTCGCGCCATTTCGCAATCGCGTTCTCACGCTCCAATACCAGCACCACTACCGGGCCTTCCGTCATGAACGTCACCAAGCCTCCGTAGAACGGCCTTTCGCGATGTACTTCATAAAATGCTTCGGCCTGCTGTTTCGAGAGTCGAATTAACTTCATTCCGCGAATGCGAAACCCGGCCTTCTGGATCATGCTTAAGATTTTTCCTACGTGGCCGTCCGCCACGGCATCTGGTTTTATGATTGCAAAAGTCTGTTCAATTGACACGGCTCTTAATTTTCTCTCCTATTTCCGCCGGACTGGCGCAGACCGTGATTCCGGCCTCGGCCATCGCCTGCATCTTGTCTTCGGCTTTGCCGGACCCGCCTGAAATAATGGCCCCCGCGTGACCCATGCGGCGGCCCGGCGGCGCAGTCTGCCCGGCGATAAATCCAACGACTGGCTTCTTCACGTGATCGCGGATGTATGCCGCCGCGGTTTCTTCCGCATTTCCGCCAATCTCGCCGATCATCACGATGGCGTGCGTATCAGGATCAGCATTGAATAGCTGAATCGCGTCCAGAAACGAGGTGCCGATAATCGGGTCGCCACCAATTCCGATGCACGTCGATTGGCCGATGCCTAGCCTGCTCAGTTGACCTACCGCTTCATACGTCAATGTGCCGGATCGCGAAACAACGCCCACGTGGCCTAGCTTGTGAATGTGCCCCGGCATAATTCCAATTTTGCACTTGCCGGGTGAAATCACGCCCGGGCAATTGGGACCGATGAGGCGCGTTGCCCTACCTTTCAGAAATGCTTGCGCGCGCACCATGTCGGCGGTTGGAATACCTTCGGTGATACACACTACCAGCGGCACACCTGCTTCGGTGGCTTCCATAATGGCGTCGGCGGCGTACGGAGGTGGCACGAAAATCACCGACGCGTTCGCTCCGGTTTCCCTCACTGCATCGGCGACGGTATTGAAAACGGGGAGCCCTAAATGCGTCTGTCCGCCTTTTCCCGGGGTAACTCCGCCGACAACTTTGGTGCCGTAATCAATCGCCGCTTGCGCATGGAAGCTGGCCTCTCTTCCGGTAAATCCCTGGAAAATAAGCCGGGTGTTCTGATCCACCAGCACGCTCATGCGGCCACCCCTGCCTTTGCGGCGCGCACTACTTTCTCGGCGGCATCCTTCATCCCATCCGCGATGGGAAAATTCAAACCGGAGTTCTTGAGAATTTCCTGCCCCTTCTCGACGTTTGTCCCTTCCATGCGAACGACTATTGGCACCTTGACGTTCAACTCGCGCGCAGCGTTGACCACGCCGGTCGCCAGCACATCGCAGCGCAGGATGCCGCCGAAAATATTGATCAACACGGCCTTCACGCCGGGGTCCGACAGAAGGATGCGAAACGCGTTCTTGATCTGCTCGGCGTTCGCGCCGCCGCCCACGTCCAGGAAGTTCGCGGGACTGCCGCCCGCATACTTCACAATGTCCATGGTGGCCATTGCCAGACCTGCGCCATTCACCATGCAGGCGATGTCGCCATCCAGCTTGATGTAGTTCAAACTGAAGCGCGACGCCTCCACTTCGAGTGGATCCTCTTCGTTCAAATCGCGCAATTCGAGCAGATCCTTGTGACGATAGAGCGCGTTGTCATCCAGCGTGATCTTCGCGTCCAGCGCATAAACCTTGCCGTCCCGGGTGAGAATGAATGGATTGATTTCGGCCAGCGATGCGTCGTTCGCATCATAAGCTTTCGCCAGCGCGGCCATCGCGGCCACGGCGGAATTGACGCTCGCCGCCGGGATGCCCATCCCGAATGCGAGGTTGCGGCCCTGGTACGCGGCGAGTCCATAGCCTGGCTCGAGAATCTCCTTCAGGATCAACTCCGGTGTTTTCGCGGCGACTTCTTCGATCTCCACGCCACCTGCGGCCGACGCCATGAACACGGACTTTCCTTGCGTGCGGTCGAGGACGATGCCCAGATAAAGTTCGCGCTCGATCGGCAGAGTTTCTTCCACCAACAGGCGCTGGACAATTCTACCTTCCGGCCCGGTCTGGTGCGTCACCAATTTCATTCCCAGAATTTTCTTTGCAATCTCCGCCGCCTCATCGGCGTCCTTGGCGACCTTCACACCACCGCCCTTGCCGCGCCCGCCGGCATGGATTTGCGCCTTCACAACGACGCTACCACCGATTCGCTTCGCCGCCGCCTCAGCTTCGTCAACGGAGAACGCAACTTCGCCCCTGGGCACAGGGACATCGTACTTGGCCAGGATTGCCTTGGCCTGATACTCGTGAATTTTCATGGGATCAAGGTCTAGTTTAGCAACTCTATTGCCACAACTTCATGGATTCCGATGGAAGGCACAACCAAGTTCAATCGCCCGTCTCTGATTTGAAACTGCCGCTGCTTGCGATCCACTAAAGTCTGCACTCGTGTTACCCGTGCAGATTGTGGAATGCGAACGCTCACCTGCTGTGCCCCGATTGGAATGATCTCTCGAATCGGACCCTTCATCATCATCGGATTGGTTAGATTTACCAAATGCACCGTCATCGATTGTTTCTGCCGCCAGATGGTAACGTCCAGGACGCCCGCGCCTCTCACTCTGACCGGCGGCTCCTCATCGGTGGCCCATTCCACGGCATTGCGAAGCAGCTTGCCGTGGTCCGTGCTCAATACTTCCCAGAAGGTGCGATCGATGTCCCAGGGGAAGTACACCACGCGGCCTTGCCCGAATTCCCGTACGAAAACTTCCGGAATATCGGTTTTCGGAACTCGCGGAAACACCTCTTCCATCGGCAGATCCGGATAAGATGGCACCAGCGTCAACGGCGAGTATTCGCCCTTCCTCAATGGATTTGCGGCCACGCGATGAACGCCGTTGATTATCCGCTCAGCGTCCTCCAATCCATTAAGAATCGGGTGACGGAGGCCGCTGGCTGCATCGGTTTCAACGGTCAGATAAGAATTCTGCATCGGACCTTCGATGCTGCCGCCGAACGAAGCGCCAAAAAGATCAGAGAGTCCGAAGTTGCCGCGCCGCACTCCATGTTCATCGTAAAGCGACGTTTCATGCGTTGCGACAATCCGGCCGCCGCGCTGGACGTATTCTCGTAACTGTGCGCATTGCAGATCGGATAGCGCTGCGATGTTGGGAAGGATCAGAGTCCGGAATCGCTCAATGTGCGCCAAATCCAGAAGCCGGTCATGCGCCATTTCAAACGGAATTCGCGCTTCGATTAACGCCTGATAGAAGCCCAGGGTGTGGTCTTCCACCTTCGCCCGTGCTTGCTCACCGCCGTAATACGAAGCGGTCTGCTGCGAATAAACCATTGCAACGCGCGCGAGCGGTTGTTCGTTTCGCAGGTAGCGATCGTTCTGATAGTGCCAGTTGTAAATCTCCTCGACCGGCTTGAGCCAGCGCCGGTCGCGCAGTTCGCCTGAGAATTTCGTGAACCACGGCCGCAGACCATTCGCGATTCCATCGGCCACCCACAGTTTGATTTCTTCTGCGTTTTGGACCGAATCCTTCCAGCGGTGGTCCTCTTCAACACCCACGCTGAAAATCCCGCCGATCGGCTTGCGGCCCATGGTGGACCGATACTCCTTGCCGTTCTTGCCGAACATCCAGGGCGGCATCAGTCCGTGGCGCGCCTGACGGTCGGCGAATAAGATGTGCGAGAGTTCGGCGATGGTTGTCATATCCAGCGGACTCAGCGCGCCGCCGCCGCTGTTCGCGATGAACGAGGCGTTGGGGTTGATCTTGCGGATCTCGCCATCCCACAATCGCCAAAGCTCGAAGAGCCGCTGCTGCTGCCACACACTGTGATCGCGGCGGGCTGGGTCCTGTGGATTGTTGGTACGCGGCAGATCGCGACCTGAGAACATTTTGAAATTGCGCACGCAGTGTTCGCAGTAACACATGCCGGAACCTGCCCAGCGATTGCTGAAAACGCCGTCCACCTTGTACAGTCTGACAATTTCCTTGGTGACTTCCGTCATGAATTCGAAGTTGTACGGGCCAAGCGCGCAGGTCACCCAGAAATCGGGATCCGCCCAGTGCTTGCGCTTCTTGCCCTGCGCATCCACGGCAATCCAATCGGGATGTGCGGCATAGACGTCCGGATGCGTCGCGTGCGGATCGGTGCGCGCAATCACGTTCATGCCCAGCTTCCGGCATCCGGCGACCAGTTCTCCTAAAGGATCGCTATTTCCTAGCCATCGGCTGCGATGGTGGAAAGGAATTGCCGTCGGGTAATATGCGATGCAGCCACCGGCACTCAGGCACGCAGCGTCGGAATGAGTACGGCGAAAATAATCGAGCCAGAAATTCGGATCGAAAGTCGCCGGATCGTTTTCGACCAATGTGAGCTGCGCCCAACGCATCGGGCGATCGTACCAGCCGAGATTCGATTCCGATTCGGCGGGATACAATAGCGCACCGGCGCCCGCGGTAAGCATGGTTGCGCTGTGCAGAAATTCGCGTCTGGAGAAAGACATTATGTGTATCGTACATCCAGGGGAGGCACAAAATTACCGGCCGCAGATTAACGCCGATCAACGCGGATTGAAACGAAATGCTTTATCTGCGTCCATCAGCCTTCATCGGCGGCCCAAATGACTCTTTCAGCGGCCCGCTAGCGGAACGTTACGTCCTTAAGATGGGGCGTGGCGTTTAATGTATCGAGCGAAACGCGGCCGCGTGTGAATAGGAACTCGGTCAGCGAACAGTTCCGGATTCTCCAGTTCACTTCGATCGCCATGGCTTCTGGGGCTTGCAGTACCGTCTGCACCGCTATTCCGATCGGCCCGCCCGACGTAAACACAACCACGCGCCGGCTTGCCCGGTCAGCATCGGTGATGCCGCGAAGCCCACGCGTTACGCGGTCGTGAAACTCGCGCCAGGTTTCAAGACCCGGCGCCCGCAGCTTGCCCGCGATCCACATCGGCATCGCCGTTTCAAACGCTTTCTGCAACGCCCGATTGTCCGTTGCCGGAGCAAATTCCGGATGCGCCCGCAAAATTCCATCGGCGTTGTATTCGTTGAACTCAGCCCGTTGCTCGAACTTTTCGAATCCCGCCAGCTCCGCCGTCCGCGCGTGACGCAACATCGTTCCGGTGTAAATCTCGTCGAAACGAATGCTGTGTTCGCGCCAGTATTCGCGCAGCCGAATCGCCTGCTGCTCGCCGGTTTCAGATAAACAATCGGAATTCTTTTCGAATGGTTTGGCTTGCCCGTGCCGGACCAGGACCAGCGTGCTCATTTCGCCGAGGACGAAGCACGAGCTTTCCCCAGCAGCCGTTCCAGTTCCAGCTTCGCGATCGATTCGCGGTGAACTTCATCCGGCCCATCGGCCAGCCGCAGCGTGCGGGAATTCGCCCATGCCGCCGCCAGAAAAGTGTCCTGGCAAACGCCGGCCGCGCCATGCGCCTGGATAGCGCGATCCACGACGCTCAGCGTAACGTTGGGCACAATTACTTTGATCATCGCGATCTCGCCACGCGCCGCTTTGTTGCCCACCGTGTCCATCATGTATGCCGCTTTCAGCACCAGCAGCCGCGCCTGCTCGATTTCCATGCGCGACTGGCCGATGTCGGCGCGAATCGTGCCCTGCTCGGATATTTTCCGTCCGAATGCAACGCGCGAATCCACGCGGCGGCACATGGCTTCGAGCGCCCGCTCCGCCACGCCGATCAAACGCATGCAGTGATGGATTCGCCCCGGACCCAGCCGCCCCTGCGCAATCTCGAAGCCGCGGCCCTCTCCCAGCAGCATATTCGAAGCAGGCACGCGCACATCCTTAAACGTGATTTCAGCGTGACCGTGAGGAGCATGATCGTAGCCGAAAACCGTGAGCATGCGCTCCACCTTGATGCCCGGCGTATCCATCGGCACCAAGATCATCGATTGCTGCTTATGTTTCGGCGCGGTGGGGTCGGTCTTGCCCATGAAAATCGAAATTTTGCAGCGCGGATCGCCCGCGCCGGAAGACCACCACTTGCGTCCATTGATGACGTAGGAATCGCCGTCGCGCACGATGCTGCTCTCGATATTCGTGGCGTCGGAAGAGGCCACCGCCGGCTCCGTCATCGAAAAACAAGAACGAATTTCCCCATTCAGCAGAGGCTTCAGCCAGCGCTGCTTGTGTTCAGGCGAGCCATAACGCGCCAGCACTTCCATGTTGCCCGTGTCGGGCGCGGAACAATTGAATACCTCCGCCGCCATGGTGGAACGGCCCATGATCTCGCACAGGGGCGCGTATTCCAGATTCGTCAACCCGGCGCCGTCCTCGCTTTCCGGCAGGAACAGATTCCAAAGACCGGCGGCGCGCGCTTTAGGCTTCAACTCTTCGATGATCCGCGACGGCTTCCAGCGGTCGTTCGGATCCAGTTCCGTGTGATGCCGGTGTTCGTTCGGATAAATGTGCTCATCCATGAAGTGCTGAAGCCGCTTCTGGAGAGTCTGTACTTTTTCAGTGAAGTCAAAATGCATGGTTCATTTGCCTGTAAACGCGGGAGCTCTTTTTTCCAGGAAGTGGGCCACGCCTTCCTTGAAGTCGTCGCACTGTAAACTTTCGATCATCTCCTGTTCAGCGCCCTCAAAAGCCTCGGATAATGTTTGAAACATCCCGCTATAGACTTGCTCTTTAATAACTCGCAACGACCTGGGGCTGACGTTGTTCGCCAGATCCTTCGCATAGGCGTTCACCCTCTGCTGGAAGCTATCCTGGGGAAAAACCTGGTTCACTAAGCCCATTCGCAGCGCTTCCGCGGCGTCCACCAGACGGGCGGAGAACAGCATGTCCATGGCATTCGCCGGCCCGATCAGACGCGGCAGCATCCACGATATTCCATATTCGGCGATCAGCCCGCGCTTGGCGAAAGCAGTGCCGAAGCGTGCGGAGTCCGAAGCAAATCTCAGGTCGCAGTACAGCGTGATGATAAAGCCCAACCCAACCGCTGGACCGTTCACGGCCGCAATTACAGGCTTTTGAATGGATGGAAAATACGAATATTTCTTCTGGAAATCCGGGCGCGCGCCAGCCCGCCCGCCATTCCCCGAGTTTCTCAGAACGTGTTCGCGCCCCCGATCGCCGAGGCCCTGCTGCGCGATCGAGCCGAGCAGCGACATGTCGGCGCCCGCGCAAAATCCGCGGCCGTTGCCGGTAAGAATGATGACGCGAACGTTCGCATCGCTCTCCGCCTCGTGCATCGAGGCGCGCACTTCCTGTTCCATCGTCCCAGTCCAGGCATTGAGCTTGTCCGGCCGATTTAACGTGATGGTCGCGACTCGATCCGCGACACTGTACAGAGTCTCTTGGTTGGCCATGTGCCTTGGATTATATCAACGCCACAGCCTGTTGAATCAGGTTGTGCACGCGTTTGTCGAAATGGCGAAAGCGCTCGTCCTGTGTTTGCCCGCGATGAAACCGCACATAGATTTGTTGCAGCACCACCGCCAGTTTGAAAAGCGCGAAAACTTCGTAGTACTTCATCTTGGACAAATCGCGTCCGGTCTTTTCGGCGTAGCGGCCGATGAGCTGTTCGCGACTGTACCAGCCGGGCTGCGTGGTGAGCGACGCTTTTGTCCCGCCCGGATCGCTGGGTTGCCGCCAATAACAAAGAATCAGGCCGAGGTCGACCAACGGATCGCCCACCGTGGCCATCTCCCAATCAAGCACCGCCTCGATTCGCCCGGGATTGCTCGCGTCCAACATCAAATTGTCGAGTTTGAAATCGTTGTGCACCAACGTAGGCGCGGGCGATTCGGGAAGGTGATCCGTTAGCCACTGGATCAGCCGCTCCATCAGTGGAATTTCTTCGGTCTTAGCGCGAATCCACCGCTCGAACCAGCCACGCACTTGCCGCTCTAAGAAACCGGCCGGTTTTCCGAGCGACACTAAACCATGCTTTTCGATGTCCACCGCATGCAAGTCAACCAGGCAGTCCACGAATCCACGGCTCACTTGTTCCGGGTAATCGGGAAACGCCGCAAGCTCGGGCGGAATGTGATCGCGAACTACAATCCCGCGGCGGCGCTCCATGACGAAAAAGATCGCACCGGCAATCGACGGATCTTCGCACAGATGAAAAACCTGAGGTGCGGGCGCAAAAACAGGATGCACGGCTTTGAGAACCATGTATTCGCGGGCCATGTCGTGAGCCTTGGGCGCAACTGGTCCCAGTGGCCCGCGGCGAAGCACATATTCGCGGACCGGTGTGCGCAAGAGATAAGTGAGATTCGAATGGCCGCCCGGAAATTGCTCGATGGTCAATTGCCCGCCGCCTTCGATTTTGTCCCGCAGATAGCCGGTCAGCTTTTCCTGATCCAGCTCCTCACCTGCTCGGACGGCTGCCGCGGTATCGGTGCTCATCGGTCAACGGCCATCGTGGCTATCATAACTTGCCCGATCGCCTAGCGGCGCGATAGTTCATCTGTGTTGGTGTCCCAGGAAAGCACGCATGAGGATCGTGTTCCTTTATCTCCGCTTCGCTGCATCTCGACACACTCCGGAAATCCGTTGGCGAAGAAGTACACTCCTTTTAGACTGCCCGGCAGTCCAGGCACCGATGTGCCAGCCAGTGCGCACGACGCTGCAACGCTGCATGCGGCTTTAGCTTTTTGAGAAGCGTACTCCCATGCTGTCATATTGTGAAGTAGGGCAGTTAGATTGAATATAACTATCGCTATCGATACCGCCCACTGAGATTTCACTTTCAGCTGTAGAACCATCGCCGCGAGCAATAGACAAAATGCCACCGAGGGCAGGTAATTTTTTTTTTAATTATTTTTGTAGGTACGATTTATAAATTTGTTCTGCGGCGGCAGCGCCAGCAC
>CATPCJ010000359.1 GCA_955652915.1 uncultured Bryobacteraceae bacterium
CTATGTTCTCCTAATCTGAAAGGGAGAACAATGGCAATCGATCCAGAACTGATAGACAAACTGCTGGCGGATTATCATCATCCGGAGCAGATCATCGGCGAGAAGGGACTGCTGAAAGAGCTGACCAAAGCGGTGATTGAGCGTGCCTTGAAGGCGGAACTGACCGACCATCTGGGGTATGAGAAACACGATCCGGTGGGTCATGGGAGTGGGAACTCACGAAATGGGACGAGCCGGAAAAAACTGAAAGGGGATTTCGGCGAGATTGAGCTGGAGACGCCGCGGGACCGGGAAGGGACGTTCGAGCCTAGAATCGTGGCTAAAGGTCAAACGCGTTTCAGCGGATTCGATGACAAGATTCTGTCCATGTACGCGCGCGGGATGACCACGCGGGAGATCCAGGCGCATCTGGAAGAGATCTACGGAGTGGAGGTGAGCCCGTCGCTGATTTCCACGGTGACCGACGCCGTAGCGGAGGAGGTGAAGTGCTGGCAGAATCGTCCGCTGGATAGCTTGTATCCGATCGTGTATCTGGATGCGTTGTACGTCAAGATCCGGGACAACGGGCAGGTGCAAAATCGCGCGATCTATCTGGCGCTGGGCATAAAGCTGGAGGGGAATAAGGAAGTGCTAGGAATATGGACGTCGGCCCACGAGGGCGCGAAGTTTTGGTTGCAAGTGTTGACAGAGCTGCGGAACCGCGGGGTAGAAGATATATTCATCGCGTGCGTGGATGGGCTGAAGGGATTTCCGGAAGCGATCGAGACGGTGTACCCGAAGACTCAGGTACAGCTGTGCATTGTGCACCTGGTGCGAGCGAGCTTGAACTATGTGTCCTGGAAGCAGCGCAAGGCGGTGGCGGCCGAACTGCGGGGGATTTACCGGGCGCCGACGGCGGAAGTGGCCGAACAGCAACTGGAAGAGTTCGCCGGCAAGTGGGACGGGACGCATCCAGCCATCAGTCAGATCTGGCGCAGGAACTGGGCACGAATCACGCCGTTCTTCGCCTTCTCGCCGGAGATCCGGAAGGTGATCTATACCACCAATGCGGTGGAATCTCTGAACATGACGTTGCGGAAAGTGATCAAGACGCGAGCTGCGTTTCCGACGGAAGAGGCGGCTCTGAAGCTGCTCTATATGGCGCTGCGGAACGTGGCCAAGAAATGGAATCACGTGCAGAGTTGGCGCGAGGCTTTGAATCGGTTTCAACTGCTGTGGCCGGATCGTATGCCGGCGTTGGAGCGGGCATGAAGGACGGGGCGACCGACGTTACCGTGGTCCGGCTACGCTACGCCCTAAGCGCGCCGCAAGCAACGCGGCGCAGGGCTTCGCTCCGCCGGACCACGGTAACGTCGAAATTGGCAAATTCCAGCGAAAGAAGCAAAACACGGAGAACAGCGTTTACACTAAATACTTGACACCTCCTTGATAAAAAAACCTCATTCAGGAACTCCTCAAACCGCCGATATTCAAGCGGCTTTCGGCCCCTCAGTTTTTCGCCTACCCCGACCTTGGCGGATGACTTCCGCATCCGAGTCACCCCTTCACCCGCGCGTAGGTCAAGCGCTTGCCAGTTATTGAGCCGAGCACCTTTGCAAACCGCTCTGCATCGTTGGAGCGGCGCTCGTTATAACGGAAGGATTGTTCGTCAAGGTACCTGAAAAAATGAAACGGTTCCACGCTCAAATACGTGCCCTTGATGGAACGCTTCAGGAGACTCCAGAAGTTCTCCAAGCGGTTCGTGTGCACGTTGCCGTCAACGTATGCTTCCGCATGGTCAATGACCTTGTGCGCGTACTCGGAGTCCAGGCCGTCGTAGGACTTCAGCGCATCGGTCATCAGTTCCGATCCTGGCGCAACGTTCTCGCGGATCTCGCGGTGAAGATGCGCCTTTCGACGAGAACCAACAACCGACGTGCGAACCTTGCCCGTCTCACGGTCGAGCAGACCAAACACAATCGCCTTTCCCATCGGTCCGCGTCCGCGAATTTTCCGCGCCCGTTCCCCGGCGTGCATGAATCGCGCCTTACCGCCGATGAAGGTTTCGTCCGCTTCGACGGTGCCAGACATCTTGTTGATGCTTCCGGTGTGCATCGCATAGCGGATGCGGTGACGCATGAACCATGCGGTAGTCTGAGTGACTTTCAAATCGCGGGCGATCTTGTACGAGCTAACGCCGTTCTTGCAGTTGGCAACAAGCCACATTGCACACAGCCACTTATCGAGCCCCACGGGGGAATCTTCAAAGATGGTTCCGACCTTGACGGAGAACTGTTTTTGACAGTCCAGGCACTTCCACATAAGCCGAGTCTTGAGGAACGAAAGCCTCTTAGACTCGCAACGTGGGCACTCCGGACCTGCCGAATCCCACTTGGCACCAGCTACAACACCAAGGCATACTTCGGGGTCCGAAAAAGGTGCGGATTGCTTCCATCAAACTGCTGGGGTATTTGGACCTTATCTGCTTCTATGAACCCATTATATTAGGAGTGCTCAGGTGAGCGAACTAGTTTGTTGCCCTAGTTTTGATCGCTCGTCACGCGGCAGTCCCCACCTACAACGTCATTGACCTTCCCATCCTGTGACTCGACCAGGAATACAAATCCGTCCCTCGATACATGTACCTGACGCTTGGCGTAACGGGTCCGGCCGTAGAAGTCCAGACATTCGGTGCGCTGATCGTAACGCGGCGGCGGCCGGGCCACAAGGCAGCAGAAAGCCACGACGGCGGGAATCACGAAATATGCGGCCAGCCTGAAGCGCCACGGCAACCGTGCTTCGCAGCCGTGGTCATTAGGTTCATCATGCGTGGGCAACTTGTGGCCGATTGGCAATCGGCCCGTAAGGAATTCCGGATCCAACACCAGGCGGATTACCAATCCCCGGCAGGATACCATCCTGCCCCACATAAGACCTGGCCGCTTCCTGCCTTCACTTCGCGTGCCGAGTTGAAGAAGCAAGGGCAAGGGACACACAATTAGCGCACTAACAGACATATTAGGGGGCTTGTTGGTGCATAATGAAGGTGGAGCGGTAGTATGAAAACCAACGGCAGTCCGCATCCCGGAATCAGCATGCACAACATCCGAGTCGGCGGCGGCGCCGCGGGATTTTTATTTGTTGCCGGTAGCATGCTCGTGTTTTTCCTGGGCATTCCAGCGATACGTTGGTTTCTCGTTGGGTCTATCGTATTAGGCTCAGGCATTGCGGTCGCTTTACGGCTTCTTCACAAGCACGACTCAAACTGACCCACTACCCGCGACTTATCTGCTGCCGGGAAGGGCCAGGGATAAAATTGGAAGGTGCCATACCGGGCGGCTTTCGGTGTTGTGTGTTGGCGTACATGCTGTTCGCCGCGGCGCCGGCTGGTGTGCCATTCACGCAAGGGCAGGTTCTGTTCGCCGAAGAGTTCCGCGACGGTCTGGCGCGTTGGGCCAGCGAACTCGAGAAGCCTGGAAGAGTAGAAACGCGCGGCGGCGTGCTGACCATTGACGTGCCGGCCGGTTGCACCCTCTGGTTCCGTCCGGAACTGCGTGGCGCCGTGATGATCCAATACGAGGCGCGCATGGTGCAGGCCGGCGGGCCCAACGATCGGGTTTCCGACCTGAATGCCTTCTGGATGGCGACCGACGCCCGCTCGCCCGACGACCTGTTCGCCACCAAACGGTCCGGCAAATTCAGCGACTACAACCAGCTTCGCGCGTATTATGCGGGGCAGGGCGGGAACTCGAATACCACGACGCGTTTTCGCCGCTATATCGGCGATGCCGTGGAGCGGCCGCTCTTGCCGGAGCACGATCTGCGTAGCGCCGAAGTGCTGCTGCAACCGAACGTGTGGCAGACCGTGCAGCTTGTGGCATTCGGGAATCGCATCCAGTATTACCGGGACGGCCGGCCAATCTTCGATTTTCCGGATACCGTGCCTTACACGCGCGGCCACTTCGGTTTTCGCACCACCGCCAGCCACGTGGAGCTGCGCCACTTCCGCGTCTACCGGATCGCGGCTAATTTGCGCCCCTAAGTCCGGCAAGATGAAGCATCGCTCGTGATATCATCGGTGCGTCTTACGCGAAATCCTGCAACACCACCTGACGGAGGCGACACCTGCAACTGGCATTTGAACTGGCCCGAGTAGTGGAAGAAGCCGCGGTTTCGGCCGCCCGCACGATGGGCCAAGGCGATCGCGCTGGTTCGGATTTGGCCGCCGTCCAAGCCATGCGGCGCGCGTTTGAGAGCGTCCCGATTGCAGGCAACATCGTAATCGGCGAGGGCGAACGGGATGAAGCCCCCATGCTCTACATCGGCGAACGGGTGGGCGCTCCACCGCTCGACGGCGTGGAATATCCGGCTATCGATATTGCCGTCGATCCGCTGGAGGGCACCAATCTCTGCGCTACGGGCGCTCCAAATTCCATCGCGGTGCTGGCGGCCTCCGAGGCGGGCGGACTGCTGCACGCGCCGGATTGCTACATGGAGAAAATCATCGCGGGCCCCGCGTGCAAAGGCGCTCTCAATATCGACGCGCCGGTGGAAGAAAATCTGGAAAACATCGCGCGCCGGCTGGAACGCCAGGTCAAGGATCTGGTGGTCATTGTTTTGGATCGCCCGCGGCACGAGAAACTGATGGCTTCGATACGGAAGGCGGGGGCGCGAATCCGGCTGATCGGGGACGGCGATCTGTCGGCCGGAATCTCGGCGGCGGTGCGAGGCGCGGGCGTTCACGCCGTGATGGGCATCGGCGGCGCTCCGGAAGGCGTGATCACGGCCGCGGCGTTGCGCTGTCTCAACGGCGAAATGGTGGGCCGGCTGGTGGTCGATAATGCGGACTTGGAACGTCGCATGGAACGCATGGGCATCACGGAGCCGCACAAAGTTTATCGGGCCGAAGACCTGGCTCCCGGCCAGCAGATCGTTTTCGTGGCCTGCGGGGTGACGCCGGGCAGTCTGTTGCAGGGCGTGCGCTTCTTCGGTGACGGCTATCGCACCCACTCCATGGTCATGACGCTGAATCCGAACAAAGTGCGGTTCATGGATACAGTGCATGCCACGGAGAGGCCGGGGCCGAGAGGGGTGCGGTTGTATTAAAGGCCGAATCAGTTTAATCTTGCCAGCCAGCGATGAATCGCCTCGAGCTGCTTGGTCACCTTGCCGCGATCCTCGGCGTCTGGCGAATATCTGAGATACATTTCCAGATCGCTTTTCGCGGCGCTGAACTCGCGCAGATGCAGGCGCGCCACTCCCCGGGCCTTGAAATAATCCGCGTTCTTCGGGAAGGCCTCCACCAGCAGATCCATGACCTGCGCCATTTTCCCGAATTGCTTCGCCTGAAAGTAGGCGGAGCGCATGTTGTTCAGAATCCGAACCAAAATATAGCGATCGCTCACGGGGGCCAGCGTGGAGGGCTCAGTGGATGAGTCGACGCCCGTAATTTCACGCGCGAGCTCATGACAGTCCGCTTCCGCGAGCAGCTTCCCCGCGCGGAAGGGATCGACGTAGATGGAATAATCGCCATCGTCGTATTGAACGACGAAATGTCCTGGGAGCCCGATTCCGAAGACAGGCCGTCCCATGCGCCGCGCTATTTCGATGTACACAACGGACAGGGTAATGGGAATACCGATGCGCCGATCCAGTACGATATCGAGACAACTGTTGCGCGGATCTTCATAGTTGGCTTCGTTTCCGCGAAATCCCAATTCTTCGAACAGATATTGGTTCATCAACCGCACGAATTCACGGCCATCCGCCGCGGCGTTCACCCGCGCGGCCAGCTCGGACGCAAACCGGTCCAGCATGTCGCGATAGGCGGCCGGGTTTAAACCCGGAGTTTCGATGGCCGCCATTTCAAGCGCGGCGGTGTCCAGCGCGATTGCGCTTTCGCTCTGCAACGCTGCTCGTAACTCTTGCACTCAGACCTTCCGCGTCATTCGAACTGTAACACCGTGCGGCGCAACTTTCACGGGCAGGACTTCGGCTCCGGCGTTTTCAATTACGCGCGACACCGTCTCACGGGCGCCATGCTCCACCAAGAAGAATACGCAACCTCCGCCGCCGGCTCCGCACACCTTCGCGCCGAGCGCGCCCGCTTTGCGCGTCACGCTCACCAGGCGATCGATGGCGGGCGTTGAAATGCCGGGAGCGTTCTTGCGGCGATGCGACCATTCCTCGCGCAGCAGCCGGCCCGTCTCGTTCCAATCGCCTTTCTCAATCGCCGCCCGCATGGCGATCGCGATGGCCGTAATCTGCGCGAAGTTTCGCTCCACTCTTCTGTTACCGTCCAGATAAGCTTTGGTAACTTCCCAATTGTTTACGCCGGAATTGCGCGGCGCTCCGGTGTACGCCAGTACAATTCGCTCGTTGAAATCGTCGAGATCCACTTTCATCTGGACGCGGTGGATACCGCCCGGCCCCAGCTCGATGGCGCTGACACCGCCGTACATGGCGGGATAGTAATCCTGGGCGCCGGTCGGCACACGGATGATTTGCGCCTCGATGTTTTGCGCGATCTCACGCAGCTTTTCCAGCTTGTGGCCCGCGCCGGTAAGCCGGTTGAGCGCGCTGGCAACGGCGATAATCAGCGCCGACGATCCCGACACGCCGGCGCCCGCCGGCGCCTCCGAATCGGTATGCAGCAGCAAGCCGGTTCGAGGCTCAAAAAAACGCAGAACAAAGGTCACCAGCGGCAATCTGGGCTGTTTCGAGGCGCGTAGCTCAGCGAATGAGGCGAAGGTCTCTTCGGCTTCCAGATCGCCCGAACGCAAGCGAATCTCCGGGGATTCCTGGGTCTCCAATACGCAGCGGGTCCATCGATTGATGGCGAAATTCAGCGTCACCGCGCCGGGATGATAGAGGTACAACGGCCAGATGTCGAGCGTGCCCCCAGCCAAATCGACGCGGCAGGGCGCCTCCGATATTATTTTCATGCGAAAGCTCTACTATAGCGCCGGTGATATTCAGGATCCTCAAGCCCTGGTTTTAACGCACAAATTCACTAAACCCTTTTCCTATTCCTGACGATAGGTCAATAAGCGAGGCCCGCGCCCTGGTTCAGTCCTCCATGTCGCCGAAACTGACGTCTGCCCCCCGCGAAGGGAGGCCGGCTCCGGCGGACTCCTTTGTGGAAGTGGTAGGCCATCAGGGCCGCCACGCCGTCATCCTCATTGTCGATGGAGAAGAAATCAACCGGCGCCTGCTCAAGGCCATTTTCAAGACCGCGTCGTATCGAATGATGGAAGCTCGCCGGGCGTCCGAAGCGATAGAGAGGCTTCAATCCGAGAAAATAGATCTGGTGATACTGGATTTGAAGCTGCCGGAAATGAGCGGGGCTGAGCTTTGCCGGTGGATCAAGGCCAACCGCCTGACGCAGCTAATTCCGGTGATGATGGTCACCAGTCTGCAGGGGATTGAAAACGAAATTGCGGGGATTTCGTCCGGCGCCGATGAATTCCTCTTTAAGCCGCTGCATCCCGCCGTGGTCCGCACGCGTGTCCGCGCGATGCTGCGAAACAAAGCGCTCATCGACTCGCTGGAGGAAGCGGAAACGATCCTGTTCGCGCTGGCGCAGGCGGTGGAACAACGCGACGCCTTCACCGGGCAGCATTGCCAACGGCTCTCGGTGGCGGCGGTGATGCTGGGCGAAGCTTTGGGACTGCCGAAACCGGATCTGACCGCGCTTTTCCGCGGCGGTTATCTGCACGACATTGGAA
>CATPCJ010000360.1 GCA_955652915.1 uncultured Bryobacteraceae bacterium
GCCCAACGGGGATCCCATAGGCGAGCCCAAAGGCGATCCCACCGGCAATCCCACCGACGATCCGACCGCCGATCCCACCGGCGATCCCAACGGCGATCCCACCGGCGATCCCTAAGGCCACATCGACGAAGAGCCTCCGCCAAGTCCACTGGGTGTGGGTAAGTGAGAGAAGCGCAACACGCAGCAGGATCGAAACAATTGCCACGTAGGGCAAACAGTGAAGGTACAGCACGATTCCTTGAAGTACGGCCCGGCCGCGGGGTATGGCAGCCAGGGATTGTTCCAAAAACTTGGGCCGCCGGTACAGCACTCCCAACCACCACAGCGCCGCTACATGGCTCTTCCAGTCGAAAACTTTGATCCGATCCAGGGCCAGCGGCGGTGTCACGGCTAGTTTCCCCGGAGCTCCACGGTCTTGGTAACTGAGACAACGCTGCTTTGCTTAAGCGCGGGTGGTACCAGCGCGGCCAAGGTCTCCCGCGACTCAATCAGCAAGCTCAGTTTTCGCGTCTCCACCAGATGGTTGATCGCCCAAAAGAACGCGTCCCCATAGTGCCTGTCGGGGTCCTTCACGCGATCGAAATGACGGAGCTCGATCATCGCGCCGGCCGAATTTCCAATTCTGGCTTGTAGTTCAGCCAGGTCATCCGGCTCCGAACTCACCGCCGCGTGATGTCCACAGGCCAAAAGAATCGCCGAAACCAAGCCGCGCCTGCTGACCGCATCGCCTCCGTTTAGATCGACGTGTCCGATCTTGCCTTTAAACCTCTCATGGACCGCATCCAAGAGCTCACGCCACTTTGGTGAACCGATGACTCTCAGATTGACCGACTCCCTGCGTTCCAGCCGAGTCTGTACGCGTTCCAGACAATCGAGCCAATGCGGAACAGACGCGCCTAAGTCGGCTTCGCAGCCTTTCATGACCCGATCCCACTGGTCGCTCACGGAATCGTCATCAAGTCTCACATAAAGCGGAGCCTTGATTCCCGTAAGCAGCGTACAGGGAACCCGCACCACGGGTAAAATGCAGCACTTGGCAAACGTGGGATCAAGCGCAATTGCCCGGTCCATTTCATGAACGCACGCAGCGCTGGACAAATAATCTGGCGATAAGACGAGAAGATGGACATCAGCCTGATCCTGGGTGGCGTCCATCTGTTGATGAAGAGCGATGCCGGCCCGAAAGCGTGTTACGTCAATGAGGACTTCGGCCCCGCCGGCTTTCAGGGCGGGACACAAGCGATCTCTGACCCACTCGGCTTGCCTATGGGAATAGCTGACAAAAACCTTGCCCATGTCGAGTTACTAGAATATCCCGTCCTCGCCCTCAGTCACAATCCGTTCAAATATTTCTTCATCCCGCTCCGAATTGCCGCAAAGCCTTACCCCATGCCAATTTGCGGCGATTACTCCGCACTCCCGCCTCGCCGCATCCATCGTCGTACTAAGTTCTACGGCATCCGCCACCGTTAATATAGGGCCAGTTGGGCACCAGGCCCGCCCGCATCATTTCGTCGATTTGACTGTGGCGGACAAATCGACCCGGATGGTGTGGGCGGACTGGCCGGACTCGCGAACCGTACGAGAACAGAAATAAAGACGATGCAAAACGAACCCAATCCCACTCGAACTACGGCCCTACAGGCGGTCTCTCTCGGCCATCGCGGCGGATTCGGTTGGCGGTCAACTTCTTCTTGGGCACAAACGACACCACCTTGTGCGTGGAGCGGCGTTGTCGCTTTTTCGAGGCCGTCAGGACCGCCTTGACATCGAAACCATGCTTGGCGGCTTCGTTCTCCCGAGCGCGCCGGACTTCATCGACGATTGGATCTCTCGGCATGACCTATTCTTCCATTAGCTCTTCCGGTGTGCAGATCACCGGACATTCAAACCCATGATCGCGGCACGTCAAAGCAAGCTGCTTAGCAATCGCCGCGTTCGCAATGTGTGCGCAATTCCAGGTTACCAGGAAATCCATTCCGTGCACTGCTGCCATGGCGATGTGCGCAGCGTCCGTAGATGCTTTCCGAGGGACGTTGCCGGAGGCCAGAATGCTGGAGGCTAAGACGGCGACTTCAGGTGTGATGTCCAGCAGGGGAAGATCACGGAGCATCTTCAGCCGTTCCCGCGCGGCGAGGGGATCTCCGGCGCTCACTTCGTCGACGACCAGTTGCGAAACGTAAAGCTCGAAGGCGGCGCTTCGCTTCTCCCACCATTCCCTCGTGATCTGCTGGTGGCCCGCGACGATTAGATCCCGGCTCGGCCGCGAAATCAAATAACTAGGAACGGTTGTCTCCAGATACAGACGGGATTTCATTTCTCAATCTTAGCCGTGCTGAATTCCACGTGGACGTCCGCCTCACGTCAACTAAACCGTTAACACTAACAACTCCGAGATCTGGGAGATCAATCGACGATTCGTCACATGACGTTGCCCGAAATGTCCAAACTCCGGGTGGGCAAATTGTAGTCAGATTGCTAGTCTGCCGGCAAGTAATTCTTGATCCGGACCCGTGCTTCATGCCGCCTAATTCACTGTCAACGTGAAGAATCTCTTAGACGGATCCTGGGCCGCCGCGCAAGGGAAAAGAGAGCAAAGATGACTCTCCAATCCGAAATGTCGTCTCAACACCATGCCGCTGCCGCACGTTCCACTTCCCAGTCGCCGCTCGCCAAACCTGGCCGCAAATCGTCCGAGGACTCGCGCTCAGTCACAATCAGTTCAAATATTTCTTCCCTCGGCTATCGTCTCCCTCCCAAATGCCGCAAAGCCTTGCCCACTGCCAATTTGCGGTAGTTACTCCGCACTCCCGCCTCGCCACTTCCGTCGTCCCGCTAAGCTCTGCGGCATCCTCGCCACCGTTAATATAGGGCCAGAGGGCACCAGGCCCGCCCGCATCATTCGTCGATTTGACTGTGGCGGACAAATCGACCCGGATGGTGTGGGCGGGACTGGCCGGAAAGAAAAAGGATGCAAAACGAACCCAATCCCATTATGTATTCTCCGACCCCAGCCAGAACTGGCTTCGTTTTTTCAGAAATGCATCGCCTTTGACGCGGTTGGAGTTCAGACGCATTTCTGCCGATCTAAGGTATGGCGAATCCGAAGCACGAAGCATGGCCAAAGGCACAAAACTAACCGTTTCAGAACCGCGACCGTCAGGAAGCGGACGTCACCTCTGGACCACCGCGCTCCTCTACCTCTCAATAGCCGCCCTCTCCCCAGCCCAAACCCGCGTAACCCTCCGACAAGCCGGATCGCGTATCCCACCCGACTCCACCCCCGCCTTCGACGGCAAAGACGTGCTCGTAACAGGCCGAGTGTCATCCCTCCCACTGTGGGTCTCCGATTCGCACTATCTGCCTATACAGGACGATGCCGCTTACGGACTACTGCTGCAGGGTTCGGATCGCCAGTTTCAAGCCCTCGAGCCGGGGGATTGGCTGGAAGTGCAAGGAATCATTGCCAAACGGGCCGGGGTTCCAGTCCTGCTACCACGCGAAATCCGCCGTCTGAGCTGCGGAGCACCTCCCGTGCCTAAGATTGTGAAACCGTCCGACTTGGCTTCGTTTCGTTATTTGGGTGTGCTGGTGACCACCGAAAGCATGGTTGCATCGTCCGGAGAGAACGCGGGTGGCGACGTCATCGCGATTGGGGAAAAAGGGAGCGAAGTCACTATCTTTCTTCCCCGGACGCGGCGCGATTCCGGGCCCCAACTCACGGCCCTGCGGACGGGTGACCGCATTCGGGTCACGGGAATCTCCAACCAATATTGCACGCTGCCTCCTTACAACCGCTTCTTTCAGATCTTGATTCCAGGCCCCTCCGCGGTCGTGATTCTGGAAAAGGCGTGGATGATCCGGCCTCCCTTCCTGTTGGCGTCGCTGCTGCTTGCCACTTCGTTATTGGGAATCTGGTGGATACGCGAGCGCCGCATGGCTGCCCTGCGCCGAACGATGCGGTTGCTGAACGCGCTCGGCGAAGAAGTGATCGGCGCCACATCTCCCGCCGAGATCCTGAGAAGGCTGACCCTCACGCTGCCGGAGCTTTCCAACGCGTCCGGAATCGGCATGTACATTCTGGCTCGTGGAACCAAAATGCTGGAGGCGGTGCACTCGGCGCGGTCCACCGGTGAGTTCATCAATGTAGATACTCCGGACGGCGCCCTGGCAGCGGGTATCGCGGCCTGCTTTCGAAATCGCACATTGGTGGCGGTGCACGATACGCGGCGCAGTCCGTTTTTCCGGAAAGAAGACCTGGGGGGTGCGCCTCGCTCCGTGCTGTTCGTTCCAATGTTCGCTCATAGTGAGCTGGTGGGAGTAATGGAGCTGCACCATCGAGACACGTTTCATTACTTCAGCCAGAGTGAACAGGCGGCCATGCAGCATCTGGCTAACCAGGTGGCGACGGCCTTGAGACTACAGGATCAGCATTCCATCCGCGAGCAATTGTTCCGCAGCGAGAAGGTGGCGGCGTCGGGACAATTGATTTCAGACGTCGCCGGCGAATTGCGCTCGCCGCTGGAATCGATCGCGGCGCTGGCTTCCACGGTGCAGTCGCGGCAGAACGGGAATGCGAATCCGGAGCTGCAATCCATCGCGGATCAGGCGCGGCGAGCGTCGGAAATCGTGGCGCGCCTGGTGTCATTCGCGAGAATTGAACAATCTGAAGCGGAGCCGGTGGACGTAAACGGCCTGCTGACGGAGCTCCTGAAATTCCGTGTTCCGGAGGGCAACGTCATTGGAATCGAGATTCTGGCGCAGTTGTCGCCGAAACGCGCGATGGTGATGGGATCGCGCGGGCAACTCGAACAGGTGCTGGTGAATCTTCTGGCGGACGCCGAGAAGTCCGCGCTGGAAGCGCATGAAAAGACCATTGCGGTTTCAACCAGTCTGCTGGCCCGGCGCGTGTTGGTGGAGATCGCATATCCAACGCGTTCTTTGGAGTTTCAAAGAAGCGACGGCCTGGACAGCGATCACGCCGGGTCGGGAGCGCTCGGGCTGGGAGTTTGCCGCGGAATTGTCCAAAGCCACGGCGGCGAGTTTCGCACGGTCAACGTCTCGTCCACGCAGGCGCGCTTCGATATTGAACTGCCCGTGGTAGAGGTCCGGCGCGTTGGCCTGGGGGCCGCGGCGGAATCGCAGGACGGCAGCCGTCAACTCACCGTCCTGATCGTCGAGCCCGACAACAAGGTACAGCGTCAGTTGGTTCAGTTGCTGGGAGTTCGCGGCGATCGCGTGGTGCCCGTGTCAAACGCGGAAGAGGGCGCCGACCTGGCGCAGCGAATGCGTTTCGACATGGCGATTTGCGCTGTACGCCTGCCCGGTCTCAATTGGGTGGAATTCTTTGAGCGAGTGCGTCATCAGGTAGGCGGCTTCGTCCTGGTGACCGACGGAATAGACACCGATTTGTCCCGCGCATTCCAGGGCGGCGAAGGTTTCGTGCTGAGTAAGCCGATTGACGAAGCGGAAGTAGTTCGAATTTGCCGGACAGTGGAAGAGCGTGCTGCCCTGGCTTCGTAGCGCGGACACTCGTGTAGATCTCGGTTCTAGACTAATCTATAAACACATTGAAACGGAATGTTATAACTGTCCTATGCGATGCACCTTGCTGGCTCTGCTGCTCGGAGCAGCGTTCCTCTGCTCCGGCCAACAGCCGAATCTTACGGCTCAACGTGAGGCCATGAAGAAGCTGGATTTCCTGGCCGGAAAATGGTCGGGCGACGGTTCGGTGTCGCGTGGTCCCGGCGATCCTCTCAAGATAATCCAATCCGAAAATATTCAGTTTAAGCTCGATGGCTTGGTAATGCTGATAGAAGGCACCGGCCGGGACGCGGCTGGGAAGGTTCTCTTCCAGGCGCTGGCGATCGTCTCCTACGATGACTCGACCTCCGTCTATCGGATTCGTGCCTACAATGATGGACGTTATCTGGACACAGAGTTGAAGGTGCTGACCCACGGTTTTGCCTGGGGCTTTGAGGCCGGACCACTGAAGGTGAACAACAGCATGAAGCTCAGCGAAAAAGGCGAATGGATAGAGGTCACCGAGAGTAGCTACGGCGCCGCTCCTCCCAGGAAATCTGTTGAGATGGTCCTGAAAAGGCTGCCATGATGACGATCCGTAAACACATACTTCTGCGCGCTATCGTTTTGCTGTGCCTGCCCGCGGTTTGGCTGAGCTCCCAAGAAAAATATTCGGGACCCATACCTCCCAAGCCCGACGTTCTGTATCTGATGCACGCCACCAATCTCGTGGAGACCGAAGCCGGCCAGGCTCGCCAGGAGAATCGCAAGAACGAAAATACCTACATCATCAGCGGCGCCGGTTCTCCCGCGCGGACTCCAATGGCCGAGCCGATTTTCATCATCGACGCCGGCCAAGTCGTGCCGGATCGATTGGAGTTGTACAAGCTGGAAGTGAAGAACGGGAATCGTGAAGTCTCCATTTCATCCAAGCCGCGCAAAGGCGGCGGCGGCAAGTTGTACCTGACGGTGACAAAGTTGCAAAACCACTTATACAAGATCGAAGCAAACGAGCCGCTGGAAAATGGCCAGTACGCAATCTCGCCCAGCGACGGCAACCGCGTATTCTGCTTCGAAGTTTATTAGGAGAGTTATGCGCCGCTCTTCTTCACGCTCCTGTTCGCGGGCTTTGCTCTCGCCCAAATGAAGCCCATAAATCCGGGCTTGGAGCAAGGAGACATCGGCAGTGTCCCACCTGGGTGGATATTTCCACCGGCCGGAGCCGGGTGCGGCAGTTCTGGTCCCTCGACTCGAATGGCGCCGAAACCGGCTTGGGGGTGCCGGCTGCGCCGAACGTGTCTGCGGGCTACACTATGCGGCGGATTCGCCTGCGCGCGGCACCGGCCGCGGCACGAGAGCGCAGATGTGGCTGCGGCTCGACCGCCGCGGAGACAACCCAATTGCATTCCTTGAAAACATGGGTGCCGCTGGTTAACATGCCTGACCGCATTGGCATCGCGTTTACCGAAAGTGGTTGGGACGTACGGCCGGTCAAGCCCTACATGTCGGCGCCACACGTGTTTCTGGCCGATGGCCGCGCAATCGGTTATGCCGGGACCGTGATGGGTATCGTGGAGTATTACAAGTTACGCGGCATCGTGGGCGGACCAACCGCGGGCGCCAACGGCAACGTAAATCCGTTCCGAGTGCCCCGCGGTTATACGGTGTCATGGACCGGCATGAAGGTGCGGAAGCACGACGGCTCGCCACACCACGGCATCGGCATCCTGCCGGCCGTGCCCGTTTCGCGCACCAGAAAGGGTGTCGCGGAAGGCAAGGACGAGATCCTCCTTCGCGGCGTGGAGGTTGTGAAATCGAAACGTTAAGCCAGACCGATGCTCAATTTCGCGTCGGGCCGTCGCCGCGACAATTCCCAATCGAAGGCCACCCTCGACACGAATACGGACGTGAACAGGTTCGTCGCCAGTCCGATCACCAGTGTGGCCGCGAAGCCCTTCACGGCAGGAGTCCCGAAGAAGAACAGAAAGGCGCATGCCACCACCGTGGTTACGTGCGTATCCACGAGTGTGGCGAATGCCTTCGAGAATCCGGCCGCCAGCGCCGCCGCGGCCGGCTTGCCCACGCGCAACTCCTCGCGAATGCGCTCGAAGATCAGCACGTTGCTGTCGACCGCCATACCGATGGTGAGGACCACGCCGGCGATTCCCGGCAGCGTCAGGACCGCTCCGAAGCATGCCAGCGCGGCGATCAATAGCACCCCGTTCAACACCAATGCGAGTGTTGCGTTGGCGCCCGCCCAGCGATAGTAAAGCAGCATTGTCGCGACGACCGCCGCGAAGCCGGCGGCGCCCGCCTCGAACCCGTGGCGGATGGAATCGGCGCCGAGGGAAGCCTCCACGATCCTTTCCTGCACCACCTCGATCGCCGCGGGAAGCGCGCCGGAGCGTAAGTTTACCGCCAGGTCCTCAGCTTCTTCGCGAGTGCGCGCGCCGCGAATCCGGCCTGAGTCGCGAATCGCATCTTCAATCACTGGAACGCTGAGAATCTCCTGGTCGATCACGATCGCGGAACGCCGGCCTATATGCGCTTGGGTGTATTGCTCGAAACGCTTGGCCGCGTCCTGGCTCAGTATGAATGTGGTGACAGGCTGATCCATCGCTCCGGCCGCTACACGCGCGTCCCGCAGGTCAGTGCCGTGAATGACCGGTTGCCGGTTCAGCAAGTACCAGGCGCGCTGCCCATCCGCCGCCGGCCGTGTAGGGAGCAATTTCCGGTTGTAGGGCAGCATGCCTCCATGCCGCGCCGTGGCGTCCTCCGTGCTGGCATAGGGGCCGTCCTCAACGGAATACCATTCCAGGACCGCCCGGCTTTGCAGCAGGTTCTTAATACGTGAAGGGTCGCTGATGCCCGGAAGCTGCACCAGCAGTTCGTTTCCCCGGCTGCCATACGATTGCACGGGCGCTTCGGAAAGGCCGTAGGCGTTGATGCGGCGCTCCAGTATGTGGCGTGATTCCTCCACAACCTCGCGGCGTTGCGCGGCGGATACCTCGTCCACTTTCACGCGGACGATCAGGCTGGCCCCGCCGCGTAGATCGAGCCCTAGCCGCACGGGTGAGCGGACAATGGCGAAAGCACTGGCTAGGACGATGGCAAGAATAAACAGGGTGGGGCGGATAAGCTCTCGTCTCATCGCTCACCTCCCGCGGGCAACGCCCGATGCGTGCCGCTCCTCTGCTCCCAAGCGAGCAGAATCGGGCTTGCAATGAAAATCGAAGAGAAGGTGCCGACTATAATCCCGATCACCAGGGCGAGCGAGAATCCATGCAGCACCGGACCGCCAAACAGGAATAGCGAAAGGGCAGTCAGCAGCGTCAGTCCCGAAGTCAGAATGGTGCGGCTGAGCGTCTGGTTGATACTAAGGTTGATCAAGCCGGCCAGAGGCTCGCGCCCGTTCTGGCGCCGATTTTCCCGGATGCGATCGAACACCACGATGGTGTCGTTCATGGAATAGCCGATCAGCGTGAGCAGGGCCGCCACTACCGTGAGCGAGATCTCCTGGTTGAGCAGCGAGAATAAGCCGACGGTGATAAACGCGTCGTGAGCCATGGCTACCACCGCGGCCACGCCATATATTGTGCGGAATCGCCAAGCTAGATACAGGAGCATTCCGCCCGAAGCGCCCCCAGCCGCCAGCAGGGCTTGACGGCGCAGGTCCGCGCCGATCTGCGGACCGATTACCTCAAAGCTGCGAATCGAATATCGTGTACTAACCGTGGACAACGCCTGGCCGATCGTTTGGCGCAACGCCGTCAGATCCCCTTCAGCGGGCGCTTGCGCCGATACGAGAACTTCGTTGGACGCCGTCAGATCGTGCGCCGCCACCACGGAGACACCGGTCAAACGGGAGGAGACGGCCGCCCGTATCCGCTCGATGGGTGGCGTGCCTTCCCAGCGGACGTCCATCACGGCGCCGCCTAAAAAGTCAATGCCATATCTCGGACCGCCGTTCACCACGAGACTGACAAGTCCGGCGAAAGTGAGAATCAACGATGGCAGGATGAACCACCATTTCCTGCCAAGAAAATCGAAACGCGTATCTTTAAATAGTTCCATGGGATCGTTTCTCCAAAACAGATTTCTTGCAACGTGCAGCATGCAATGCCACAGCGGCATGCCGCCAAAACGATGTTGAGAATTGCTTGGCGCTCGTCAGGGAATAAGCGTGTGAATTGAGTGCACGAGGGGCAGCCGATCGTATTTTGTCGCCTGCCTTTGGCCGGTCGAGCTGGCAGGCCGCGGAAAGCGATGGCCAGCCCCACGCACGCGCACTTATTTCATGACGAGTGCTTAGGAGAAACTCGGTGGAGGCCGTTGATGGAGAGGGCCGTAATGCGGCGGAGCCGTTGTGTACGGATCCCGCCGCGCGCCGTCCATCGCGCGAGCGGCCAAGAGAGCGAGCGAGAGGCTGGCCGACCGGAGAGCGCAGCCATGCCAGTCGAATTGCGATTGAAGGAGCTTGGCGGCAGGCGTCGACTCGATCGCCGCGGCGCGCGCGGAAGGCGCCGACATTCCGGATCCCGTACCGGCGGCGAAGCCGGGATGACAGGCGAATATCAGCAGGAACGCGAGGGCGACACATCCGGCGAGCGCCCAGAGGTGACCAGTCCGCCAATTCATCTAGGACGAGCTTAACAGAATTCGACTGAGCGGGCACTCTTTCTGCGATAGAATTGTCTACCTATGCCAGCCCAACCTGTGCCTGCCCCCGTATCGCCAAGCACTGAAGCGCCCTATCCGTCCCCCGGCTATTCGTGGTACGTGGTGGGGGTGCTGACGTTGGTGTACGTTTTTTCGTTCATCGACCGGCAGATCATGAGCCTGCTGGTGAGGCCCCTGCGCCGCGATTTGAACATCACCGACACGCAGGTCAGCATTCTGATGGGGCTCGGCTTTGCCATCTTCTATACGCTTTGCGGCATCCCGCTGGGACGCTTGGCGGACACGCGCAGCCGGCGTTCCATCATCGCCGCCGGGTTGGTGGCTTGGAGTTTTTTCACGGCGCTGTGCGGCCTGGCAAAGAATTTCGGGCAGATGCTGTTATGGCGCACTGGCGTCGGCGTCGGCGAGGCATCGCTCTCGCCCTCGGCATATTCGTTGATCACGGATTACTTCCCGAAGGAAAGGCTGGCCACCGCCATCAGCGTCTACTCCATGGGAATTTATCTGGGCGCGGGACTGTCGTACTTGTTGGGCGGAATTATCGTGCGCCTGGCATCCATGAAAGAAGCGTGGATTTTGCCTTTGGTGGGGGCTGTCCGGCCCTGGCAGGTCATCTTCTTCGCGGTCGGGCTGCCCGGGCTGCTGGTGGTATTTCTGATGCTCACGGTGAAAGAACCGGTCCGGCGGGGCATTCTAAGACAAGCTTCTGGTATTCCGTTCTCCCAGGTCTTCCAATATATTCTTGAGAACAAGCGGACGTTTCTGTCTCACAACGTCGGGTTTGGGTTCCTTTCTCTTGCGTCCTACGCATCGGGGGCGTGGGTGCCGGAATTCTTCCGCCGGGATTTTCATTGGGCAGTACTAAAAACCGGATTGGTGTATGGCACGATGGTGATGATCTTCGGGGCCATGGGAATTGTGGGAGCAGGCCGGATCGCGGACGCCATGCGGGCTCGTGGAATCCGGCAGGGAAATATGATGCTGGGGGCCTTCATCGCACTGCTGACGATACCCACCAGCATCCTTCTTTTTCTGGCTCCGTCCGGTAATTGGGCCACGCTTTGGCTGGTACCGGCCTGCATGTTGGCCGCGGCTCCGTTCGGAATAGCTCCCGCGGCCATTCAACAGATGATGCCGAACCCGATGCGCGGCCAGGCATCGGCTGTCTATTTGTTCATCTTGAATCTCATCGGCCTGGGCATGGGGCCCACCGCGGTTGCGCTCTGCACGCAATACTTGTTCGGCCGCGATGAGGCTGTGAACTATTCACTGCTGATTGTGACGGTGACGGCGAGCGTGGTTGCGGCCCTGCTGCTTTGGAGTGGATTGAAGCCGTTCCTGCGGAGTTTGGAAAGGCTAACCGCATGGGCCGCCGACCAGACTTAGCGCATTAAGCCTCCGACGGGGTACCTACGGGCCGGCTTGGAGGAGGTGGTTCAAGCGAGTCGCTTCCGCAACAAGCGCACCCCGAGCAGGAGCCGCGCGGTATCGTGAATATAGCCCTCACATCAAGTCCCGTCGGGCCTCCCGATTGTGGGGGCGGGCCGATCGTGCCATCCTTCACCCAAAAGGAAATGCAGTTTTTGCCGGGCTTCAATTGGGTGGGCGGTATTGTTACGTTCGTACCAGGGCCAGAGAAAGTGGCCGCGACCGGAACGCGGGGGGAATCGTTCACTCCGAACTCGATCGCTCCACCATCGGCCAGCACCGTCAACTGCAACGGCCCACTGATCTCGAACCCAGAACAAAGCGAAAAGCAGGTTTGATAGACGGTCTCGTTCGGTGGCACCGGCGGCTGAGCGGGAAAACTTGTGCGGAAGCTGATCCACTTCGTTCCGGGCAGCGGAGCCCAGACGTCAGGAGGCTCGATGACATTCGCCAGCCTGGGCGCGCCGATTCCGAAAACGATCCACCACGGCGCCTTACCAGTGCTGAGATCCAGAATCAGATCGTCATGGCAAGAATGAATCTTCCGCGCGGGAACCCTTTCCGTATGAAAGGCCAGGGCGGTGTTTGCCTGCGCGGCAGTTTGCGTGCTGGAAGCCGAGTAGACCGCGACGACATCAAGCTCACAAGGCGACTCGATAACCACGAAGCCTTTGACGTTCCCGGTAGTGCCGCCTGTAATCTTGAAGAATTCCAAGATATTGGGATTGTCAATCTCGACCGCCTGGTCCGGGCGCAATGTCACGCGTTGGAATCGCGATATTTCGCCTCCAACCGAAAGACCAGCCAAGTCCTGCGACGGAGAACTTACCGGAAGTTGTTTCGCGACCGCCAGCTTCCACCTGAATGTAACCGTCTTGCAGGTAGAGGGGTTGTGGATGTTGATCGCGGTGAAGTAACGTCCGGGCGTAAGGATAGATTCGTCCCCGAATGGCCCGGAGGCCACTTTGGCGGCGTACTGGAATTCTTCACACGGCTTGGTTGTGTCTACTGGCAATTTGAATAGCTCGGTCGGTAAGGGTCCTGCCATATACTTTGTCCTTTCAGTTCGAATGAGGCTTCGTTCGGTGCTGCCGCAATCGGAGTCTCATAACTATCGTGATATCAGCCGTCAAGTCGTTTCCCACTATTTCGAGACTCAGAAGGACGGATCCTTAAAATGCCTCGCGCGCTCTAGAATGCGCGCCCCGGCGGGGACTGGTGTTACGCTGGACACTACCTTCGATGACGCCAGGGCATGAGCGATTGCCGTACCTTGCCACGCTCGGCGGGGCGGCTTATGAAGGGCTGAAACCCATTCCTGTCGCCATTCTGCTGGACAATGTCCGAAGCCTCTATAATGTTGGAGCGTTCTTCCGGACTGCGGACGCGGCCGGTTGCGAGAAGCTGCACTTGTGCGGGATCACGGGGCGTCCGCCGGAGCGCGCGATTGCGAAGACCGCGCTGGGAGCGGAAGAAATCGTCGCTTGGGAACATCACGCGGATGCCTGCGAGGCGGTGCGGGTGTTGCGTGTTCGCAACTACGAAATCGCGGCTGTGGAAACCAGCATCCATGCCGTCGATCTGTTCGATTGGCAGCCTGTTTTTCCGGTATGCGTGCTGTTCGGACACGAGGTGGATGGACTCCGTCCGGAACTGCTGAAGATGTGCGACACACACGTGCGAATCCCAATGCTGGGGCGCAAGCATTCGCTTAATGTAGCCACCGCGGGCGGCGTGACGATTTATGAGCTGCTGCGGAAATACCGCCGGCTGCCGGAAAATGCAAGAATAGACCGATGAAGTTTTTCGCTACCCGTTTATCACTTTCGCTCTTCTGCGTATCGTTGGCCCAGGCGCAGAGTCCACCCAAGCCGACCATGATGCCGCCCGTCCGCGGGCTGCATGAAATGGTGGGGGCGGCCAACAATTTCGAGGTGGAGGCCGGATACCGGATCCTCACGCAAGGCGGGAACGCCGTGGATGCGGGCGTCGCGAGTGTCCTGGCGGCCAGCGTCACCGAGTTGAGCCGCTTTGGACTGGGCGGCGAAATGCCCCTGCTGGTGAAGATGGCCGGCAAACCGGTGGTTGCGATTAGCGGTGTTGGAGTTGCCCCGGCCAAGGCCACTGTGGAATTCTACACGCATCGCGCGCCTGAGCCGTGGGAAGACTCGGCTCATATGTCGCCGGTTCCCGGGCAGGGCATTCTCTCCGCGATTACGCCGGGAGCGTTCGACGGCTTGATTCTGGCGCTAGAGAAGTACGGAACGAAATCGTTCGCCGAAGTAGTCGCGCCCGCATTGGAGTACGCGCAAGAAGGATTTCCGATGCCGGAAGAATTCGGCGGGATGCTGGGCAGCTATCAACGCATCATGACACTCTGGCCGGCGTCCATGAAATTCTTTTATCCGGATGGCGTGCCGACCGCGCGCGGAGACGTTTTCCGCGAGCCGATACTGGCGAACACGTTCCGGGAGTTAATGGAAGCCGAGAAAAAGGCCCACGGGAAACGCGAAGACAAGCTGCGCGCGGTGCGGGACCTGTTTTATAAAGGCTCGATCGCCAAGCGTATCGCCGATTTTTGTGAAAAGAATAACGGGCTGATCGCATATCAGGACCTGGCGAACTTCCATGCCGAAGTGGACGAGCCCAGGATGGGAACCTATCGGGGCTATGAAGTTTACAAGCCTGGTTTTTGGACGCAGGGCCCGGTGATGATCGAAGCCTTGAATCTGCTGGAAGGCTACGATCTGAAGGCGATGGGCCACAACAGCCCTCAATATTTGCACACAGTGGTGGAGGCCGTGAAACTGGCGTTCGCGGATCGCGATCAATACTACGGCGATCCCAAGTTCAGCAAGATCCCCGAAGAGACGCTGCTCTCCAAGGAATACGCTACGGAGCGGCGCAAGCTGATCGATCCCGAGCATGCTTCGATGGAACACAGGCCCGGAAGTTTCGGCACGCGCATCACCATTCCAACCTCGCAGGCGGCCAAGGACGCCGTCAACGATACGACCTGCGTGAATATTGTGGACCGCCAGGGCAACGCGTTCTCAGCCACGCCCAGCGGCGCCTGGCTGCCGTCGGTGATCGCGGGCGATACGGGAATTCCGCTAACCAGCCGCCTGCAATCGTTCGTGATGACACCCGGGCATCCAAATCAATTGATGCCGGGCAAGCGGCCGCGGGTGACGCTGAGTCCCACGCTCATCACCAAGGCCGGGAAACTGGAAATGATCCTTTCAACTCCGGGCGGCGACAATCAGGACCAGGCGCTGATGCAGGTGATCCTGAACATCATCGAGTTCGGCATGACGCCGCAGGAAGCAGTGGAAGCGCCGCGCTTTCAAACGGAACATTTTTACAGCTCTTTCGGGAATCACGAATTCACGCCTGGCAAGGTGAATCTGGAAGGGCGAATTCCGAAGACTACCGTGGATGCCATGAACGCACTAGGTCACAGAGTAACGGTCACGGGCGATTGGAGCAATTCTTCCGCACCGGCGGTGATCTGGGTTCACAACGGAGTGCTTAACGGTGGCGCCGACCCGCGCCGCGCCCGTTTTGTTTTCGGGCGTTAACCGGGATATTATCGGGCCGATTTCCAATCGGCCGCAGATTTCCAATCTGCGCCACACGCGCGGCTTGCTCCGGAGCGGCAACCGATGAACCGGGCGCAACCACCGGTATCGTTACGATGTTGCTGGTGAACACGCTTTGGGCGATGAATACCTGGGTGTTGGGATTGGTCGGCAATTGATCGTTGATTTGTAGATCGACTTGATAGGTGCCCGGAGGCATTCCGACCGCCAGCCCGGCATTCAGAACGTTGGCCGTCCGGCCGCCAACTTGTGCATTGTCCACCGGTACGCCCGGCGTGTTGAAAGCCGGGCCTTGAAAAACCTGCCCGGTGACGCCCACATTGGATCCGTCGGGTGCAAACACCAAGCCGATGCCGGTGGCGAGAATCGAAATAACTTCTCCGGGTACGGCGGGATTGTCCTGGGTGACCAGAGAGCCGGCGACGCTCGCGCAACAAGTTTGCGCATTTAAGGCGGTAATAATAATCGAAGCGCTGGTACTGTTCGATCCTGTTATCGCGATGCCGTTCCCATCCGGTCCCGGCACCTTCGCGGTCAGGATGATGCGCGTAAATTGTGCGCTGGGCGTGGCAATCACTTTCTCATTGGTATTGGCGTTGATCTCGGCGATTAAGGCGTCGCGAATGGTGCCGGTCGTGTCGGTGGATTGCACCGTATAAGAATAAGCCCGGTCTTCGATGTTGATCGTCGCAACATCGTTTGCATGAGCGATTCCGTCCACGCTCACCACCGCAATCGCATTGCTGCTGGAATGGGTGGCCAGGGCGGGCCGAGGATCGGTTCCATCCTGGGCGAAGATTCCCGGATTCTGAAAAACGATGGGCACGGAAATGGCCGTGGTGGCGAATACGGCGTCTCCGCGCTCGGTCCGGACAACCACACTGACGCCGCTGGCGTCGCTTACTTCGAAGGGAACCTGCACGTGGATCTCTTTCGGTGAAACGAAAAGCAGCGGCGCCGCGATTCCGTCGAAATACACTTGCGTGCCAGCCAGCTTGGTTGGATAGAAACCGTTTGCGTTGGGTTTGCCCTCGGCCGTGGATACGCTCAGAAAATCACTCAGGGTCGTTACGATCGTTACGATCGTGCCGGGCGCCACTTCAGCGGCATTCTGGCCACCATTTAGGAATGCGCCCGAGGCCGCAGCCGTGATCATCGCGCTTGTCGATGTCGTAACTGAAAAATCGATGTTGTTTCCATCCACACCGGGAAGCTTGGACGTCAAAACCAATTCATTGAAATCCAGGTTAGGCGTGGCGATGACGTTCGGATCCGGAGTGCCGTTCGCTTTCCCATTAATCAGATCCGCCAGTTTCTGAATCACCTTTCTGATGGTGTCGTCAGCGACGATGGTGTAGGTATACGCGGTGCCTTTGACGGTGACGGTGACTGTATCGGCCGCCTTGATTGTGCCTCCAAAGATAATCGAACCCAAAGCAAAAACGGTCCGGCTGGCAAGATTCGTGATTCCGTTGAGTGGGATAACCGCAAGGCCGGGAGAGAAGACCAGCACTCGCCGGTCGAACGGATCGCTGACGAATAAATTTGTGCCGTCAAATGCAAGTGTCAGAGGCGTTCTGATCGTACTCGGGCTGGAGCGAAGGATGTTGGCATCCGGCCGGAACGTGTCGGGGCTATCGGTAACCAGGTCGTCGAATTCGTTGACCTGCCCGAGAACCACATCCGAAGTCTGGCCGTTCTGAGTTGGAAAACTATTGTACACCAGTACGCGATCGTTGCCGCCGTCCGCGACGAACAACCGGTTGCCGTCCGATAACGCAAACCTTGGAAAACTTAGCGTGGCGCCGCAGCGGGGCAGATAAGATGGGTTCCCGCTGGCATCCTTGCCGAAGCTGGGGCAGAGTTTGGGCGCGTTGTTATCAACGTCGCTGGTCATGTCCGGCTGTCCGATCACCAAGTCCGCCGCCGCCGCCGTCTGCGTCGGGATAGCGTTCCAAATCAAGATGCGATTATGTCCGAGATCGGTTACCAGCAGCCGTGTCCCGTCGGAGGTGACCGATACCGGCGAAAACAAGTTGCTCGACGTAGGCGTGGAAACCAGCGTGGTTTGAGGCGGCGCGGTATTAAAATTCGGCTCACCCAAAACGTAATCCGCCGCTTGACCGTTGGAAGTTGGAATATTATTCCAAACCATCACGCGATGATTTTGGGTATCGGCGACGAACAATCTTGTGCCCTGAATCCAGACGCCTTGCGGGCCTCGAAATGTCTTGCTGTCCAAGCCCGCCCTGCCGGTCTTAAAATCCGGTTGGCCGATCACGATGTCCGCCGGAGTATTGTTCGAGGCCGGAATCGTTTTCCAGATGAGGACACGGTTGTTGTCCGTGTCCGCGACAGCCAGGATGGTACCGTCGGAGGCAACACCGGTCGGCGTCCGAAGCCCGGCTTGCGTGAGATTGATATCGGTGGTCGTGAAATTGGACTGCCCCAGCACCACGTCAGCACTGCCCGAAGCCGGCGACCCCATGCAAACCGGACAGCGGACGCCCTGAGGAATCTCGCTCGTCGGACTGGGAACAAGCCGCGAAAGGTTCTTGAAGATCAGAACGCGGTTCTGCACCGGATCGGCCTGGACACGATTGGAATCGACAACAAACAAAGTATTGTTAGCGACTGCAATCCCACTGACGGCGCCCAGCCGGTAGGCCGTGGGCGTGCCGGTGTCCTGCGACGTGAAAGTGTTTTGACCAATTATGATGCGGGCCGCTTGACCGGTTTGAAAATCAGCCGACAGGGCCACTACAGACGAGATTAGGAATAGGGAAAGATACTTCATCAAATTGAACTTAGCGGGTATGCACCCAGTATATCAGTGTCGGACGGGATGGGGCCCGCGGCGGTTTCGAGTTTCAGGCTTTTCATTATCGGAGTGGCGCAATCAGCACCACAGAGTGACGCACACGCCACACACTCTCATTGCTCGGGTTGCAGGATCTGGCCCCAAACTACTTGATACGCTTCCACTTCATTGTCGAGATTCTTGCCGGCCCGAATAAAGACTACAAGGTTTGCACGCAGGCTGCCAACTTCGGCAGGCTGCCCTTCCATCAAGTACCGGGTGTCGGGACGCAAGCGAATGGCGCTGCGTTCACCGGCCCGCGATCTCATGAATAACATCTCAGGAGTCACCTTCAGAACCACTCCGCTGAGGGTCAGGGTTCCACGAGTGGCCGCGAGATCCAGCGCGGTCACCTGCCGCGGGCGCGGGCGAACTCCCGGCAGTTTGACGATGCGCGGCTCGTCCATGATGTGGACTGTGCGGGCGTAACAAACGGTCGATCCCTGCCGTCGATCGGAAACTACTTCCAGCCGATCGCCTTTTTCCGTGCCCGCGATGGTGATGTGGCGTTTCTCCCGCTCAAAATAAGTCTTCTCGTCGTAGGAACAGAAATAGACGCGATTCTGGATGGCCTGGAAGGTGAATTCGCCCGCGTGCGGCGTGCCGGTCCAACTGAGTAATTGTCCACGAAGGAAGCCGGATGGCGCGTTTTCCTGGGCTATTGCGGTGGCTGCTACGAATATTATGATCCATGCGGACTTCATGGTCTTAAGATTGAGTATAAGCCGGGTGTGCGACACAAAAGTGGAGCGGGGTCGCCTCGAAACTGACGGGCTCCCTTACGGTCGCGGTGCAAATTATTGATTCCCGGAATCGGCCCGGTGCGTGTTCATTGCCTTTGGTGGACTGCATGCCCATGGACACTCCCTTACCGTCGCGGTTCTGAAGTCCCCCCTACGCTATGCCGCTATGGCGTGCGCCCGTATATGATGCCGATGCTACAATGAGTTTCTTGTCAGATACGGAAATCTCGCTTCAAAAAGCTGGCCGCTGGTTTTTGCAATCCGGAATTCAAGAATCGAGCGGCGGAGTTGCGCGATATTACCGGTCCGACCTGGAAAAGAACGCACGAGTCTCCACCGAAATCACCGGTTACACGGTCAGCGCCTTGCTCTACTTGCACCAGCGGACCGGCGAGGCGGAGTATCTGGAGGCGGCTCTGAAGGCGGCGCGGTTCTTGACGCGTATTGCCTGGGACGGCCGGCTGGCAACGTTTCCATACGAGCATTCACTGAATGGCGACCGGGCGCCGGCGCGGGCATACTTCTTCGATTGCGGGATCATTGTCCGTGGATTGCTGGCGGCTTGGCGGGCTTCGAAAGACACACAGTTTCGGGACACGGCCATCGCGGGCGGGCGCGCAATGTTGGCCGATTTCAAGAAAGGCGACGTCATCCATCCGATTCTGTCGCTGCCCGAGAAGTGTCCGCTGGCTCATGAGCCGCGCTGGTCGGCCAGTCCAGGCTGCTATCAATTGAAGAGCGCCATGGCGTGGCACGAACTATTCGAGGCGACCGGCGAGATGGATTTTCTGCGAGCCTACGACTGGGCTGTCGAAGGGGCGCTTGCGAGCGAGCACGATTTTCTGCCGGGTGAGACGAATCGGGAGAAGGTGATGGATCGGCTGCACGCATACGCGTATTTCCTGGAGGGTTTGCTGCCGGCGCTGGATCGTCCCGACTGCGCGCATGCGTTCGCGGCGGGAGTAGATCGGGCGGCGGCTTATCTACGAGCCATCGCTCCGGAGTTCGCGCGATCGGACGTATATGCGCAAGTGTTGCGCGCGCGTTTGTACGGTGAAAGTCTGGGAGCGCTTCCGTTGGATCGGGCGGCGGCCGCGCATGAGGCTGAGCAAGCGGCTGGATTTCATTTGGAATCGGACGATGCCCGCATCGGCGGTGGATTCGGTTTCGGGCGCAAGGGCGGCGAGCAATTGCCGTTTGTGAATCCGGTATCCACGGCGTTTTGCGTGCAGGCGCTTACGTTGTGGGACGACCGCGGGAATAATGCTTTTGAGGCTCGCTGGCAGGTTCTTATTTAAAACGTGGCGCGGACACTCGGGTTTGCGGCCTCGAGATGCCACACGGAGCATCGAGATGAGTCTCGATGCAGCAGGCTGAAGCCCGCGCCACAGTTGTTTGACAAGGCTAGGATTTGAACGAGACGGTTAAGGTCCTCTTCGCGTCCGGGTCCGAGGATTTGATCCCCACCGCGATCGAGCACATGGAGAAGCTGTACCCGGAGCTTCCGCTCATCGTGGTCTCCGAATTTCCGCCGGAACATTCGCGCTGGATTCCGTTTCCTCTGTCGCGCGGATTGCGGGACAACCTGGCTCTGGTACGGTGGCATTTTCGGAATAAACGCGTGCGGCTCTCCGCCGTGATTCTGCAACCGCGCATGCCCTACTGGCGGATGCGGCTGATCGGCTTCCTGCTTTCCCCCTGGAATTTCCTGGCGTTCAATGAGGATTTCGGCCACTTCATGCTTCGGCCACGATCCGCGGGCACGATTGCGCGGCACATCCTTTGGAGGACGCGGAATTTCTTCGTATGGGAGTTTTCGCCGGGCGGCGTGGCTTACACGTTTCTGTGGCGGCTGCGTCATCCGGGCGCGTTCCGCCGGCCGCTGCTCGTTCTGCTTGCGAAGATCGCCGGGCTTGCGTTGGCCGCGTCCAAGGCACGGCGTAGATTGCGACGCATTACGGTTTCCGAGACTTTTCCGCAAGGCATTTCGGTAGTCATCCCTTCCCGCAATGGCAAAGACTTACTGGCTGGATTGCTGCCTGAAGTTGCGCGTCAGATAAACGACGGGGAGGGAGAAATTATCGTCGTCGACAATGGATCGGATGACGGCACGGCGGATTTTCTTCGGACTTCGTATCCGCGTGTCGTGTTGGAAGTCAACCCCGGCCCACTGTCATTCGCGCGGGCCGTAAATGCAGGTATTCGAAAGGCGCGCTACTCGCATGTATGCCTGCTGAACAACGACATGGTTATCGCCGATGATTTCTTTCACGCCCTGGCCGCGGCATTCGACGACGTGCCCGATCTCTTTTGTGCAACCGCGCAGATCTTTCTGCCGGAAGGCGCGCGCCGCGAAGAGACCGGTAAAGCGGTGATGCCCTTCGCCGCCGATCGGAAAGCGGACGACTTTCCGGTCCGTTGCGATTTGCCTTTAGCGGGCGAAGATCGAAGCTATGTGCTCTATGGAAGCGGCGGATGCTCGCTGTTCGATGCAGGCAAACTGCGGGCGCTGGGGGGGATGGACGAAGTCTACGAGCCCGCTTACGTCGAAGATCTGGATTTGGGGTTTCGAGCGTGGCAGCAGGGTTGGTCTTCGGTGTTCGTAGCGGGGGCGCGGGTAACGCACATGCATCGCACCACGACGTCGCGTTATTACTCGCGTGAATTTTTGGAGCGAGTGCTGGAATTGAACTATCTGCGGTTTCTCGCGCGGACGGTCGCTGAGCCGCGGGTCTTTCTTCGCATGTGGGGCGAGGCTGTTCGACGGCTTAATTTGCTTGCTGGGAAGACTAAGCCTAATTCCGCGGCTATGGCGGCGCTGGTTGAGGCGTGGCGCGCGCCTGCCGGCGCGCCGCTTGCTTACGCGCGCGGTTCTGAAGATCATATCCTGGCTATCGGGAGTGGGGCTATTACGGTGGTGCCCGGTCGTCATGGGCGCAATCGGCCAGTGGTTATTGTTGTCACACCTTATCTGCCGTTTCCACTGGCCCACGGCGGTGCGGTGCGGATGTACAACCTGATGCGCCGGGCAGCCGGCGATTTCGACCAGATTCTGGTTTCGTTTGCCGGCGAGTTACACGAAACACCGCGCGAGCTGCTGGACCTATGTTGCGAGGTCGTCCTGGTAAAGCGGCCGGGCACGCACCTTTTGCCATCGTCGTTACGCCCCGACGTCGTGGAAGAGTTCGATTCGCCCGCGTTTCACGCAGCCCTTCGCCAGACAGTTTTCAAATGGAAACCGCGCGTCGTGCAACTGGAGTTTACTCAGATGGCGCAGTACGCGGTGGATTGTGCTCCGGCGAAAACGATTCTGGTGGAGCACGACGTCACCTTCGATCTGTACCAGCAACTACTCAAGCAAGGCGACGATTGGGAGCTGCGGCGTCAGCTAGAGCGCTGGATTTCCTTTGAAATTCATGCCTGGGGAGATGTCGACCGCGTCGTAACGATGTCGAAAAAGGATCGCGAGCTGATCCTGCAGCATGGGTTGCCGCCGGGCAAAGCAGTGTGTCTTCCGAATGGCGTCGACTTGGAGCGATTTCGTCCTTCAGCTTGCCCGCCCGAACCGCGCCGCCTTTTGTTCATCGGTTCCTTCGCTCATCTACCCAATGTGCTGGCTGTCGATTTCTTTTTACGCGAAGTCTGGCCGCAGCTCCAGACGCCTGGCGCCGCTCTGCACATCATCGCGGGAGCGCGCCATCGATACTTTCTAGATCGTTATCGGGATCGCGTTCGGATGGATCTCGAGCAGCCGGGCATCGAGGTGGAGGATTTTGTTTCGGATGTTCGCCCGGCTTACGAACGCGCGGTGGTCGTGATCGCCCCACTGCTTGCTTCCGCCGGAACGAACATCAAGATCATGGAAGCGATGGCCATGGGGAAGGCGATAGTGAGCACGCCGGCGGGCGTCAACGGCCTGGATTTAAATCCTGGAGTGGATGTGATCGTGACCGACAGCGCGGCGGAAATGGGGCATGCGATTCGCACTCTCATTGAGAATCCGGCTGAGCGCCAAGCGATCGAACATCAAGCCAGGCTGACCGTGGAGCGCCGGTTCGATTGGGACGGGATAGGGGAAATCCAGAAGGAATTGTTCGATGAACTGGTTAGGCAGGAACGCTTGCTGACGCGCGCGGTTCAGTAAGCAGCTCAACGCTACTGGTGGCGCTTTCCACGGGGAGTTACGCGAAACTGCGCCAGGAGGTAGTCCCACGGGTGTCCCTTGGTAGATATCAAAACAAAAAATACAAGCACCACTAACAGGGGCCAAGCTGTCTCGAGGAAATTAACAAGGGCCGCCGGCAGCACCCGCTGCGCTGCATCATAGCCGATGAAGTTAGACAAGATCACTAGCAGCACCAAGAC
>CATPCJ010000361.1 GCA_955652915.1 uncultured Bryobacteraceae bacterium
GAACATCAAGGTTGGCGAGTTCGATGACTTCCGCGACACGCTCTCGCACCTGAGCGGCCGTCTCCGGCTTCCACTCGCGCAACCCGGCGTCCAACTTCTCTACCAAGGCGTCCACGGCGACCTCCCTGGATCTAGTCTAGGGCGCCCTGGCCTCCTCTAAGCCGCCGCTACCAAGAATTGGAGGCGCATAGCGGTCCGCGTAGAGTCATCTTTTTCGACGGGATACCCAGATACCGCAAGGCAACATAGGAGACCGCGTCATCTAGACGTATCATGCGCGTTATGCACACCGAAGTGCTCACTCGTCTTCAAACACCGCCAGCCAAACTTTCTGCCTTAGAGCAGTACAATGGAAGGCGATGATGGCGGAACCCGTAATTGTGATCGACCCGGAGGTTATGAACGGAACGCCCTGTTTTCGCGGCACGCGAGTTCCGTTCAAGAATCTTATCGATTACCTCGAGGGTGGCCATTCTTTGGGTGAGTTCCTGCGGCAGTTTCCCACGGTCACGCGTGACATGGCAGTCCAGGCCCTTGAAGAAGCAAAAGATTCGCTGCTAGCCAGAATCGCATGAAGATTTTGTTGGACGAGTGCATGCCACTCGATTTCCGGCACAGTTTTCCCACCCATGAGGCCCACACCGCTCAATGGGCGGGTTTGAAGGGCAAGAAGAATGGGGAGTTGCTACGCGATGCTGAAATTGCAGGTTACGATGTCCTGCTGACAGTCGACCAGGGAATTCCTCACCAACAACGTCCTTTAGGCTGGAAGCTCTCAATTATTCTGGTCCGTTCCCGAACCAATCAGATCGAAGACTTATTACCTCTGGTGGATGCGATATTACAGGCACTGGAAACGATACAGCCAGAACAGACTGTTGTGATTCCGCCGTGAGAGCCGGCCAAACTCGCCGTCCTCATCGCCTCGAGATCGCCCTCCCAGTCCAGTTTGCCCCGCAAACGGCGGATACCCGCCTGCTTTCTCAGCATCAGCAACTCCGCAAACCCAGTTCAACGGCCTCACGCTTGGTCTTCAGGCCGGTTGCGCGAAGCGTCTCTCGCATGAGCCTATCGTCAATAAAAATGCTTATTCGCATCACGAATTCTCAGTGCACGCCCACGCGCCCGCGCACCGATTGGATCAGCTTCGCCGAATCGTATCCCACGCCGCCCTTGAACACCAGAGTAACTTTTTCGATATCCGCGATCTGCCTTGCCGGATTACCGTCCAGCACCACCAGATCCGCCTGCTTGCCGGCCGTGATGGAACCGATGCGATCGTCCAGGCCCAGGAATTTCGCGCCGTTGAGGGTGGCAATCTGAATGGCCTCAGCCGGTGTGAAACCTCCTTCCACCAGCAGCTCGACGTTGCGCTGATCGCCGAAACCCGCCAGCGCACTGCCGTTGCCCGTGGGATCGCAACCCGCCATCAACAATCCGCCGGCCTTGACGAATGCGCGCTCAAATTCCAATTCCTTTTTTATTCGCATCGCGCTGGTGGCCCGAGCCGCTTCCGGAAGACGCTCGCGTCCAGTCAGATACGAAAGCGCGGTGGAGGGCGAGAGTGCTTCCATGAATCGCGGCTGTAGAGGCGGCGCGGATTCGAAAACCGCCAATGTCGACGTCACAGCCACTTTGTGCTGCACCAATTCGCGGATGGTCTGTTGGACCGCGGCGCCGTTCACGTCGAGTTGCGACAGCGCTTGCGCCGACGGTCCGGCCGGGCAAACGTCCGGCTGTTTGTTGGAATCGAATTCGGTATCGACCACCAGGCCGTGCTCCAGATTGTCGATGCCCAACGCGGCCGCCTCGCGAAAGCCGACCGAGCAAAGATGTCCCGTAACCTTTAACCCCCGGGCATGCGCCGACGTCACCGCCGCTTCCAACTCGCCGCGTGTGATGTGCATATACGCCTTGAATGAGTGCGCACCCATGCTCGCCCAATATTCGACAAACCGGCGCGCATCGCCAGGATCGTTCAACTCCGCCATCTGCGGCGCGAAACTCCCGTGGCCTTCCAGATATCCAACCGTGATCAGCATCTTGGGCCCGGGCATCCGGCCGTCGTCAATCATCTTTTTCAAGTTGAGATCGGTGTAGGGCTCCAGCGTTCCGGCGGTTCGCGCGGTGGTTACTCCCGACGCAAGATAGAGACGCGGAAAACTCATCGCGTGCTCGATGTAAATTGGGACGCCGCCGCCGGAGGGGTAGAACAAGTGCTCGTGCATTCCCACCAAACCGGGAATGACAGTGTGATTAGCAAGGTCCATGCGCCGCGCGCCGGTGGGGACCTGCGCCTCACTCGTTGGGCCGGTGCTGAGAATGCGTCCGTGGTCGATCACGATGGTCTGATCTTCCTTGGCTGGCGCGCCCGTGCCGTCCAGAACTCGCACATGTTCCAGCGCGATGACAGGGGAATCGACCGCAATGAAAGGTTTGACTCCAGGTGTGAACTGCTGCTGGGCGAATACTACGGTAACCACAAAGAGAGCAAGTAACTTCGGCATGATGAACAAGCAGTATATCGGATCGGCGGGTTAAGATGAAATTCCCACGCGGATGAGAACGATCCTAACCGCCATCCTTCTATTTGGCTCCGCCCAGGATGCTTCCATCAAGGTCGACGTGGATGTCGTCAACATTCTTTGCACAGTCTACGATCGGCGTGGCGCGCTGGTGACAGATCTGAAACAGGACGACTTCAAGATCTTCGAAAATGGCAAACTGCAACAGGTTCGTTACTTCGCGCGGGAGACCAATCTGCCATTGACGCTCGCGCTGTTGCTGGATGTCAGCGGCAGCGTGGCACGTTTCGTAGAACTGGAAAAAGACACTGCCGCGCGATTTCTAGACGCTGTTCTCCGGCCGGATGATCAGGCTTTATTAATGGGCTTCTCCAGCACTATTATTCTGTGGCAGGATCTCACGCCGTCCGGACCACAATTGAAGGCTGCGCTCCAGCGCCTGCGTTCCATTCCGTTCAAGGGACTCCCAGCCGAGGGGCAGCCCATGCCGCTCACCTTGCTGTACGATGCGGTACAGGCCACTTCCAACGAGAAATTGAAGAACGTCGCGGGCCGCAAGGCGATGATCGTCATTTCGGACGGATTGGACAACGGCAGTAGCATCAAGCAAGACGCGGCAATCGCGGCGGTGCAGACCACGAATACGGTAGTCTACAGCATCTGCTACGAATCGGGTCAGGGGAGCTTCTTCGGGTGTTCCTATCTCAAGAATTTGTCCGAAGCGACTGGTGGCCGCATGTTTCAGGTAGGGAAAAAGCTGTCGCTTTCGGAAATATTCCAGATTATTCAGGACGAAATGCGCAGTCAGTATGCTTTAGGTTTTGTGCCCTCGAATCGGGAGCATGACGGCAAGTTCCGCAAGCTGGAAGTGAAGCTGGCGCCAAAAGGCCTGCGGGTCCGAACGCGCAGAGGCTACTACGCAACAAAAATGTAGCACAGGCATTCTTGCCTGTGTGGATCTTAGACCACTTTTTTCACCCCATTTCATACCCGCTCCGGGCGATATGGACCGGCAGCGTTTCCGACGCGTGGCCGTGCAGGGCAAAAATCTGCCGCACCAGGTCGCATACCTGGGCGTATTCTTTTTCGTAGAAGACAAGAATCGACGGACCCGCGCCGCTCAGCGCGCAGCCCAGTAAGCCAGGCGCACGCAGGTTGACGATCTCCTCCAAGCCCGGCACCAGTGCATAGCGATACGGCTGGTGCATTCGATCTTCAAAAGCTGCGGGAAACGCATTGGTCGTCCCCGTGGCCAGAGCGGCGATCAACAAAGCACTCCGCTGCACATTGAAAACGGCGTCTTGCCGGGAATATTGATCGGGTAAAACGGCGCGGGCCGCGGCAGTCGGCAAGAGGAAATCGGGCACTACGACCGCAACATCATAAATTGCGGGAAGCTCCAGTCGAACGGCGCGCGCCACTCCACCGGCATCAATGGCACTTGCAACAATCGAGCCCAGGACACACGCCGCGACATTATCCGGATGCCCTTCAATCTGAGCAGCCTCGTCCAGAATCCGGTGCGGCTTCCAGTGCAGCCCCAGCAGTTGATCCGCGATCACGACACCGGCAGTCAGCGCCGCTGCGCTTGATCCCAAGCCCTTCTCAATCGGAATATCGTTTTCGATGTGCAGCGTGACCGGATGGATCGCATCGCCGACATCCTTCGCCACGCGCAACGCCGTCTGCCAGATAAGGTTGTCTTCACTGGTGGGAATGCGGTCCGCATCGCGGCCGCTGGCGCTGATCGTCAAATGGTCGGCGGGTTCGAAGGTACACGTCAGATAAAGTCCGAGCGCCAGACCCAATGCATCGAAACCGGGGCCCAGGTTTGCGCTCGATGCGGGTACGCGTACTCTCACAACCTTACGACACAGCCGTCGCGGCAGGACTCATAAACCGAGATCACCAGTTCGATAGCCTTGTATCCATCTTCCCCGGAAGAAAGAGGCTTTCTGCCACTACGAATTGCCTCTCCGAAATCGAGAAACTGGCGCTCGAACGGGGCCAGCGAGATGGCCATTGGATCGGATGCGCCGGATGCAACTTCGCGATCCACGGGCGCCGGTTCACCCGAATCGTTTTCGACATCCCATGTTGTAAGCTTGTCGCCCGAAATTACGGCCGTGCCTTTGGTCCCGTGTATTTCGACGCGTTCAGGATACCCCGGCCAAAAAGCCGTTGAAGCCTGAATTACTCCGGTGGCGCCCGATGAATATTTCAGAATGGCCGTCACCACATCCTCGGATTCGATTTTGTGCAGCGCCCCCAGTTGCCAATAGCCGAAGACCTCGGAAATTCCGCCCGTGAGCCACAGCAGAACATCCACCTGATGGATAGCCTGATTCATCAGCGCGCCCCCGCCTTCGGTCGCCCAACTTCCCTTAATCGGGCGTGAATAATAGGCGGCTGAGCGGAACCACTTCACGTACGCATCGGCCTGCAGAATCTTGCCCAGGCGTCCGGCGTCCAACGCGCGCCGCAGGAATTGCGTTGAATCGTCAAAGCGGTGCTGGCTCACAACTCCGAGCTGAATACCGGCGCGGTTGGCGGTATCGATCATCTCCCGCCCTGTTGCTAGATTATTGGAAAGCGGTTTCTGCACTTGCACGTGCTTCTTGGCCGCGGCGCAAAGCTGGATGGGCTGCAGACGAAAATCGGGAAAGGTGCAAACGTCCACGTAATCCACGCGCGGATGGTGGCAGACCTGTTCGTAAGCCGGAACAAACTCGCATCCGTATTGATTCGCGAACGCGCGGCCGCTGTCGGCGTTGATGTCGGTGCACACCGTCAGCTCATAGCCGATGTTCTTGTAGGCTTGCGCGTGCTTGTGCGAAATAGCCCCCGTGCCAATAATTCCAACTCGCATTCGGCAGTTCCTTGGTTCCCTATATTAGCCCGTTGTTCGAGCCGCAGATGCTGACTTCCAAACCCAGATTGCGAAACGCCGCGGCCTTTACCGCCAGCGCCTCATTGGCGGCGTCCGCGCCGGGCGCATATGCTACCTGGATGTGATTTGCCTTGTGCCGCGCCATCATTTGATCGCGCGTGATACCGTATGTGACTGCGTGCATGATGGGCCACTGGCGCGTGGTGATTTGCCACCTGCGCTCGGTCTCCTCCCGCGGCAATTCACGAACGGCGGCGCGGCCCAAATCCATTTTTAATTTGCCGTTATCCACGAAGACACGGCTCCACACAATTTCCCCCGGTTTGCTGATGCCCTTTACCGTTCCGCCACCGAGCCGGAAATACATGGATGGCTGGCGCTCGCTCACCACGCCCGCGTAGCCCCCGATGAAATGTTTCGGCGGAGCCGCGCCGCTGATTTCGAATACCCACACGAACTCGCCGTTGTAGTCTTCGCCGTAACGCACATCGTGCAGTGTCGTTTCCGCATCGAATCCGAGTCTCGTCCAGATACGATTCGTGAGCAGAGCGTCCAAGCCCGCGCACTCATCCACTTCATTGAAATGCGGCAGCGGGCGCTTGGGATACAGCTCGCGTCGATCCCGCGAAAACACCGGCGGACGCTCCGAATTATTGAGCAGGCCCTCCGCCAAGTCGGACGCCGGCGCCAGGTCCTTCAAGCCCTGCTGATACTGTATGCCGATTGCGTCGCAGCCAAAATCGTCCGCGATGCGTAGCGCGGCGATGTACATCTTGCACTGCTGCAGAATCTGATCGTCGGTGAGATCGGTCTCGGGATCGGGACCAGTCATGAAACGAACCCCGTTATCGTTCAGCCAGCTTCGAACCGCTTGCGCTTCAAGATCCGTGGTCCGCAACATTTCCGCGTACAGCGCGGATTGGCTGAGCCGTTCCTTGTACACGCCGGTTGGATGCAGCAACTCATCCGGAATAATCGCGTTGTACATGCCCATGCAGCCTTCGTCGAAAATCCCGAGAATGGCTTTGTCGCGCTGCAAGGTTTCGGAGATCTCCAACGCGGCGGCCTCGGCCGAGGGAGGTAATTTGAAATCCTGAAGCGCATGCACGTGACTGGTATCGTGCGCCAGCGGTTCACCATTGAGCCAGCGCTTCAACCCGCCGAGAAAAAATTCATCCGTGAAATCCACGCTCCAGAGCGTGTCGTATCGAACCCCGGCCTTGGTCAACGATCCGTTGAGGTTGAGCATTCCGACCAGTCCGGGCCATTCGCCGCTCCAATTCGCGACCGTGAGAATCGGACCCTGGTGCGAGTAAAGCCCATGCAACAGGTGATGGCTGTATTGCCAAACGGCCTCGACCACAATCAGCGGCGCGGTGCGAGAAATCTTGCGAAACACCTCCATGCCGTACTTCTGCCCGTCGATAAATCCGTGTTGCTTGACAGGATCGAACGCGTGACCGCGCTGGACCTCGCGCCCAGCCTTGCGAATCGCATCCATCACCGCGGCCTCGACCCGCTCCTGCGCGGGCCAACACTTCTGATTCGCGGAAAGACGCAGATCGCCATTAGCGATCAAAACGATAGCATCGGACATTCAACGCTATTGTGCCACGAGTAGCTTGGAAAATCTGTTGTACGAAATGCGAAGCCGGCATGTTATCTTGAGAAAGAAGGGCATCCCTCTAGCAGTTCCGGGCCGGTAGCTCAGTTGGTAGAGCATCGCACTTTTAATGCGGTGGTCGCGGGTTCGAGCCCCGCCCGGCTCACCAC
>CATPCJ010000362.1 GCA_955652915.1 uncultured Bryobacteraceae bacterium
ATAGCCTGCCTTGGTGATGGCTTCCATCACTGCCTCGAGCGCCTCTTCATTGGACTTCAGATTTGGCGCGAATCCGCCTTCATCGCCCACCGATGTTGAGTAGCCGCGCTTCTTCAGTACGCCCTTCAGAGTGTGAAATACTTCGACGCCCATGCGCAGCGCTTCAGAGAATTTCGCGGCGCCGTAGGGAGCGATCATGAATTCCTGCGGGTCCACCGAGTTGTCGGCATGCGCGCCGCCGTTGAGAATATTCATCAGCGGAACGGGCAGCAGATTGGCGCCGACACCGCCCAAATAGCGATAGAGCGGCGTCATCTGCGACTGCGCGGCCGCGCGGGCGGTGGCCATGGAAACCGCAAGAATTGCGTTCGCCCCCAGCTTGCTTTTGTTGGGCGTGCCATCCAGATCAAGCATCTTGCGATCGATGGCGGACTGCTGTTCGGCCTCCATCCCGGTAATCGCCAGTGCGATTTTCTTATTGATGTTGCCCGCCGCCTTGCGTGTGCCCTTGCCGAGATATCGCTTGGCGTCGCCATCGCGTAATTCCACCGCTTCGTGTTCACCAGTAGAGGCACCCGAAGGGACGGCCGCGCGTCCGATAGTGCCGTCGGCGAGGAGAACGTCAGCTTCGACAGTAGGATTGCCGCGCGAGTCAAGGACCTCGCGCCCAATGACTTGGATAATTTCCATATGTTTTTATTCTGCGGGAGGGGTGTGGGGCTTGTCCAACGCGATCTTGGCTTGGAGAATGCGGAGGTTGTTTTCGACAGACTTCGTATCGGGGTGGTCGGGGCCGTAGGTACTTCGGAGTATTCGAACTGCACGCTCGAAGTGAGGCAGAGCACCATTGAGATCGCCTTTGTCCTTAAGAATTAACGCGATGTTGTTGGCATCTATCGCAACTTCCGGGTGATCGGGGCCATGAGCCTTTTCTTCGATCCGAAGTGCCCGCTCCGCGAACGGCAAAGCTCCATCCAGATCCCCCTTGCCTCGCAGGATCTGCCCAATGTTGTTGGCGTAGACTGCAATTTGCTGGTGGTCGGGACCGAGGGCCATTTCAGCAATGCCCAATGCCCGCTTCGCATACTGCAGCGCTTCCGCCAAGTCTCCTTTCTCCTGCAAGATTTGCCCAATATTGTTGATGTAGGCTGCAACATGCTGGTGATTGGGACCGAGGGCCATTTCAGCAATGCCCAATGCCCGCCTCGCGTACGGCAGCGCTTCCTCCAGATCCCCCTTGTCGTGCAAGATCGAGGCAATGTTACCTGTATAAAGCCCGATGTTGGGGTGATCGGGTTCTAGCACTTTTTCACTTATCCGCAAGGACCTACGAAGCAGACCCTCGGCTTCATCGAGTTGGGCTCGCTTCCAAAGATAGCGACCCGCCCTACTCAAGAGACGCGCCACGTCGGAAAGCCCGCTCTCCGACTCTTCGGCGTGGCTGGCTGCGGAGAGAGCGTGTGCAAGCAATCGGGAGCACATTAACCAGGTCCGGTAATCGTCACCGTCCTCCGGGAAGGCTGCTTTCATGAGCCCGAATGCCTTTTCCACCCACTCGTTGTGCTTTCCTTCAGCAGCGAGCCGATCGCGGACCACCTTCTGCACCAACCGGTGGATGCTGATCACGTCGTCTCCGGTCTCGATCAGCGAATATCGCCGCAAGCTTTCAACCGCCTTGTTTAATTCGATCGGCGTTTTCGCGGTCGATTGGAGTAAGTCGCGCGGGATGTTGTCCGGGGCGAGGTACGCGATGAGATAGAGGAGATCGAGAGCAGCCGGGTTTTCGATGTGCAGCTTGTCAAAGGACAGTTGCCAAATGACGGCTACCGGCTCGAGCAGGTGCTGCGAATAATTCTTGAACAACAAGAGATACTCCGCGACGGTGATCCCGTTGCTCCGGATATAGGCACCGGCCTGATCGAGCGCCAATGGAAGATCGCCGACCGCTTCGCACAATTCGTCGGCAGCCTTCGCATCCTGTCTACCCGAGCGTTTCTGCAAGAACGCGATGGCCTCAGGTCTCGGCAACTCATGAATTGGCAGCACCTCGGCGTTAGCCCAGTTCTGATTCCGCGACGTGATTAGCACGTGGCCTGTGTTCGACCGTGGCCGAAAACGATCGCAGTCCGCCGCACTTTCGACGTTGTCAAGAATCAGGAGCCAATCCGCGTGATGCTCCAGTCGTTCCCGCACAGCTTCCACGATTTTCGGCTGGTCGGCCAGGTCCTTCTCAGGCAAATCCAGCTTCACTGCCAGCTTCGCGTAGTCGGCGTCCGCCGTGGCGGCCGTCTCCGATCGCACCCACCAGACCAATGAATAGTCCGGTGCGTACCGGTAAGCGTATTCAATGGCCAACTGCGTTTTCCCGACGCCACCCAACCCTCCTATTGCTTGTGTGACCGCGGCGGATCTACCCGAGGCAAGCGCGGCGTGCAAGTCCGCAAGCAAGTGATCGCGCCCGGTGAAATTAGGGTTCCGCAGATGAGGTATATTCCAGATCTCTGGCAATGCTCCCGGGAATCGTTTGGGCTTTGCTGTCCCCAGCGGATATTCTGGCCTCTGGGAAGGGACCACTGGTTCGCGTTTCACGCCTGCCAGGAGAACATTGCCGGCTATCCCCTCGCTCTTGCCAACCAAATCGACATAGACGATGTGGGCATCGAGTTTCGGCGGATCGCACTCGCGCACGCGCACCGGTATCAGCGTACCCTGCGCGAAGGCCGCGGCCCATTCCAACTGGCAGAAATTCGACGTAAGGTAACTCGGAGAAAGCACCGCAATTGTGTATTTTGCCTCGGCAGCCTTCTTCATTTCGAGCGGGAAGCTGGAACCAGCAGGGAAATGCCAGGCTTGAATGACTACCTCGTAGCCTGCCTCCTTCAGCTCCCAGGCGATCCACTCCGCCCACGCGCGGTCCGCGCTACTGTAACTAATAAAGAAGTCGGCCACTGGAAATCTACGTAATTATAGATCGAATTACGCTATGGTCAGCGCGGCTTTTCCTAAAACCTTCCGATTCGCCAAGTACCGCAAAGCAATCGGAGCCTGCTCCAGCCGATAACACTGCGCCTTGGGAGGCTGGACGGTGCCCTTCTCGTACAGCTCGGTCAACGCCTGGTGGGCCTTCTGCAAATAATCCGGATGCGCCTGCGCGTACGGACCCCATAGCGCGCCTACGATTGCTATATCCTTGATCAAAATTCGATTCGCCGCGATGGTCGGGATGCGACCGCTGGCGAAGCCGATTACCAGCAGCCGCCCTCCCGGCGCGATGCACTTGGTGGACAGATCGAAAACATCGCCGCCCACCGGATCGTAGATCACATCCGCTCCGCGGCCGCCGGTGATTTGCTTCACCTGGTCTACCCACGTGCCGTCGGTGTAGTTCAGTACGTGCTCGGCTCCCAGCTTTTTCGCGAATTCGAGCTTGTCGGCGCTGCCCGCGGTGGCGATCACGCGCGCGCCGAAGGCCCAGCCCAGTTGGATCGCGGAAATTCCCACGCCGCTTGCCCCGGCATGCACCAACAGCCATTCGCCTTTGCGCAAACGAGCGCGAAGCTCCAGCGCGAAATACGATGTGTGATACACGATCGGCATCGCCGCAGCTTCGGGAAAATCCATTCCTTTCGGAATCGGGAACGTGTTTCCGATCCGTCCGATCGAATACTCCGCCATCCCTCCGCCATGCGTGATCGCCAGCACACCATCGCCCACCGCGAACTCAGTGACGCCGTCGCCAATTGCGTCCACCACGCCCGAAACCTCCGCACCCGGTGTAAACGGAAACGGCGGCTTGATCTGATACTTGCCCTGTACCTGCAAAATGTCGAAGAAATTCAGACCGGCCGCGCGATTGCGAATGCGCACTTGATTCGGCCCCGGCTCCGGCGGAGGAACGTCGTCGAATGTCATCGTCTCCGGCTCGCCCCAACTGTGTACTCTCCAAGCTTTCATGGTCTGCAGGTCCTCGCTTTTGGTCCTAACTCTGCCGGCAACATTCCGTACGCCCCTTCCACCCATTTACAAAGCAACGGTCGAGTGTCGCGCGGGTCGATGATCTCTTCCACTCCGAACGCCTCGGCGGTCCGCAGTGGCGAACGAAAGCGGTTCAAAGATTCTTCGATCTCCCGCCGCCGCGCATCTGGATTCGGCGATGCCTCGATCTCGCGCCGGTACGCCGCTTGCACGCCACCCTCTACCGGCAGCGATCCCCAATCGCCGGATGGCCATGCATATCGCAAATTCAATCCTTGAGCATTTCCGTGTCCCGCGCCGGCGACGCCGAAGCAGCGCCGGATCAGAATCGAAATCCAAGGCATCGTCGCCTGATAAACGGCCACCAGCGCCCTGGAACCCGCGCGTACCGTTCCCGCCCGCTCGGCCGCGCTTCCAATCAGGAATCCAGGATTGTCTACGAAATTCACCACCGGAATATGGAACGTGTCGCAAACGTCTATCAGCCGGATCATTTTGTCGCACGCGGGAGCATTCGGCGCGCCGCCGCCTTGACGCGGATCGTTGGCGATCACGCCCACCGGATAACCGTTCAAGCGCGCCAGCCCGGCGACCAGGGGACGTCCATAGTAATAGCCGATTTCGAAGAACGAATCGAGATCGAAGACCGACTTGAGAATCCGGCGCACATCGTACGATCTGCGGCGGTCGCGCGGTATCGCGGATATCAACTCTTCGTCACGTCTGCCCGTATCGTCATCCGGTTTCGCGCGCGGCGGGGCCTGCCAGACGCTGGAAGGCAGGTAAGAAAGGAAGCGCCGGATCACTTGAAACGCCTCTGCTTCGCTCGAGACTTCGTTGTCCACCGCGCCACTTCCGCGCGCGTGAATCTCGTAGCCGCCGAGTTCTTCTTTCGTAACCTTCTCGCCGACGCCGCGCTCCACCACCGGCGGACCGGCGACAAAAAGTTGACTGCTGCCTCGCACCATCAGCGAGAAATGCGAAGTGACCACTCGCACCGCGCCCAAGCCGGCCACCGGACCCAAACACGCGCCCACCACGGGCACTTCGCCAAGCATCGCCGTAATGGTGTCCCAGGCAGGATTCGCGGGAACGTAGGTATGGCCGATGTATTCGATGGTCTTGACGCTCCCGCCGCCACCAGTTCCATCCACCAGCCGGACCATGGGAATGCGCAGGCCGCGCGCCAGTTTCTCGCCGTGCCCCATCTTGTTGCCGACGCTGGCATCGGCCGCGCCGCCTCGCACGGTGAAATCGTCGCCGCCGACCACCACTTTTCTGCCGTCAATGCGCCCGGTGCCGACTACGAAATTCGAGGGCGTGAAAGCTGTGAGCTGTCCGGCGTCGTCATAAGTGGCGCGGCCCGCCAGTGAGCCGATTTCGTGGAATGTTCCCTGATCCAGAAGCTGGTCGATGCGTTCACGAACAGTCAGACGGCCGGCGGTATGCTGGCGCTCGACGTTAGCAGCTCCGCCCATCTCGCGCGCCAGCGCTTCACGGCGTCGGATCTCATCGATTTCCGGTTGCCAGCTCACTTGTGTATAGAATCAAGCTAACGTTGGTGTGCCGTCCGGATTCAGCAGCACCAGATCGTGATTCAGAACAGATTCGCGACCGTCCGTATGAACAATTTTCGCGTGGAGGGTGAAGGCGCCCCAGCTTGACGTCTCCAGGCGAAAACTCGTGCTTCGATCCTTGACGGTACGCACGGGATCATGAAAGGTGGAATGCAGTATGTACATGAGGTGGTCCACCTGATCGAGTTCGGATTTCCCCGCCAGCCATACTGACCACTCCCATCGGCCGTTGCCAAGGTAGTGTTCGCTTTGTTCGATCGAAAGTGCCACGGTCACTCCTTAATCTGTATATCTACAGTATCCACCGATTCGTACGATGATCGCCAGGTACGGCCCGCTGCGGAGATTGATATCCTGACCAACCCGTCCCGGGCGATCCCACGAAGCGACCGCCTTTATTGATGGTTAGCCAGTAGAACATTTAACCAAATCGATTCTTCCACCGGTCGGGCATCCGATGGCCCGTTAGGGAAATGAGTCCCCTGCGCTAGCGCCAAGCTACGACCTAACATTCAACGAAACATTGAGTCCACTGATGTACAATTTCAGTCATATCTCCTAAGAACCGTCGCCCAAGCCCCAAACCGCCAACCGTAGTTCAGATTGACCCCGGCGGTACGGTTACGCCCAGGCATCCAGAGCCTCCTGGACTTATGGAATGGTTGCCGTTGCTTGTGTTGTTGTTTTGGCCCTTCGTATACGCGTGGGCTGTAATGTCCTTTCCGCACCCAACCGTGCCCGACCGTGTGTATCTGAACACCGTTAAGCCAATCGCAATAGGGGCACAGATCAGCGCGTATCTCTGGTTTGCAAGGAAGGCTGTGAGATCTCCCGTCGGGCGCTTTGGGCGACGACTGCAAACGATCATCTATCCCGCCTGCACGATTGCACTGATCATGATTCTACTCTTGGAGTTCACCGATATATACAAACTTCTCGGAATCATTGACCCTTATGGACACACAGTACACGACGGTGCCTCCTGCCTGTATTTCTCAGTGATCACTTGGACAACGGTTGGTTACGGTGATTTCCATCCCACGCCTTCGGCACGTGGCTTTGTTGCTTGTGAGGCTATGCTCGGCTATCTCCTGATGGGTTTATTAGTTGCATTGTTTACAAACGCCGTTCTGGAATCGCGAGCACCTAGTCGGTGAAACATTTTCCCCAATCGGCACGGGCGTTATATCCGTTCCTGAAAACGCGCACTTGGTGCTACAAACCTTTGGCTTTTTTCACTTCCTCCACCAACGCTGGGACCACTTCGAACAGGTCGCCCACGATGCCATAGTCGGCCACTTCAAAAATAGGCGCATTCGCATCTTTGTTGATGGCCACGATCGTCTTCGCGCCCTTCATCCCCACCAGGTGTTGGATCGCGCCGGAAATTCCTACAGCCATATAAACCTTCGGCGACACCGTTTGACCGGAGCTGCCCACCTGGCGCTCCATCGGAAGCCATCCGCTGTCACAAATCGGACGCGACGCCGCCAGCTCCGCGCCCAGCACTCTGGCCAGCTCTTCCACGATCGGAATATTTTCTTTTTCCTTGATTCCGCGGCCAACCGACACGATGATGTCCGCGGCCGTCAGATCCACGGCGCGCGCCGCTTCCCGGAACGGCTCCAACGGCTTCTGCCGGATCGCATCCGCGCTCAACTGCGGAGAGAATTTTTCCACCTGCGCCGAACCTGATTCCAACTGTTCCGCGCGAAACGAACCGGCCTGCATCGAAGCGAAATGCGGTTCGGGACCGCCAGGCCGCACATCCGCGTTCAATTTGCCCTGAAAAAGCTGTCGAACAAAAACCGCGCTGCCGGATTCCACTCGAAAACCTACAGCGTCGCTGATCAGCACTTGGGCAAAGCGCGTGGCCAGCTTCGGCGCGAAGTCGCGAACCTGATAGGTATGCGGAAACAGCACGATCGATGGATTCGCCTTCTTGATCAACTGGTCCAGTGCCGCGGTATGTCCGTCCGCCGTGTAGGCCCCGAGCAAATCATGAGTAACGGCGTACACCTTGTCCAATTTCTTTTGCGCGAGTTCGCCGGCCAGCGCATCGATACCCTGACCCACCACCGCCGCTGAAACAGTAGCGCCCGTTTGCGCCGCAAGCTGCTGGCCTGCCGCAAGCGTCTCCCACGACATACGGTTCCAAACGCCGCCGCGCTGCTCCATGATCACCAGGACATTTCCGCTCATATCACGCGCACCTCAAACCGCAACTTCTCCACTAATTTCGCCGCGGCTTCCCTGGCATTGCCTTCCAGCATTTGCGTCTGCTTCGTGCGCTGCGGCAGGTATACTTTTCCGATAACGGCCGTGGGAGTCGACGCAACCGCAAGGTCGGTGGCCGTCAGCTTTTTCACCTCTTTGGTCTTGGCCTTCTTAATGCCCATCAGCGTCGCGTAGCGCAGCTTGTTGATACCGGATTGAATGGTCAACACCGCCGGCAGCGGCATCTCGACGTTCTGAAACCAGCCGTCTTCGAGTTCGCGCTTCACTCGGATTCCGCTGTCCGTTTTTTCCACCGCCATGATGATGGTGCCGTGCGGCAGGCCCATGATTTCCGCCATTACCACTCCGGTCTGCCCGTACCCCAGATCGTCCGACTGCAAACCTGTCAGCACCAGGTCTGGTTTCTCGGATTCAGCGGCTTTCGCCAGGAGCTTCGCGACGCCCAGCGTATCGAACGAAGTCAGATTCTCTTCCTCGATGTGGATGGCCCGATCGGCGCCTTTCGCCAGCGCTTCGCGAATGGTCTGCGACGCGCGCGCGGAACCGGCGCAGAGCGCCACCACTTCACCGCCGTGCTTCTCCTTCAACTGCAGCGCCTCTTCCAGCGCATAAGCATCCGGCTCGTTGATCTCGAAGCTGAGGTCGTTCTCTTGAATCCAACGGCCGTTCACATCGATCCGCAATTGCGAGTCGCGAACGGGAACTTGTTTGATGGAGACGATGATTTTCATGGTTTAGCCAAGGATGTCGACTTCACTGTGTGCAAGCTCTCAGCCTGCGAATCTCTTGAATATCAGGCACCCGTTCGTGCCGCCAAAGCCGAACGAATTCGAGAGTGCATATTCGATGTTCATCGGTCTGGCGCGATTGGGAATGTAGTCGAGGTCGCACGCTGGATCGGGGAATTCGTAATTGATAGTCGGCGGCGCTATCTGGTCGCGCAACGCCAGCACGGTGATGCCTGCTTCCAGGCCGCCCGCTCCGCCCAACAAATGCCCGGTCATCGATTTCGTGGAACTCACCGCCAGCTTGTAGGCGTGGTCGCAGAAAGCGCGCTTCAGGGCGACCGTTTCAATTCTGTCGCCCACGTCCGTTGAGGTTCCGTGCGCATTGACGTATTGGACTTGAGAAGGTTCAATCCTGGCGTCCTTAAGCGCGAGCTTCATCACGCGAAACGCGCCGTCGCCGTCTTCAGAAGGGCTGGTGATGTGAAATGCATCGGCGCTCATTCCGTATCCCACAATCTCGGCCAGGATCGTGGCCCCGCGCTGTTGAGCGATCGACAGCTCTTCCAGAATCAGAATGCCGGCGCCTTCACCCACTACGAAGCCGTCGCGCTTCGCATCCCATGGCCGCGAGGCTTTCGCCGGTTCGTCGTTGCGCTGGGAAAGCGCGCGCATGGCGGCGAATCCACCCACGCCCATCGGCGTAATGCACGCTTCAGCTCCCCCGCAAATCATCACATCCGCGTCTCCGCGCTGAATGATTTTGTATGAATCTCCAATGGAGTGCGCGCTGGTCGTACACGCCGTCGCAGTGGCGGAATTCGGCCCCTTTGCTCCGGTGCGTATGGAAACGTAACCGGAAGCGAGATTGATAATCGTGGCGGGAATGAAAAACGGGGAGATTCGGCTGGGACCTTTCTCCATCAAAACGCGATGCTCGCGCTCGATGACTTCGAATCCCCCGATACCGCTGCCGATGTAAACGCCTACCCGCTCCTCGTTATCGGGCGTGACCTTCAGCCCGGATTGAACCAGCGCGAATTCCACGGCCGCAATCCCGAACTGAATAAATCGACCCATTTTCTTGATCTCTTTGCGCTCGAGATATTGGTTCGGATCGAAATTCTTCACCTCCCCGGCTATCCGGGAATTGAATAACGTTGGATCGAATGCCTCGATTCGAGAGATTCCGTTGCGCCCTTCACGAATGGCCTGCCAGCTCTGCTCGGTGCCGATACCGAGAGGGCTCAACAGACCAACTCCTGTTACTACTACTCTGCGGGACAAAACGGGCTCCAAGCGGCTATTTCTTCTTCTTGTTTTCGATGTAGTCGATGGCGTCTTTCACGGTAGCGATCTTTTCGGCATCTTCGTCCGGTATGTCGATATCGAAGGCTTCCTCAAAGGCCATCACCAGTTCCACGATATCGAGCGAATCCGCGCCGAGGTCATCCACGAACGAGGCCGTGCTATCCACTTGGCTCTCGTCGACGCCCAACTGCTCGACGATGATCTGCTTCACTCTTTGTTCAACCGACATGAGTCCTCCCAAGCTGTCTGCAAACTCATTGATTCTAGCGATGATGGCGGGCGGCTGCAACTATGCCACGATCGCCAAGACCAGTTCCGTTTAGATTCTAACAGTGTTACTGGTTAGAATCAGATCAGTGCGATCCGGATTCTTAATCTTATCAGCAGTGGTCCTGGTTTTGCCGCCGCAGTTCGCTCAGGACACATTAGTCGCCCAGGCTTTGCCGCGGATCGCACAGCAGGCCTCGAAGTTCTGGCAAACCGCTCCCGGTTGGGTGGCGAAGGAAACGCTGAAGCAGAGAGCGGCCGTGCTGCCCAAGCGGAAGTTCCGGATCGGGGGAAGCGCGATCGATCCGCCGAAGCCGGAATTAAAGGATCGGGAGATTATTTCCTTTTACGCGATCTCCTCATTCAGAAGTTCGCCCGAGGCGCTGCATGAGTTTCGGCAAGTCGTGTCCGTCGATGGCAAACCTGTAGCTCCCGACGCCGGAACTTTGGAAAAATTTCGCGGGACGCTGGCATCGCCCGACGACCGTTCTAGAAAAGTTCTTCAGGCCGACTTCGAAAAGACCGGCCTGACCATCGCGGCCACCGATTTCGGGCAACTGATCCTGTTGTTCACCAAGAGCAATCTTGAAAAATACACCTTCGAGCCGCAATCCACGGGTTTGATCGGAGCGGATCGGGCTATCGTCATCGCATTCCGCCAGAATACCGGCGCGGAATCGTTTCGTATTGTCGAGTCGGGAAAACAGATGAACGAGCCGCTTTCGGGCGAGCTGTGGGTTCGCGATACGGATTTCAAGCCGCTTCGCATCACACTGAAGGTGACCCGCCGCGAGCAGCATGAAGAAATTCGCGATGAGGCGCGCGTGGATTATGAACTGAAGGCGGATGCGGCTCTACTGCCGGCATCCGTGGTCTACCGTAGATTCCGCAACGACGAGCTCTGGGTCGAAAACGTTTACGAATATTCCGATTGGCAACTTCCGAAAACAAATTGAGCCGAATAATCTACTTGCACGGTTTCGCCAGCGGGCCATCATCGAGCAAAGCGCGCTTCTTTCAGGACCGCTTCGCTCAATTGGGAATTGGTCTTGAGATCCCGGACCTATCCGCAGGCGATTTTGAACACCTCACCGTCACCGGACAACTCACGGTTATCGAACGTACGGCCGCGGAAGCGCCTGTATCGCTGATCGGTTCCAGCATGGGCGGATACCTGGCCGCGCTCTACGCCGCGCGCCATCCCGAAGTGGAGAAGCTGATTTTGCTGGCGCCGGCGTTTTCCTTCCCCACACGGTGGCCGGAAGAGTTGGGGGAATCGAATATGGAAGAGTGGCGCCGCACTGGCAGGCTTCCAGTCTTTCATTACGGCGAGGGGCGGACGATGAATCTCGGTTATCAATTGATCGAAGACGGGAGCAAGTACGAGGCATATCCGAAATCGACGCAGCCCGCGCTGATTTTTCAGGGCAGGAACGACACGGTAGTTCCACCGGTTTACGCCGCCAACTGGGCCGCGCAACACCCGGAGGCGAGGCTCCGGCTTCTGGATTCCGATCATCAGCTACTGAACGTCCTGGACGAAATGTGGATGGAGACGGAGAGTTTTTTATTCGGCCCGCGGTCCTAACGCACGCAGCGTGCCAGTTGCGTGCATTGGCATGTGGGGCAGCCAATCTTGGCTGCAGCCGCCTTTTAGGCGGCCTCAGTGCCATCAATCTTGGAATTTCCCAACAACATCCCCGAGCCGCCTGGAAAAGCGGCGGCCGGCAGATTGCCTGCCCCACAATGAGCACCACTCATTTCATGACGAGCTCTCACCTTTGTTGCCCAGGCGCTTCTTCAGCTCATCCGCGTCTCCCAGATCTTTTGAACGACCCGTCGATTGCTTGTTTCGAATCAACGCGCGCCATCCAATGAAGAGGGTGGTGATACCGTCCAATTTGCCGTCCTCCCGGGCCGCCCATGCATCTTCGAAACTGACACCGGAAATCGAATTAAGAAGATCGATCCGATTCGGATTCACCCCCAACTGAATCACCTTTCCGGCAGAAAGAAGATCCTCCGCGCAGATGCCCAGGCCTCCGAATCCAAATTCCGCAAGCGTCCTCAAGATTCGCTGAACGTTGTGTTCACTTGCACGGAAGAAAAGGTCCAGATCGCCGGTGTAGCGTGGATACCCGTAGTAAGCGACGGCGAAGGCGCCAACGACAAGGTACTCAACTTCGTTCGAGTTCAGTAACGCGACAAACTCGCGCAAGTCCTTGTTTAGCGGCATCCGGATGGCGACGGTCTCGCAGTTCAATCACGATGCGAATGCGCTCTTCGGGGGTCAAGCTCGCGTCAGAGAGCGCGTCGGCCTTGTCAGCGTCGATATGGCTCGCGAATTTCTGAACGACCTTATCCACAACCTCATTATATCGTGACGAACATCGCCACCGCCGCGATGGCCATCACGCCGGCCGTGGTCCATCCCAGCGTGCGCAGCAGCGGCGAACTCACGCGCTTGCCCATCACTTTGGCGTCGCTCGTCAACAACACCACCAGGACAATGAGTGGCGGCGCCAGAACGCCGTTGACCACCGCCGACCAGAACAACATGGAGACGGCGTCCATTCCCCAGTAAGTGAGCAAAATGCCCAGGAGCGTAGCCAGGCCGACAACCGTGTAGAAGCGCGGGGAAACGCGCGGTTTGTCTTTTAGCGAACTGCGCCAGCCAAAACCTTCTGCGACCGCGTAGGCCGTGGATCCCGCCAGTACCGGCACGCCCAGCATCCCGGCGCCGATTATTCCCAACGTGAATAGAAGATATGCACCGTTCCCCGCAAGCGGCCGCAAGGCCTCCGCCGCCTGTTGCGCCGTGGTGATGTGTGTTTTGCCATGCGCATGCAGCGTCGCGGCCGTGGTGAGGATGATGAAATACATCACCAGGTTTGAGAAGAACATCCCGGTCAACACGTCGGTGCGCGAATTCCCCAGTTCCTCATCGGTGGCGCCTCTGCGCTGAGCAATTGTCTTGCGTCCACCATCGATTTCTTCTTCCACTTCCTGGGTGGCCTGCCAAAAAAATAAGTACGGAGAAATGGTCGTGCCCAGGATCCCAACAAACGTCGCGATATAAGCGCTGTTCCACTCGATGTGTGGCACGAAGGTGGAACGCAACACCGCCGCCCAGTCCGGATGCGAGAGAAATGCGGCGATCACGTAAGCAAACAGCACCAGCGTGAGCCACTTGAATATGCTCGCGATGCGGCGATAGGAAGACCAGAAAAGGAGACTTACTATAAACGCGCCATACAAGGGCGTAAGGTAGTACGCGGGGATGCCGGTCATCATTGCCGTCGTGGCTGCCATCCCGCCTAAATCGGCTCCGATGTTTACCACGTTCGCAACGATGAGCAGCGCGCAAGCGCTCCACAATACCCAGCGCGGGTAGCGGCGCCGGATAACGCCGGCGAGTCCTCGGCCACTCACCATGCCGAGGCGCGCGCACATCAACTGCACCGCTGACATCAGCGGAAAGGAAAAAAGGGCTGTCCAAAGGGGAGCGTAACCGAAGGATGCTCCAGTTACTGAATAAGTGGAAATGCCGGAAGGATCGTCGTCGGCCGCCCCTGTTATCAAGCCTGGACCAAGGTTCGCGAAGAACCCTTTTTTGTCACCCTTAGCAGTGGTGGCGGCGGACGCGCTATTGGTGGAACGTCGCCGCCCGGCCTTGGGCGGCGACTTTTGCGAAGACATCAATGCGAGCGTCGAACCACTCAGCGCCCGCTAAGCTCGCCGGCCAACGTGCATGACCAAGCTCACAACGAACAGTACGATGAACAAGAAGAAAAGAATTTTCGCGATGCCGGCAAACGCCACGGCCATTCCACCGAAACCCAAAAATGCGGCCAGCAGTGCGATCACGAAAAACACCAGCGCGTAGTAAAGCATTGTGTACCCTCCTCGTCTCTCTATATGCAGATGGATTGCCATCACCGGAGAGTAGCTTCAGGCGGCCTGTAAACTCCTTAGAATCAATAGATACGGCGCTAAGATCCGGAATCGGCGAAGGATGTGCAAGCCTCAAGACCGGAAAAAAGCACTGGGCTACTGGTATTTCTTTTTAGGTGGTCTATCATGAGGACATGTCCACCGCTGAGGAATTGCAAGAGCACGCTGAGCACGCACAAGGGCCGTTCGACAAGAGAGTGGCTGCTTCCATGGCCATCATCGCCGCCCTTCTGGCGATCGTTTCCGTCCTCGGCCATCTCACTACTACCGAAGAATTACTCGAGCAGCAAAAGGCATCGGATCAGTGGTCTTATTATCAAGCCAAGTCCATCCGCCGTTACGAATCGGAGATAGCTCGAGACATCTTTGCCAGCATGAAGAACGAGAAGCTAAGCGAACAGTACGTTAAGAACGCCGAGAAATACAAGAAAGACGACGAGGAGATTCAGAAGGAAGCCAAGGAACTGGAGAATGAGAGCCATCTCAAGGGCAAGAAAGCGCTTCGGTTTCACTTCGGTGAAGTTTTCCTGGAAGTGGCGATTGTCTTCGCCTCGCTCGCGATTCTCAGCAAGAGAGAACTCATCTGGTACGCTGCCCTGGTGCTTGCACTGGTTGGCGCCGGTATCGCAAGCACCTCATTCTTGCTTTCGTAAAGAGCCTCGCTCGGCCACCAGCCCGCCGCGACGCCTTAAACTAGAATTGAATGGTTGAAAACATCACCCCGGGGGTGTCCGCCCGAAATGCACGAGTCGTTCTGTTCGATTTTGACGGCACGCTCTCTTTGATCCGCTCTGGTTGGATGAACGTAATGGTCCCGATGATGGTCGAGATTCTGCTGGATCTGAGGACCGGCGAGAGCGAAGAGCAGTTGCGCGGCGTGGTCGAGGAGTTTGTGTGGCAACTCACCGGCAAAGAGACCATCTACCAGATGATCGCGTTCGCGGAAGCTATCCAAGCACGCGGCGGCAAGCCCCTGGCGCCGCTGGCGTACAAAAAAATGTATCTCGACCGGCTCTGGGACAAGATCGCCGATC
>CATPCJ010000363.1 GCA_955652915.1 uncultured Bryobacteraceae bacterium
GTGCGAGATTTCGAGTCCGCTGGCCGCCTCGAACACCCGCGCGGTGTTGTCGACGGACCCCGTCGCCACCCGCTTGCTGTCCGGGCTGAAGGCCACGGCATTGACAGAATTCCGATGAGTGAGGCTCGAGATTTCGCGTCCGCTGGCCGCCTCGAACACCCGCGCGGTGTGGTCGAAGGACCCCGTCGCCACCAGCTTGCTGTCCGGGCTAAAGGTCACGGCATAGACAAAACCCTGATGAGCAAGGCGCGAGACTTCGCGTCCGCTGGCCGCCTCGAACACCCGCGCGGTGTTGTCCCCGGACCCCGTCGCCACCAGCTTGCCGTCCGGGCTGAAGGCCACGTCATAGACCAACCCTTCGTGACGCAATGTCTTTTGCAGCGACGAATAGTCAGATCCGGCCAGTTCGGACAGCACGCGATCTCCGCTTCGGGCCCGCACCAAAATGGCAGAATCACGATCGTCGCGGCGTTCGAAAAACTGGGCGAGTAGTTCATCCGCTTTTGAGTGGTGGAGGGGTTTCCGCAAATGGTCGTAGGCTTGCCAGGCTACCTCGGTATCGCCACTTGCCGACTCCAGCGCTTGAATGTAGGGTCTTGGAAAGATAAGCAGGTACCAACCTGCAACGATCGCCATCAGCGCCACAATGGCCGCTGTTGAGACGATCCACCGTACATCCGACGGCGTCTTTTCACGGACCCACGCCTCATTGAAAACCGTCTGGTACACGCGGTTGCGAACAGTGAGAAGGCGCTCAGCGTTCGACTTCACGGCGCCCGACAGACGCAAGGATGTGTGCAGAGGCGACGCCGGGACATCTTGGACAGCCTTGCCGCGCAACACATCGCGATAGATCTGAAGTACGCGCCTCAGATCGCCTGTGCCCTGCGTCAAGCGGTCTGCAACGAACTTGAGGTTATTCTCTTCCTGGCGCGCGCCCGTGGCGAGCAGCTTGTCCTGCACCAGGGAATCCACAACCACATCCGGAGGCTTGCTGTCCGGTATTGCCTCCGCCACCTTCAGGCAGAGCATCTGCGTCAGATAAGGATGGCCATCGGTCCAGTAGAGGATTCGCCCTAACACCTGCTCGCCATCGTCTCCGAGCCACTGGGCGAGCGGATTTGCTTCGCCGGGTGTGAAGTCGGTCAACTCGATCCCGCGGCCTATGTTGAAGGGCGTCCGCGTTGCGTCCTTAATTAACTGCGCCGGCGAAGCGGAGCCGAGCAGCACGAACGTGAGCCGCTCGAAAACAGGTTCCGTTGCCCGCCGGTTAAAGCACGAACGGATGGTTGCGAAGAACTCGTCGGAGAACGGGAGCCGGATCATCCAGTCGACTTCGTCGACGAACACCACAACGGGGCCGGTGATCTGCCGCAACACGACATCGGCGAGAAAATCGGTAAGTCGCTGGGCAGGGGAAAGTAACTCTTGCTCTTTCCACCAGGCGGCGAGATCGAAGGAGAGGCCAAGTCCGTCCGCCAGTTTTTTCAGGAACCCGTAATACCACTGCTCGGCCGGCCCTCCCGTTCCTTGTAGATCGACGATGGCGCAGGCCACACCATGCTCACGCAGGCGCGCGGCGGTTCGTGCCATCAAGCTGGACTTGCCCATTTGGCGTGTGGTCAAGACTGAGCAGTATTCGCCTGCCATTACGGCGGTGAACAGTTCGGAATCAGCCTTTCTTTCTATGTAAGTGGGCGCGCCGGGCTTCATGGTCCCGCCCGCAACGAAAACCCCGCTCACAGATGCTTCTCCAGGTACTCCAGGTAGAGGCGGCAGCGCGGACGGGCCATTTGGCGGGACTCTCCGACGATGAGCCCGGCGGCACGGAGGCGCTGGAAATCGTCTTCCCCGGCGAATCCGCCGCCGCTCAACGCGGCCTTGAGCGCTTTCAGCAGAGGTTCATTGTTGCGCAGGGTCCAGAGGTGGCGGCGAAGATGGTCGCCGAACGGGCCGGTGTCGTCGGCGCCAACTTTTTCAAGCTGCGCGACCGTGAAGTGGTCGGCGGTCATGGCGTAGAGACCCTGGCGGACAAGATAAGGGTGACCGCTCAGCAGGCGGACGAAACGTTCCAGATCTTCAACGCCCGTTAGCGGCGGCGATTTATGACGCTGATTCAACCAAAGTATTTCATCCCGATCGAAATCACCCAGACGGAACACGGTGCCAACATTGAAGGGCGACTGGTTCAGGTCACGAATGAAGAGCGCCGGCTCGGTGGAGTGCGCGATGAGCAGGTTAAAGCGATTCCACAAGGGGTGGGTAGCGCGGCGGTTATGCCAACCGCGAAGGATGCCGAAGAAGTCGTCACGGTATGGATGCTTAAAGACGTTATCCACTTCGTCAAGACAGACCAATACGGGCAAAGCGGCCTTGGCGAGCACCGCTTTTTCGACAAACTCGGTGAGACTGTCGGCGTCACCGAGCATCTCGTCCCAGAGGTCTTTTGGCTGAACGGCAGTATCGAAATCCCGGGCGAGGCGGGCGGCAAGATACTTGAGCAGAGTTGAGGAATCGCGGAGGCGCGACTCGTCAATCAATTGGAAGTCGATGTAGCAGGCCTGCTGTGAATTGCGCTGGGCGGCCACTCGGGCACGGGATGCGAGCGACGTTTTGCCGAATTGTCGGGGCCCCTTAATAAGGATTGTTTCGCCGGGTTGTTTGACCAGGTGATCGATCTTCCCGTCGGCAACGCGTCGAACGTAGAAGGGTGAATCGAGTTGGAGCGCGCCGGTTTCAACGCGGGGGTCGGCGGCTGGGAGGGGCGCGCCGCGAATCTCGGTGACTTCGTTCAGCCGGCGGAGAGATTCGGGGGATGGGTCGAGTCCGCTGCGGGTGGGCCCGGCATGAATAGCGTCGAGGATTGCGCCGCAAATGGGATCGAAGGGTTCCCCTTTACGCCAAATCGCGTATTGGATTGTATCCAGGTAAGCGCCAAGATCGTACGGCAGAGCGCCTTCATAGGCGACGCGGACGGGGAAGATTTGCTTCTGGTGCTCGCGGGCAAGTTTGACTTCCTGCCGGACCATGTCGCTGCGTAGCGATTCGGCGGACAGCAGAACGACCAGGGATTTGCAGGCACGCAGCTCACGGTCGATAACCTTGACCCACTCCTGGCCGACAGGAATTTTGGAATCTACGAAATAAGTAATGCGATTCTTCGCGAGATAGCCTGCCAGGTGATCGGCCAGGTCCTGGTCAGGAAGGATGTGTCGATAGCTGATAAAGACGTCGGCCATGTTTCGGTATCAGGAGTATATCGCAATTTGGTAACTGATAGTCACAAACCTTTGCCATTTATCTTTCCTTTCCTCTTAACACCTTCCCAACAAATGCCCGCTGAACCCAACCACCCGCATGGTATTCGATATACAGAAAGGAAATTCTTATGACTAACGGAAAAATCCCGCCTAACGACGCCGAAACAAAAAATGAATCGCAGCCCAGCGGCCACCCAGCACCACCGGCCACCGATCGCGCGGCCATCAACCGCGCCAACTCCCAGCACTCCACCGGCCCACGCACCGAAGCCGGCAAACAGCGCTCCTCCCTCAACGCCATGCGCCACGGCCTCACCGGACAAACTGTCGTCATGCCATCCGACGACCTCGATATTTATCAAAAGCGCAACCAGGAATACTTCACCGAGTACAAGCCCAAAGGCCCAACCGAAATGCAGCTCGTCCAAGTCCTGAGCGACACCGCCTGGCGCCTCAATCGCGTCGCCGTCCTCGAAAACAGTCTGCTGAGTTTGGGAATCGTCGAGCACGAAGCCAGCGTCGACACCGATCACCCTCAA
>CATPCJ010000364.1 GCA_955652915.1 uncultured Bryobacteraceae bacterium
CATCGGTTTCCGCCACGGATGGTCTGGAGCCGGTTTCGGTCGTGTCACCAATCTGCGTTTGATGACCGGCGTGGCGGGCTTCGGACGCTCCGTCAACTCGTGCCACAGCAGCACCACATCCTCATGCAGCAACGTCAAGGCGCCATCGCGATGTTCCCGCACCACTACGGTGCTGCCGGCCCCCACCAGCTTTTTCTGTTCAGCTTCGATCTGTAGCCACCGCTTCCCGTACTGCACTACCCAGTCGTTGCTCACCTTTCGCTCCTCCTCCAGGCAAAATACCTGGTTCAAGTCCAGCCGTGTCCCCGCTGCCAGATGAAAATCTGCCTTCTCCCGCGCCGTTACCGCATATTTGCGGTTGTGCTGTTGGAGGTAGCTCCCTGCCAAGAAGGCATTCGCCTTTTCGTAGGTCGCGATCTTTTTCAAGCGCATCTTCTTGATCAATCGATCCTGATGCGTGCCGTGCCCGCGCTCCACCCGTCCCTTGGCCTGCGGTGAGTTGGCTCCGATCATCTCGATGCCCAACTTGGCGCACATTCGCCCCACCTGCGAGATCGGCACAATGCCCTCCTGCTTCTGCCTCTTTGTGGCTTGCACCAGGTACACCGTTTTCCAATCCACGTACAACGCCCGCGGTATCCCATACTTCTCCACCCAGGCGCGTAGCGTGTCGGCCACACCCCAAGTCGTTTCTTCCAAGGTGAACGTCGCCAGGCCCGTACTGGTAGCGTCGTCCACCATGTGGATCAGACAACCTCGCGGTCCTCGTGCTTCCAGCCAATTCTCGAAACTGCCGTCCATCTGCACCAGTTCGCCGAAGTGTGCCCGGCGCTGTCGCCACTGCCGGTATGGCTTCCTCTTCCGATCCCGCGTCCACAACCCTTCATCCAGCATCCAGCGCCGCAGTGTCTCCGCATCCACCACTACGGAATGGTCCTCCGCCAAATGCTCCGCCGCCAACGTTGGGCCGAAGCGTTCGCCAGGCTCGCCCCCGTAATGTTTGCCAACCAAGGCCAACATCCGCCGCCGAAATTTCACCTCTTTGGCATGATTGGATCGCTTACCCACATGCCCGTGCACCAAGCTCTTCGCACCCAACTTCAGGAATCGACGGTACAGTCTCTTGGTCTGTCGATAGCTCAATCCCAGAATTTCCGCCGCCTCCACCTGCGTCAGTTCTTCGGACTTCACCCGGTCCAACACTCCGGACCTTCGCCTCTCTCGTTCGTTCATCCATGTCCTTTCCACTGGACCTCCACAGTCCAGTGTGAGGGGACACTTCTATCGAGGCGCTATGGGGGCATTATCATAGAGGTACAACAGGCTTTTTTCAAAATTAACTCCAACGCTGGGAGCTGGGACGGAACCAATCCGGATCCATGGGCGTATGTGTACCATGACTCGAATTCTCGGCTGTTTCCTGCTCATTTCCATGGCCATGTTTGCCGACGTCAGCGGCAAATGGTCCGGCAGCTTCGAAGCTACTGGTCCGGATGGCCAAACTAAATCCGGCACGGCTTTCCTGGTGCTCAAGCAAAGCAGTGACGCGATCACCGGGACTGCCGGCCCCAACGAAGACCAGCAGTTCAGTATCAAATCCGGGAAGATCGACGGCGACAAAATCACGCTCGAAGTTGCGGTCGACGATGGAGCGGTACTCAAGTTCGATCTGACGCTCAGCGGCGGTCACATAAAAGGCGACGTGAAGGGTGGGAAGGACGGCGAAAAGATGACCGCGAAGCTCGATGTGACAGCCGTCAGATAGATCGGCAGGCAGATAGATCGGCAGGCTTTAACAGCACGCGGGTTGGATGTATAATCGGGCAAGATCCAGTGGCCACTGGCACTACAGCGCGCTCAGGACTCCTCGCGTTTCTGGTGGTCCTCGCGAGTTCTGCCTGCTTCGCGGCGAGCCCGTTGCCGGAGGGATACCTTAATACACCCTATACGTGGAATTCCGCGACCTGCCATTTCCTGGACGTTTGCGGCCTTACGGTTTTGAACGGTCAACTTCCACCGGGAGTGTCGATCGCCAATCACGTACTGCAAGGCACGCCCACTCAAAGCGGTCCGTATTCATTCACGCTGCGATTCACAACCGGTGGGTTCGCGGACTCCCCGATCATAATAAGAGACGTGGACTGCACGCTGGAAATCAAGGCCCAGGCGGCGGTGCGCGGCCATGTGACCGTGAATCGGAACACTCTTCATCTGGGCCTCAGCTCCAGTAACACGCCTTCCAGCGCACAACCGATCTTCGTGAACACAACCAGCCCGGGAGTGATTGGCTGGACGATCAGCGCCGACTCAAATCGCGTTTTAGTCTCCGTCAATCCCGTTCCAACCGTTCAATTCGCGCAGACCTCTATCGCCGGCACTGTGGGGAGCGGCCAATTTTATATCCTGGCAAATTTCCTCTCTCCCCCTTCCACTTTCCCCTTCACGAGCATGGTGACAGTGCAAGATACGGGCGGCAGTTCGCAGCAAATCTTTGTGACCATCACAAATTCGACTGGAGCGCCGCCGTTCGGCTTCCTGGACACTCCGGTGGATAACAGCATGGTCAGCGGGGCGGTACCGGTAACGGGCTGGGCGCTGGACGATGTGGAAGTGCAGGCCGTGGATATTTATCGCGATTCCGTGGCCGGCGAGACGGGACAGATCTACATCGGATCGGCCCCCTTTGTTGCGGACGCGCGTCCGGATGTTGCCAACGCCTTTCCGAACGAGCCCATCAGTTACCGCGGCGGCTGGGGACTGCTGGTCCTGACCAACCTGTTTCCGAACTCGGACGGCTCCGCGGGGCGAGGCAACGGCAGCTACCGATTGTTCGCCTACGCGCGCAACGTGGAGGGTAAGACCACGCTGCTGGCCGCCAAGCGCATCACCGTAGATAATGTGGATTCGGTGCTTCCATTCGGCACACTGGACACTCCCGATCCGCTCACTCCGATTTCAGGCAACTATGTGAACTTTGGCTGGGCGCTGACACCGCAACCGTCCATAATTCCGTTTGACGGCTCGACCATCACGGTGTACATCGACGGCCGGCCGGCTGGGCACCCGGTGTACAATAATTTCCGGTCCGACGTCGCGGCTGCGTTTCCGGGTTTGGCGAATACCAACGGCGCCGTGGGTTACTACAAATTCGATTCGAACGCGCTGACCAACGGCATCCATAGCATCAGTTGGACGGTATTCGATGATCACGGGCACGGCGCAGGCATCGGCAGCCGGACCTTTCTGGTGCAGAATTCGGGAGTGAGCAGCTCCTCGGTTGCAGAACCGGAGCTTCCGCCGGAAGCCAGCGCGCACGCTCTGCACCGCGCCGCGGATGGCGCCTGGGAATTTGAAGCCGCACCCATGGATCGCATTGGAATCGATCTGGGTCTGCTGGCCAACGACTTGGATTCAGAGCAGGCGCTGCCGGTAGGCGCCAGTGTCGACCGCGCGCATCGCTTCTTCTACTGCCAACTAACGGTTCAACACGGCACGCACGAGGTCCGTATCGCGCCGGGCGTGCTGTTGCGCGTGAAGATCGCGAGTGAAGGCGTGAACGTCAAATAGCGGGGCCGGCTGGTTGGATGTACAATTGGGGCACGATTCAGTGGCCGAAATGGAAACCCGGTCAAGATCGGTCAGCTTTTTTGGTGAACAATGAGCAGCATACAGCGCTTCGGACTCCTCGCTTTTCTGGCGGTCCTCGCGAGTTCAGCATGCTTCGCGGCGAGCCCGTTGCCCGACGGATACCTTAATACCCCCTACAAGTGGACTACCGCAAATGGCTATATCCGCTACCCTAGCAGTGCTACGGTTTTGAGGGGGCAACTACCACCAGGAGTGGCGCTCAACATCATCGTGCTGGAAGGCACGCCCACTCAAACCGGCCTGTATGCGTTCACGCTTGAATTCGCAAACGGTGGGCTTTTTGGGTTTCCCCCCTCGATAACGGACGTGGACTACACGATGGAAATCAAGAGCCAGTCGGCCCCGCGTGGACATGTGACCGTGAATCGGAACACTCTTCATCTGGCTCTTAGCGCCGGTCCCACGGAGTCAAGCGTACAACCAATCTTCGTGAACACAACCGGTCCGGGCGTGATTGGCTGGACACTCAGCATAGACAATAATAGGGCTATCGTCTCCACCAATCCCTCTCCAACGACTCAATTCGAGCAGATCTCTTTCGCAGGCACCGTGGGCAGCGGCCCATTCTATATCCTGGCGAACGTCCACGCTATTCCGGAGATCCCCTACACCACCATCGTGACTGTGCAAGACACGGGCGGGAGTTCGCAGCAGATCGTGGTGACCGTCACAAAGTCGACCGGCGCGCCGCCGTTCGGCGTCCTGGACACGCCGGTGGATAACAGCATGGTCAGCGGGGCGGTACCGGTAACGGGCTGGGCGCTGGACGATGTGGAAGTACAGGCCGTGGATATTTACCGCGATCCCGTGATGGGCGAGAAGCCGGGACAGATCTTCATCGGATCGGCCCCTTTTGTTCCGGACGCGCGTCCGGATGTTGCCAACACCTTTCCGAACGAGCCCATCAGTTACCGCGCCGGCTGGGGACTGCTGGTGCTGACCAACCTGTTTCCGAACTCGGACGGATCCGCGGGGCGAGGCAACGGCAGCTACCGATTGTTCGCCTACGCGCGCAATGTGGAAAGCAAGGCGACGCTGTTGGGGGCCAAGCGCATCATCGTCAATAATGCGGATTCGGTGCTTCCATTCGGCACGCTGGACACTCCCGATCCGCTCACTCCGATCTCAGGCAACTATGTGAACTTTGGATGGGCGCTTACACCGCAACCGTCCAAAATTCCGATTGACGGCTCGACCATCACGGTGTACATCGATGGCCGGCCGGTTGGGCATCCGGTGTACAACAATTTCCGGTCGGACGTCGCGGCTACGTTTCCGGGCTTGGCGAATACCGACGGCGCCGTGGGTTACTACAAATTCGACTCGAACGCGCTGACCAACGGCTTGCACAGCATCAGTTGGACGGTATTCGATGATCACGGGCACGGCGCAGGCATCGGCAGCCGGACCTTCCTGGTGCAGAATGCTGGATTCAGGACCTCGGTTGCGGAACCGGAGCTTCCACCGGAAGCCAGCGCGCACGCTCTGCACCGCGCCGCGGATGGCGCCTGGGAATTGGAAGCCGCGCCCATGGATCGCATTGGAATCGATCTGAGTCTGCTGGTTAATGACCTGGATTCGGTGCAGGCACCGCCGGCCGGCGCCAGCGTGGACCGCGCGCATCGCTTCTTCTACTGGCAACTAACGGTTCAACAAGGCACGCACGAAGTCCGTGTCGCGCCGGGCGTGTTGTTGCGCGTGAAGATAGCGAGTGAAGGCGTGAACGCTTTGAAACAATAGTGTACGCAACTCAGTCTAGAGTGTGTGCGCCCACGCAGCATGTACGCGGTACTTGTGGTCTGTTCCGCCGCCCTCGCGGCAGAGACGCTAACCACTCTGCCGGACGCTCGGGAGATCGCCCGTGCATCGATCGTGGCTACGGAGCGCAACTGGCGGGCGCGCGTCCGCTATACCTATCTCGAGCGCGACGAGAGCCAGCGCCTGGGCGCGGACGGCCGCCTGCAGTCCCAAGATCTAAGCATTTTCAAAATCGTTGCCGTAGACGGAGTTCCTTTTGAACAATTGGTTGAACGCAACGGACGGCCGCCATCGGCTGAGGAGAAGACGAAGCAGGATGCGAAACTCCAAAAGCTGACACGCGAAACGCCGGAAGAACGTGCCGCCCGCTGGCGCAAGGAAAAGCAGGAGGGCGCCTTGTTGACTCGGGACGTGATACAGGGCTTTGATTATGGGCTCATCGGCACGGAGACGGTCAACGGTAGGGCTGCATGGGTACTGCAAGCGACGCCGCGAGCGGGGTATCGCGCGGAAAGCAAGTACGGCAAACTGATCGCGAAGGTGGAAGGCAAAATATGGGTCGACCAGCAGGACTTAGTGTGGGTTAAGTTCGACGGACATGTTACCCAGCCCTTCGCCCTGGGATTGTTTCTGGCGCGCGTGCTGTGCGGTTCGCGCATCACCGTTGAGCTTACGCGTGTAGCCGCAGGGAGCTGGCTACCGAAACAAATCGAAGTGCGCGCTAACGCCAGAGTCCTTTTCGTGAAGACTCTGACGATTGACAGAATTCTGAGCTATTCGGGCTTTCGACCGGTACCAGCCGACGCGAGTCCCGTGCCTTCCTCCTAGGACGCGGCGCATGTTTAGCGCTGAGCACGCGCTCAGTCATTGAATCGAAAAATCCGCGTTCATCGAGAGTTTATCGGCGGACCAACGTTTATGCGCCGCCGTGAATCAACATCGCTCAAATCTCATTTGGCCGCCGTTTCACGCCGATTAACACGGATCTCGGACATGCATGCAATCCAACCATGGCCGCTGCCACATATGCCGGCTGAACACATCTGATGACTTTCAGACGTATAGTTGCGTGGCTTGCTCCGGTGGTGGCCAGCGACGCGGCCGAAGCCAGTGCCAAGGCACTCCGAGCGCAGAGACACAGTTTTAAAACCAGGCCAGTGTGCCCCGCGCCAGACCGCCAAGCCGTCCGTTTATCTGGTTCACTCCGGAGTTGTGGGGCATTGATTCAAAAACTCTTGTGAGGACTTCGCCGCCACATGTCCGGGCCAATGCACACATAGTGAAAATCAATGTCGTCCGCAATCGAACCAGTGGAGCAGTGTGAATTGGACTTGAGCGGCGGTAGAACCATCATGGGTATTATCGTCGGATCAGCACCTACGGTAATAATACCGGCAACCTGAGTGCTCAGGAGCCCCGCACCAGGCTGTATGTGCGCTGTGTCGATAAGAGCCCGGAAGTCAGTGCCGCCATTTATATCCCACGAACCGTTCGTGGCAGACCACGTGAATAGCGGCGTGGAGTCCACCGGAAACGACGTGATGCCGGACTGGACAGCGCATTTGGAACATGACACCGTCAAATTGTCATGTCCGACCGTAAGGGTGCCTTGCGACGAGATATAGCAGTGGGCCAAACCGGTTCCGGCCGCTATGTTCGCCGTGTCTCCCTGGGTTAGCGATTGAATCAGATTACCGAAGCGCGCGTTGCAAGGCGTCGAAGATGAACAATCCGTATTTAACCCTAGAGTGGAGGCGCCGGTTCTCGCGAACGAAAAATAGCCCAATGCCGGCAGCCCGGTAGCGGTCACGCCAGTTCCGGAATCGCCTTTCTGACCAGGCGGGCCTTGATCGCCCTTCAGTCCCTGAATGCCTTGCAAGCCAGTTTGGCCAGGC
>CATPCJ010000365.1 GCA_955652915.1 uncultured Bryobacteraceae bacterium
CGATCGTGCGCATGTACTCGATGACGAAAGCGGTCACCGGGGTTGCGGCGATGATGCTTTACGAAGAGGGCCGCTTTTCGCTCAACGATCCGGTCTCGAAATATCTGCCTGAATTCGCCAGCATGCGAGTGGGTCACGAATACACGGACGCGTCCGGCAAGAAGATCTACGATAGTGTTCCGGCCGAGCGACCGATCACGGTGCGCGACTTATTCCGCCATACCACCGGCCTGGATTACGCCGGTCCGAAAGTTGAGAATGGGGACCCGGCTTACAAGAAAATCGAGATGTTGGGTGGCGCTCCGATGGCGCCTTTCAATCTGGCCGAGGCGGTGAAGCGCCTTGCGACCGCTCCTTTGAACGATCAGCCCGGCACCACGTTCCGCTACGGCTACTCGATCGATGTGCTGGGACGGCTGGTGGAAGTAGCGTCCGGAAAAACGCTGGACCAATTTTTCGAGGAGCGGATCTTCCGTCCACTCGGGATGAAAGACACTGCATTCTACACACCGGAGGAGAAATGGAGCCGGCTGGCGGTGCTGTACTCTCCCAAGCGCGGCGGCGGCATTGAGCCGAATACGAGTGACGCCCAGGATCGATTCAAAAAGAAACCGGCGTTGTTGCTGGGTGGCGCGGGCCTGGTTTCGACGCTGGACGATTACGCGCGCTTCTGCATGATGCTGGTCAACGACGGTCAATTGGAGGGCGTCCGGCTGCTGGGGCGCAAATCGGTGGAGTTGATGCGCAGCGACCATCTGGGTAACTTGGGCCGCGCGGGCTTGCTGCAGGAAGGGTACGGCTTTGGTCTGACGTTCGCGGTGAATTTGGGACCTGGCAAGAACGCTAATGTGGGTTCGCAGGGAGAATACTATTGGGGCGGGGCAGCAGGCACAGGTTTCTGGATCGATCCGAAGGAGAAGATGATCGGAGTTTTCTTGATTCAGGTTTTACCACCGACTGGCATTCCGGCCGGGGAGCAGTTCAAGAGGATGGCTTATCTGGCACTGGTGGATTAAACCACTTGCGCCGCGCGGAGCGCTGAGATTTCTTCTTCCGAGTAACCCAGCTCGCGCAGGACTTCGCCGGTGTGTTCGCCCAGAGTCGGGGCACGGTGTCTGATGCTGCCCGGAGTCGCGGAAAGCCGCACCGCGGGGTCGGCAAGAGGGACAGGTCTTGGCGCGCCCGGATAGTCGACATAGCGCAACATCTCCCGCGCTTTCACCTGCGGATCTTCCAGCACTTCGCCCAGATCGAGAACCGGACCCGCGGGGACGCGCGCGACTTGCAACTCCGCGAGGGCTTCGGCGTTAGTTCGGGTTGCCAGCCAAGCATTCATTGCGGTGGTGATGATTTCGCGATTGCCGGCGCGAAGCAGATCGCCGGTGAAGCGCGGATCGTTTATTAAATCTTCCTGCCCTACCAGACGGGCCCAGCGCGCGAACATATCTTCGCCGATCACTTGAACAATTACCCAGCCGTCCTTTGTGCGATAGGTGTCCGCGGGAGCAGTGAAAAATGCCGCATTGCCCCTTGGCTCGCGAACAATTCCGGTCACCGATCGTTCCGCCAGCAACGCCTGCATGAACGTAACCGCGGTTGCAAGCAGTGAGCCATCCACAATCTGCCCCTCGCCGGTTCGGGCGCGATGGTAGAGCGCCACCATGATTCCGAATGCGGTGTGCAGGGCGGTGCCGTAGTCTTCGAACGAAACGACGGAGCGCACCGGCGCGCCGGGAAAGCCGGTGAGGCTCATCGCGCCCGACATAGCCTGAGCAATCGTGTCGAAGCCCAGCCGGTCCGCGTATGGCCCGTCGGGCCCGAAGGCCGACATCCGGGCCAGGATGATGTCGGGTTTGATCGCACTGGCCGACTCATAATCCAGCCCCATCTTCCGCAGCACGGCGATGGGCAAATTGGCTAACACAACGTCGGCGGTCCGAACCAGCCTACGGATAATCCCGGAGGCCCCGGGCTTGGAAGTATCCAGGGTCAGGTTGCGCTTGTTTCGGTTCAGCGAAAGGTAGGCGCCACCTTCGCCCTGCTCGGTTACGGGCCCGGTGTAGCGATCCTCACTGCCTTGCCGGCGGTCGATGCGAATGACGTCGGCGCCCATGTCGGCGAGCAGCATACCGCAGTAAGGACCGGCAATGAAGCGTCCGAAATCGATCACGCGGATACCTGCAAGGGGGAGCGGAGTTGGCATCGAATCCTAAAACTCGTCGTGGGGCGTCCGCCCCACTTTGGTGCTACACGTCATTGCCTAGCGCGATCACGAAGTATTGTGCCGGGCCTGGACCTGGATTGCGCCATCCGTGCATCTGGTTGGATGCGACATAGATTATCGAACCCGCGGTCATGCGCGTGGTTTGGCCCTCCACGGTTGCATCCAGCGATCCATCCTTGAGCATCAGCAGTTCTTCATGAACATGCTTGTGCGGCGCGTGGGGCGCCTGGCCCGGGCCTAGCTCGGTCATGTGCAATTCAATCGGGAATCCGGAATGCGTCTCTCCTTTCATGACGGCTCGGGATTTATTCTCTCCGTTCACTTTCACCGGTAGCTCATCGTATTTAAAGACGCGGGATGGCAGACCCTTCGCCTGTTGCGCACTTGCGGTGGTTGAAGCAAGTACGGGAATCAACAACCCTAGATCTCTCCGGGAACAGTTCATAATCTTTCTCCTGCACTCATCGCGCCGCTGGCCGCCGCCGAGCGGAATGCCGCGAGATCGTACTTTTCCAAATCCCCAATTCCATCCAGGCTGATATCGCCCGGCCGATATTGCGCCAACGCCTTGGGATCCCTGGCATAGTGCCCCTGGCGCACGAACACGGTAGTGAGGCGGGCCTTCCAGATCTGTTTCATGGCCTGCAAAATCCGAAGCTTGTCATCGACCATGACGTAGTGTTCGGCTGGAAAACGCTGCACCACATCATCCAATTCCTGTTCCTTGTGCACATAGATAAGCACATTGCCGCCGAACGTCTCGTACAGGCCCGAGCGGTAGACTTTGTGCGGCTGAAACACGACATCGCCATCCGACAGAATCACAACCGGCCCCAGTTTCGCGGCATGCTCCACGGCATCGATCGAACCGGGGAACAGTCGATTCGCGAACGGATAGCGCATCAGGAAGTAGGAGACCGCCAACAGCCGCGGATCGCGTGGATATTCGATGCGGTAGCGTTGCAGCGCTCCCAAATAGTCGGCGTAGCCCAACTCGGAGCGGATATTTTCGAAGAACTGCCAATAACGCTGCGCCCGTTCGTGGCCCACTTCGGAGTCGAGGTGATGCTTCAAGTCGGCGGTGACACGATCGTTGTTGAGCAGCGTGTTGTCGACGTCGAATAGAAAGACTGTTTTCGTGGCCGCCATATTATGAGGTTGCCACGTCGACAGTAATGAATTCGCCGGCAGCGGCTTGGTGATGAACGGCTTCGGCTGGTGCGGGCGCGGCGGCGGGCCTGGACTTCGCGACGCGCTTCGGGCTTTTCCGTTTCGCGGGGCGCTCCGCAGGCGCCTGCCAGAGCCGGGCGCCGCCAATGAAAGCGTTCATGTTGCTTCCCAATCGTGTGTCGGGCGGAAGCTTCTTCAGCAGCTTGACGTTCCCGCCGCCCAGTACGACGTAATCGGCCGACAAAGCTTTCTGGAGTTCGTCGATCACTTCAGCGACATTCCGCCGCCATTTCTTTTTGCCCAGCCGTTTCAGTCCGCGTAGGCCAACGTAGTCTTCGTAAGTCAGTCCTTTTTTATACGGAAGGTGCGCGAGTTCCATGGGCTCCAGCACTCCATCCACAATCAGGGCGGAGCCAAGGCCGGTGCCTAACCCAAGAAAAAGCATACGTTTGCCGTCATAGCTGCCGAGCGCCTGCATGGCGGCATCGTTGACGATTTTCACCGGACAGCCAAAAGCCTTCTTGTAATCAAAACGAACCCAACCGCTGCCCAGATTGTGGGGTTCAGTAACGGGTCTACCGTGCAGAACAGGGCCTGGATAACCAATCGACACGGCTGTGTAATTCCAGCCGGCGGCCGCCTTTCGCACGTCGGCTACCATTTGACGCGCTGTCATGCCGGGTCCCGAAGGAATCTTAACCGCCTCTTTCCTTCCACCGGCGTGAATCTTAACATTGGTGCCCCCTACATCGATAACCAATATGATTGCGTGTTTTTTCGTCACACTACCTCCATTTTATGTAGCGCCTATCAGCTTACTCGATTTGTGGACGGTCTCGCAGGGGCGCCACCCATACGTAGAGCGCCGATTCCGAGCCGTGACCGTAAGGGAGTGTTGTGAAAGACGCAGGTTCTTCGGTCACGCGCTCTGGCAGCTCTATGTGCGTTATAGTAGCTGACGAGTGATCAAGTCCTCTCGGCGAATTCACATGCGGTTTTTTTGCGGTTCTCTACTGCTGCTGTTTGTTCAGTTGAACGCGGTTCCGCCAGCCAGGGCCTACTCTGTCCTGACTCACGAATCAATTATCGATAGAAGCTGGCAACCAGAAATCAAGCCGCTGCTGCTCGCTCGCTTTCCGGATACGACCGACGATCAACTGCGCGATGCGCACGCGTATGCCTACGGTGGCGCGATCGTGCAGGACATGGGTTACTATCCGTTTGGAAGCAAGCTGTTCAGCGACTTGGTCCATTACGCGCGCAGCGGCGACTTCGTGGTTTCGTTGATTCGGAACTCACAAGATGTGAATGAGTACGCCTTTGCATTAGGCGCGCTGGCGCACTACGCCGCAGATAATTTGGGCCACCCGGTGGCAATTAATCGAGCTGTGCCCCTGATGTATCCAAAACTCCGTCAAAAATATGGCGCTATCGTCACCTATGGGGACGACCCGGTGTCGCATCTCAGAACCGAATTTTCCTTCGACGTCGTGGGCGTGGCTCAAGGCCAATACGCTCCGGAAGCTTATCACGACTTCATTGGTTTTAAGGTTTCAAAGGACTTGGTGGACCGCGCAGTGCAAGACACCTATTCACTCTCGCTGAAAGATCTGTTCCGTGACGTTGATCTCGCGCTGGGAACTTACCGCTACACCGTCGCTCACCTTATTCCGGAAATGACCAAGACGGCTTGGTCTTCCAAGAAGGCGGACATTCAGAAGCTGCAAGTGGGGATGACGCGGCGAAAGTACGTGTATCGGATGTCACGGGCGAATTATCAGAAGGAGTGGGATGCAAAATACGAAAGGCCGGGCGCCGGCGCACGATTCCTGGCGTGCCTGTTTCATCTCGTCCCCAAAATCGGCCCGTTCAAAGCGTTGGCCTTCAAGGTGCCCACGCCTCAGGCGGAGAAGTTATTCGTTGCCAGCTTCAACGACACGATGAGCCGCTATCATGTCCTCTTGGGCGAGGTCCGAGACAAGAATCTGAAGTTGGCAAACCAGGACTTCGACACCGGGAAGCCGACCCGAAAGGGCGAATACAAGAAGGCGGATGAGACCTATGAAAAATTACTGGAGCGCTTGGCGGACCACAACAACATTTCTAGTGAGCTCCGAACCGACATCCTTAATTTCTACGCCGAGTCAGCGCCAACAACGGAAAAAGCCCGTGCTGTTTTGGAGGCTCTGCGGAAGCAATAAATTGCGGGATCAAACATCGGGCTAACGGCGTATCAAGCTGAAAAAAGAAAAGATGCTTGCGCACATAACAGGCATGTGTCTTCAAAGTTAGACAGGTTTCCGCCATCGAATCCCAACCAACTTTGCCTAGCCGATAAACGCGCGAAAATTTAGCAGCCGAAAACTGTTCTTTCGCGTCCAACAGTGCTAAGGGGACAGGTGTATCGTCGTGATTAGACCGAACTCCCGGCCTGACAAACTCGTATTTCAAACCATCTCGCGATCGTCTCAACAAGCTTCCATCAAGGGGTCAGCCGGCATGCTCAATGAATCGCCCAAACGCGCGGTGCAGTTTGGCGCATTCGAAGTAAAACTCGACACAGGCGAGCTGCGGAAGAGCGGTATCCGGATCAACCTGCAAGGAAAGCCGTTTCAGATTCTACAAGCGCTGTTGGAGCGTCCGGGGGAAGTGGTAACGCGCGAAGAACTGCAGAGCCGCCTCTGGCCCGGCGACAGCATGGTGGATTTTGAGAGCGGTCTGAACACTGCCGCCAACCGGCTTCGTCTGGCTCTCGGCGACTCGGCTGAGAATCCCCGCTTTGTCGAAACGGTGGCCCGCATCGGGTATCGCTTCGTCGCAACGGTAACAGAATTGCCGGCGCAGCAGGTGGAACCAGGCTTGCCTGCCGCGGACGCTCCGGCCCCCATATCTTCACTGGCCCCTCCGCCGTCCATCGTGGCCGCACTGCGGTCGCACAGTATGCGGTTGCCGATCCTGATTGGCGCCGCATTCCTGATCACGGCCATCATTTCGCTGGCCCTATGGCCGGCGCATCAGCCGGTGCAGCCAACATTCCAACAAGTTACTTTTCGTTCGGGTAGTCTCGCGAGCGCGCGGTTCGGCCCGGATGGCGAAACAATTCTCTACAGCGCGAACTGGGATGCCGGCGGAAACCGGCTGTATCTCGCCACGACGGTTAGTCCTGAATCCAGAGCGCTCGATTTCAAGTACGCCAGGCTGGCCAGCGTGTCGTCCTCGGCGGAGCTGGCGCTCCTCACGACGGACTATGTGTCCAAGAACTCGATGCTTTCAAGGGTTCCGTTGAATGGCGGCTCTCCTTTGACGGTTGCGACTGATATCGCTGGAGCCGACTGGAGTATCGATGGAAAAAGCCTCGCCATCTTCCGAATAGGCCGGCGCGAGTCGGTGATCGAGTATCCCATTGGAAAAGTGTTGTACCAGACCGCAGGCGGGATTTCCGACCTTCGCATCTCGCCGAGGGGCGATGAAATCGCTTTCCTGGAGCATCCCCTACGAGGAGACGACGGTGGTGTGGTAAAGTTGCTCGACAGCCGCGGCGCCGCACGTGAATTGTCCGCGGGTTGGGCCAGCGTGGGTGGTCTTGCATGGCCGCCTTCCGGGCGCGAAATCTGGTTTACCGCGGGGCAGACGGGCATTCGCCGCGCAATTTATGCGGTTACAGTGAATGGCGCGCTTCGCCGCATCGCCAGCGTTCCGGGCACTCTGACTCTCTTCGACATTTCCAAGAAGGGCCGGGTTCTGCTGGGCATCGACAGGAGCCGTCTCATGATGGCTGGGGTCTTCGGCGACAAACCTTTGGAGCGGGACCTCTCGTGGTTTGACTGGTCGCACGCCGCGGATCTCTCCGCGGACGGAAAGTTCCTACTCTTCGACGAAACGGGGGATGGGGGCGGGTCAAACCACAGCGTCTATCTTCGCAACCTTCAAACCGATGGCACGGTGCGTCTGGGCGATGGCCAGGCGGTAGCGTTGTCACCCGATCTGAAATGGGCGCTGGCATTGAATTCCAAGAAACCCAACGAGCTGAGCCTGCTCCCGATTGGCCCCGAGGCGCCGCGCACGTTGTCAGGACACGCTCTGAAATACGAATGGGCAAGATATTTCCCGGATGGCCAGCGGCTGTTGGTGGCAGGTAGTTTTCCGGGAAAACCGCTTCGTCTGTTTATTCAGGCCATGAATGGCGGTGATCCCGTTCCCTTGAATCCCGACATTTTCCTGAGCCGCGCGATCGTTTCGCCGGATGGAAAGCAGATCGCCGGTTTGGGTCCGGATCGGAAAAATGTCATTCTTACCGTCGCCGGTGGTGAATCGCATGTGCTGGACATTCCCTTTTCGGCGGCGCCAATACAGTGGAGCGGCGATGGCAAGACGTTGTTCGTTCGCCAACTGGATTACGGGCCCGGCATCAGAATATTTCGATACGATTTGAGTAACTCTCAATATAAGCTCTTGAAGGAACTGTCGCCGTCGGATCGCGTCGGCCTATCCTTGATGTTCGAGGTAGTGATGGGAAGGAATGAACAATCATACGCCTATTCGTACATGCGCGTTCTTTCCGAATTGTTCGTGGTGGATGGATGGTCGTGAGACGATCTCGGACCCTTTCACTAAGTTCCGGTAGGCGCCGGGGGTCAAGCCCGAGAGTTTTCTGAATTGCTTGGTGAAATGGCTCTGATCGGCAAAGCGGCACGTGGATGAGATTTCGCTGAGGGGCAGATTTGTTTGGCCGAGAAGTTGGCAGGCATGGTCGATGCGTAGCTTTCGAATGTATTGTCCGATGGTGGCGCCATAGTGCTTGCGGAATTCGCGCACCAGGTGAACCCGATGAACACCGGCCAAAGAGGCGAGCTCGGATAACCGAAACTCATTGAGATATTGGCGTTCGATCACATTCCGGACGTTACTGAGCCAGGCCCGCGTGTTGCCGGCGTGTTCCTCGCGGCTGCATCTGGCGGCGATAACCAGCAATTGCAGAATGATGGCTTCGACGATGAGCGATCCGGAGTCCGCGTTTTTTAGAAACTCCCCCTGAAGCTTTCTGATCAGCCAGAGCGCTTCCCAACCTTCAATCTTGAGGGGGCTGCGATCCTGCAGCTCTATGCGTACGCGGCTCAGCATCGCGGGTCCCACGCGAACGACCAGGCACTGGCTGGACTCGTCAAACCCGGCGCTCCTGGGTTGATGTGGGGGGAAGAATAATAGATTGGCACCTCGGTAGGCGAAGCGCTTGGCAGGGTTGAGGTCTGAAATTGCACCCGAAACGAAGCAAAAGTAGGCATCCGTTTCAGCGCCGAATTTCAGGGTTAGACCTGGGATGTAGCGCTGATCCGATACGTCATAATCGCGTGAAACAATTTCTTGCATGTGGCCGGACTCCCTTGCTCTTGAGAGGAGTCTGGCATAGGTTTTGAGACCTTACCATGGACAAACGCTAAATTGTACAAAACGACACAAGTGACTAAGTCGATGAATGTTATGGAGCGAACTAACGCATAACTTGTCGTACACGATGGCACAGTGTTTCGCCCATTCCTCAATGCTCTGCCGGTACGGCTCGCACATATCCAGGCGAGCCACCCCGATCCGGCTCCGCCGGGAACTGCTCAACTGGCTGGCAAAGAAATCGTCCCACGTCTCTTTCTTCCGCTCCTTGCCAAACCATACCGGCTCGCCAGTCTCCAAATTGATGACCACCGTTACGAATTGGATCCGCTTGCCCAAATGAATCTCGTCAACTCCCATCTGACGCAGCGCAGGCTTCTTCCGGCGCTGCGACCAGCGTTCCAGATAGCGCAGGTCGATGGCCCGCACCGTGCTCTCGGCCAGGCCCAAGCGCTGGGCCACCCCCCGCGCCGATGTCGGCTCGCAAGCTTGCCCCACCGCCTCCTCGAAACGCTCGCAAAAGGGCGCCTTGCTCGGCAACTGCGCCACCCGTTCGATCTTCAGGCCGCGGTCCGGACAACGCACCCGATGCAATTCGACCATCACCGTCACCCGGTACTCGGACCACGGCAGGTCGCGCACCTCCCGTTCGGTTGTATAGTGGATCACTCCGCAATGTCGTTGGCTGCACAAACTGCGCCGTGCCACGGTGAGGCCGGCGGTCGGCTCACCGGGAGGAGTGGATGAGACCAATGTCGGCGCATTGGGACGCGAAGTCGTCAGACACACACTGAAGCTTTGATTGTCGTTGCATTGAAAGCCTGAGTTGAAATTAATGGTTGGGCGACCAAGGATTTTCTATTACGTCTTCGACGGCCTCACGACATCGGTTTTCGGTAGTCTAAGATGAATGCCCAAGAAAGCATCCGTCATCGCCTTCACCACCGTTCTCCTACTCGTCATCACGTCATCCGGTTTCCAAAATAAAACCGATGGCGAATGGCCGGCGTATGGCGGCGATCCCGGCGGCCAACGCTTCTCCGCGCTCACAAGCATCAACGCCAAGAATGTCCAGTCGCTCCAAGTGGCCTGGACGTTTCGCACGGGTGACGCATATCAGCCACGATTCGGGAGGCCGACCGCGTTTGAAGCCACGCCGCTGTATGTCGGAGGAGTGCTCTACATCGGCACGCCCCTCGGCCGCATCATTGCGCTGGATCCGGTGGCCGGGCGGCAACTATGGTCCTACGATTCGAATGTTCCGAAAGATAAAGGTTACGGAGATTTTGCGAATCGCGGCGTCTCGACGTGGATGCCGGCTTCCGGCCAACGCCGCATTTACATCGCCACCATTGATGCGCGTTTGATCGCAGTGGATGCGGCCAACGGCAAGCCTTGTACCGATTTCGGCGACAACGGTATTGTTAATTTGCGCACCGGGCTCCGCATAGCTCCTCGCGGGTTTTCGGATTATGAGGAGACCTCTCCGCCTGCCATCGCCGGTAACACCATAATCGTCGGCTCGGGTATTGCCGACAACGGATCCGTTAACCAGCCCAGCGGTGAGGTTCGCGGTTACGACGTTGTCACCGGCAAGCTCAAGTGGACCTGGGATCCCATTCCGCAAGATCCAAAATCATTCGGCGCGGATACCTGGAAAAAGGGCAGCGCCCGAGGTACCGGGGCGGCGAACGCGTGGTCTGTGATCGCCGCCGATCCGCAACGCAATCTTGTTTTCATTCCCACCGGAAGCGCCAGTCCCGATTTCTACGGGGGCGAGCGCCTGGGCAACAACCTGTTCGCCAATTCCATCGTGGCTCTGCGCGCCGACACGGGCGAGCGCGTGTGGCATTTCCAAACCGTGCATCACGACCTCTGGGACTATGATGTCGCCTCGCCGCCTATCCTGTTCGATGTGAATCGCGACGGCAAGACTATTCCCGCGGTCGGCGTGGGATCGAAGACCGGGAATTTCTTCATCCTCAATCGCGAAAACGGCGAGCCGATTTTTGGCGTGGAAGAGCGGCGCGTTCCTCAGACCGATGTCCCCGGCGAGGTGTCGTCGCGCACACAGCCTTTTCCGCTCGCGCCGCGGCCATTGGCTCCCCAGAAAATGACGGCGGAGGAAGCTTGGGGCGGTACTGAGAATGACCGGAAGTGGTGCCGCGAAGAAGTTTCGAAATTACGCGCGGAAGGAATCTTCACGCCGCCCAGCGTGCGCGGATCGCTGCTGATTCCGGGGAATATCGGCGGAATGGCATGGGGCGGCGCGGCCTTCGATCGCGCACACCATTTGCTGATCGTCCCGACGAACAATTTCGCCACTCAAGTGCGATTGATTCCGCGCGCCGAGTACGATCACGAACGGGAATCCGGTAGAAATCTTAACGGCGACTGGGAATTTGCGCCGCAAACGGGAACACCCTACGGCATGGCGCGCCGTATGCTGCGCGGTCCCGACGGTTCGCCCTGCACTCCGCCGCCGTGGGGCGTCTTGAATGCAGTGGATGCCGACACCGCCGAAGTGAAGTGGACGGTCCCACTCGGGCAATTCCCGGCGATTGGCAAAGGACCGGCTGCTCCACCGGCGCTCGGTTCAATATCGCTTGGCGGACCCATCGTTACCGCAGGTGGATTGGTGTTCATGGCCGGATCGCTCGATCCAGCGATTCGCGCGTTCGACGTGGTGACAGGAAAAGAATTGTGGAAAGGCGACCTGCCGACCAGTGCGCGATCCACGCCCATGACATTTCTGGGACCGAATGGGAAGCAATACGTGGTGGTGTCGGCCGGAGGACATGGCATACCGGGCGGGCCGCCTCTTGGCGATTACCTCGTCGCGTTCACGCTACCGTAAGTGTGTCGCGTAGGCACGCTCCCTTACAGTCGCGGTTCTGTCGGAAGTTCCTGCTTGCAGGCGCTCCGTTTGTTGTGATAGCGTTTTACGATCCGGTATGCAAATCAGATCACGCAGCGTCCCTTGCTCCATCGCACCACTCAGCGTTTTATTGCGGCCAGCATTGGCGCAGTCGTCCGACGCGGCTTCGCAGGTGGCAGGTTGCGCCATGTGCAGTACCTTCCTGGCGATCCCCATCATCATCTTTGTTCTGAACATAGCGCTGTTGGTTTGGGTCGCCCGTGACGCCAAAGCCAGAGGCATGGACAGCGCGGTTTTGTGGATGATCCTGGTGATGTTCACCAGCGTGATCGGGCTTCTGATTTACATTTTTTCGAGGCCGCAAGGAAATTTGATCCGTTGTGCGAATTGCGGCAACAATCGCCTGCAAGCGAGCGTAAAATGTCCGCATTGCGGCAGCGCGTAACGGCTTTCAAGAAGCCTCATCTATATCTCGCTATTGTGGTCACGCTCATCCTGGCAGCTCTTGCCGATTCATTTCGCAAGCCGGCAAATCAAACCACTGCGCATCTATGGACGGGAGCCGTGCAATTCTACCAAAAGCACGGCCGTCCGGCGTTGCAACCCTACATCCGTTGCCGCTATGTCCCGACGTGTTCGGAATATTCAATCCAAGCTGTAGAAGCGCACGGCATCCGCACCGGCCTGTATTTGAGCATCAAGCGGATCCAATCGTGCCGTGCCACGGTACCCTTCGGAACTGTGGACCCGGTTCACCAGTAAACCGGCCGCCAATCAACGGCTACGTTGTTTCCAATCTTTCCAATCCGACGTAACCGCCTTCGCCATATTTTTTACCCCGGCACGAAATGAAGCGGCAGGCCGCTTTCTGAGATCGGCAAGAAGGACTTTCCCATGCCTCGTACCCAAATGAATATTTGCCAGTTCCCAACCCATCGCATGAAGCAAACGATCCTGTTCTTTGTGCCGGGGCAAACCTTCCACTTCAATGGGCGACGAATCCGGCGAAAGACGGCGCAGAAGCCACCGCCGGTCCAGCCGCACGCATGGATCGGGACAACGTTTGGCATGCGTGACGACGTCCTCATAATATATTTTCTTGTCTGCGATCCCCGCCGCCCAAATGTAAGACGAGGGCAGCGCGGCCTTCGCCTCGATGGCTATTTGCCCGCCTTGCCAATCGGCGATAGCGACATAGCGGGGCCGCCCTAAACTGCCTATGCCTGCCGTGCGGCGCGCCACGCGGTAGGGGAGTTTCGGATCGGGGAGCATTTTCCGGAATCCCTTACGAACAGCCGCCGGGATGCGTTTGTCGAGGATTGGCAGCTTGTCCAGTTTCTTCCAGAATTCGGCGGGAATATCCAAGTGCTCCAGTGCTATTGCCCGCAGCCATTTGTGATGTTCTTCCAAAACGAAGGGGGCTCCGCCGGCCTTCAATCCCTCGGTGTAGCCGTCCAGAACCAGAGTGCAAACATTCCGAATTCCGCCTCGTAGACCGCTTTGGGTTGCCTCCAGTACGGCGCTGGTAGACAGACGTACAAGATCGCTCGCAAAGGGCATATGGTAGGCTTCATCAAAATCATCGACGCCCCAAACCAGCCGTCCAAAGGCGTCGCGCCAAGTTCCATAACTGGCGACGTGATTGTCACCCGCCGCCAGCACGGATACAGCGGAATTCAAATCCGGGCAGACGCTGGGGAAGACCTGGGCCCAGCGATAAAATGTAGCTCGCAGAAATTCAATTACGTCCTCCTTCATGGCCTTGTGTTTGGCCGTCAATTGGCCGCGAACGAGCGGTATTTGCGCGCCTGCCCATCGCTCGTATCCGCGCGTTGCTTCCAGGATGGTCACTAACATTGGATGCCACACCGCGCTGTTTGTTTCTCGGCCTTCAAAACATTGTCACACTCCGGCTTCCCAAGGATCTAATTGGTATGCCCGCCACCGTATGGAAAGGCAATCTAAGTTTTGGACTCGTTTCGTTTCCGGTTCGGCTCTTCACCGCGGCCCGTCCCGAAACCATCCGCTTCCACATGTTGCACAAGAAGGATCTCTCGCGGATCAAGGAAGTCTGGTACTGCGCTGAAGAGAACCAGCCGGTCGAACGCGCCGACCTCGTCAAGGGCTACGAATACAGCAAAGGTGAATACGTGGTTGTCCAAGCAGAGGAATTGAAGAAAATTGCTCCGCCCACCGCCAGCACCATGGATATTCTGCAGTTCGTTCGTGACGATGAAGTGGATCCGATCTTTTTGGAGAGCTCCTATTACCTGGCGCCGGAAGGGGCCGGGAGCAAACCATACGCTCTGCTCTTAAAGGCTATGACCGATACGAAATATTACGCCGTCGCCAAAGTGTCCATGCATGGCCGTGAACACATCGTGGTAATCCGTCCCACCGCGGACGGGATGGTGCTGCACACCTTGTATTACGTGAATGAAGTGCACAAAGCCAACGCTGCGGGACGAAAAGTCGAAGGGGAATTCAACGCGAAAGAGATGCAACTGGCGAAGTCTTTGATCAGCAGTCTGGCTTCGCCGTTTAAGCCGGAGGTATACCACGACCAATATCGCGAGAATGTCGAGCGGCTTATCGAGCAAAAGGAAAAGGGACAGAAGATTACGGCCGTCAAGCAACCCAAAGTGGCGCCCGTGGTGGATATCCTCGCGGCGCTCCAACGAAGCTTGAAAGAGACCGCCAAAGCGTCACCGAAAAAAACGTCGAAGAAACGCACTCGCGCGGCGGCGTAACTTGGCAAACGACGATTGAGACACAACTTACGGAGCCGTGACCATAGGGGGCGGAGCGCGGATAGTCGATGCACGAAGTCAGAGTGACAGTGCCCGAAGGAAAGAGCCAGGATGTGGCCCGCATTGCATTGGAAGTTGGCATTCGACAGGCCTCCGTTTATCGTGTCTACGTGCACGGCCCCAATCGGGAAATGGAAGTTGTCAGCGCTGAAACATCCACTCCCACGGCCAAGCTCTTCATCGATGCTCTTCTGTCCACAACCTGGCTGAACCTTGCGGAATGCTCCATCAGCGCGCGCGAGCTTCGGGCGGTTTTATCGAGCGACCCGATTTCGGAAATTACATACCCCAGGGTCGAGCCCACCGTGGATGTACTTGCGGACCTCTGGCAACTAAGCCACCTGACATCCAGCTATGTGGGCCGGGCCGTCGCCGCTGCTATTTTGCTGGCATATGGAATGGCTGAGGACAGCGCGATATCCATCGTGGTTGCCGCGTTGTTCATGCCTTTCCTGTCTCAAGTTCTGGCGGTAAGTTTCGGGCTGTGGAGCCGGGACGCGGGACTCGCGAAAAAAGGAGTGGCGGCAATCTGCGTTAGCACTGTCGCCTGCGTTGCGGCCGGCGCGTTGGTGGGATTGCTCCACGGCGGATCCTTGTTATTCTCCGGTTTTAAGGGCCCATTGGTGAGCTTCGCGATCTCTTCGGTAATTGGTGTCGCCGCCGGCCTGGCGATCGCCGACGATGCCGGCCGCCGCTATCTGATTGGCGTCGCGGCCGCGGTTCAGTTCGCTGTATTCCCTGTGTGGCTCGGCTTCAACCTAGTGCAGGGACCACTGGATCCACATCTCGCTGCCGAACGATTGGGGGCCTTCGCCGTAAACCTGATCACCATCGCGGGAACCGCGGCCCTGGTGTACGCAGTCACCGGAATGAGCGCGCGGGATGCAGAGCAGCTTCGAAAGAAAATTGCGATTTAACGGATCTCCCCAACTCCCAAGTAAGATTGAATAATGCTCAAGTCCACAATTTTTAGGGAGTACGATATCCGGGGCCTCGCCGATTCAGAACTGCTAAACCCGGATATCGAACAGCTTGGACTGGGCCTCGGATCGTATCTTCAGCGTCACAGCGGCGGGCGCAACATCAATGTGGGACGTGATTGCCGCCTTAGCTCCTCCCGTCTGCGCGATGCGCTGGTAAAGGGCCTGCTTGCCAGTGGATGCGACGTCACCGACATCGGCGTCGTGCCGACGCCAGTGCTCTATTATTCCGCGCGGCACTTGAAGGCCAACGGCGCCGTCATGATCACCGGCAGCCACAATCCGCCCGAGTACAACGGGTTCAAAACCGTGTGCGGATCGGGAACATTGCATGGCGAAACGATTCAGGATCTGCGGCGGCTCATCGAGCGGCAGGACTTCGACCGCGGTGAAGGCAAGTTGGGCAGCGCGGACTTGGTTACTCCGTACGTCGATGAGATCGCGTCGCAATTCCATTTCGATCGCCGCGTGAAGCTGGCCGCCGACGCAGGCAACGGCACCGCCGGTCCGGTCTTTCATCGCATCCTCGAAAAACTGAACGTCGCCGCCACGGAGCTGTTTTTCGAAATGGATGGGACGTTTCCCAATCATCATCCCGATCCGACCGTGCCCTCCAATTTGTTCCACTTGATCGAAAAAGTTCGCCAGACCGGCGCGGAATTAGGGATCGCATTTGACGGCGACTCCGACCGGATCGGTGCAGTCGACGAAAACGGCAACGTCATCTACGGCGACCTGTTGCTGCTGATTTATGCGCGCGAGATCCTGCAACGCAAGCCTGGGGCGACGTTCATCGGTGAAGTGAAGTGTTCGCAAGTTCTGTACGACGAAATTGGCAAGCTTGGTGGAAACGCCATCATGTATAAGACGGGCCACTCGCTGATCAAGGCCAAAATGAAGGAGGAGCGCGCGGAGTTGGCGGGCGAAATGTCGGGGCACATGTTTTTCGCCGACCGTTATTACGGCTACGACGATGCGCTCTATGCCGCGTGCCGTCTGATTGAAATCGTCGCGACCTCCGGCCGCCCGCTCTCCGCCCAACTTGCCGGACTGCCGAAGATGGTTTCGACTCCGGAGATCCGCGTGGATTGCCCGGACGAGCTCAAGTTCGACTTGGTCCAGCGTGTTGCCGAGCACTTGAAGCGAACCTACAAAACCATCGATATCGACGGTGTCCGCATGATTTTCCCGGAAGGCTGGGGACTTCTGCGCGCTTCCAACACGCAGCCCGTGTTGGTAATGCGCTTCGAAGCCGCGAGCGAACATCTGCTGAAGCAATACCAGGCGGAGGTTGAGCAGGTGCTGGCCGAAGCGATAGTTGGCCGCGTTTAGTTTTGTCGGCAACGCAGATTCTGGTATTCGCTGACTGAGTGCTCGGCGCCGGGTTTGAGGTCACTAACACTGTTGGCGCCCGGATTCCCGGAAAGAGTCTAGGAGCGCGCGCTGCTCACCGAAACTCGGTCTCCGCGGGTTATCCGAGCTACCGGCCCAAGCGATAGCAGGTACTCGGCGACGGGCCAAACCCAGAGTTTCGGGATTGCATACAGCGGTAAAGATCGCGGCTTACTCTATCGTATAAAGCGGATCGAAGTCGGGTACGCCCGCGTGCCTCCCCGCGGTCCAGCGCAGCACATACACGACACGGGGTCTGCTCACATTGCCGGTCAGCCCATTCGGAATTACCTCAAGCAGAAGATGGGCGGCAGTATCCTTGAAGTAATCGATGTCGGGCTCCACGTATACGCAATCGACTCCGCCGATGGTTTGCCTTTTGTTCTCATGAAATGTGAATTGCACGTTCGCTTCGCCGAACTGATTTTGTTTAAAACTGCTCGTTGCGTCTCCGTGCAACCCGAGATCGATCGCCGGCAGGGTATCGAATTCTCCCTGCTGCGCCGCCAGCCGCACCTGGTCGACCAACTTCGAATCGGCATAGCCGAAGATGCGGTCCGGCGCCAGCGCGGCCAGGTCGAAAGTTTTGAAATAATCCAATGGCGAGTTTTGCGGGAGTGAAATCTGTTGCATGGCTGTCGTGATGTTCAATAGACAAGCGAGGCGATCGGGATGATTCTCCATCAAGTCCGCGTACGCGTCGCTTGCAGTGCCCGTCACGCTTGCGGTGAATATCTGCCCGAGCAACGGTTTCCGCGCCAGGATGTCAGTCCATCGGGCTGCTGCAAAATGAAAGGCGCTGTTCTTCCGCAGTAGCATCAGATCGAGCTGAACTGGGGCATTCGGCCCAATCGCCACCGGCTGAAAGCCCGCCTGTTCATATC
>CATPCJ010000366.1 GCA_955652915.1 uncultured Bryobacteraceae bacterium
CGCGAATTCATTGGCGCGCACGCTGCCCAGCGGAGCCAGTCGCGCCGCCAGATCCCGCAAATCCAGGGGCCGCGCGCGTTCGTGAATCTGCACCGCGTTGCGTCCGCACAAACTCACCGGGGCCCGGTGTTTGCCGTTTAAATACGCGAAATCGCGTTGACCGCAGGTGGGACAGTTCTCCTGCGGACCGGGCTGCGCCACCTGCCGGATTTCGCCCGTCCACACGTCCACAGTGGTAATCTTCCGCGCCGGCTCGGCGCCACACAGGATCTTGATGGCCTCGCTCACCTGCAAGCTCGCAATGAGAGCTGTGATCGATCCCAGGACGCCCGCGGTTTCGCAGGTCGGCTGCGCCCCAGGCGGCGGATCGGGATACACACAACGCAGGCAGGCGGTTTCCAAAGGCACCACCGGCATCGTGATTCCGTAGCTGCCCACGGCCGCCCCATATATCCAGGGGATTCCCTTGCTGACGGCGTAGTCATTAATCAGGTAGCGGGTCTCGAAATTATCGGCGCCATCCAGAATCAGGTTCGTGCCGCTCAATAACTCATCGATATTCGACGCCGTAAGATCCGCAACAATAGGGTCCACATGAATGTCCGGGTTAATGGTTGCGATCTTACGCGCCGCCGCAATCGATTTCGGTAGACTCTGCTGGACGTCGCATTCATCGAACAACCACTGGCGCTGTAAATTGCTCAATTCCACGTAGTCCCGATCGACGATGCGCAGATGCCCGATTCCCGCGCGCGCCAGCGCCCCCGCCTGGAAACTTCCCAGGGCCCCGCAACCCACCACCGCCACCCGCGCGTCCAACAAGCTCTGTTGACCGGCGGGCCCTATTCCACGAAACAGAATTTGTCGTGAGTAACGGTCCTGGTCCCGTGGAGTCATACATCCAGATGGTATCAGCCGATGCGCTAAGATGGTCGCTGGTGTCGACCCGCGTGGGCGTGTGTACAACTGTGCCCGCCGGCTCCGAGTGGAACACCCTAAAGTCCGATTTTTCTTCGCCAGTGACCAACCGCTTCCGGTTCGTAGCCCGACTTTTGTCAGTGCCGCTGGTGCTCCTGGCGCTGGCCTGGATTCCTCTCCAGGGAGGCCCCGAGCAATACGAAGGCAAGACCATCGCCAGCATACAATTTGAACCCGAAAAACAACCGCTCACGAAGGAACAGATGCTAGCGCTGATTCCGTTGCAGGCGGGTCAGCCTTTGCACGCTTCCGACGTTCGCGATGCCATCCAGCGGCTTTACGCTACCGGAGACTATGCCGAAATCGCCGTGGATGCCACGCTGGGAACCGCTGGCGTGACGCTGAAGCTGGTTACCAAGCCGAGTTTTTTCATTGGCCACGTAACCGTGAAAGGAGTTCCCGAGCCGCCCAACCAAGGCCAATTGGTGGTGGCGACGCAGTTGCAATTGGGGACTGAATATTCAGAACCGGACATGCAACGCGCGGTGGATCGTCTGGTCGCGGTGGTAACGCGGAACGGCTTCCACAATGCCAGCGTCAAGCCCAATACGAGTTTCGATCCGGCCACCCAGCAGGCAACCATCGATTTCACCATCGATCCCGGAAAGCGCGCCAAGTACGATGGCGTCAGCGTTTCCGGGAAGACGGAGCGTACGACGAACAGCATCGTCCGGTCCACGGGTTTTAAGCGATTTCTGGGGCTTGGATGGCGGCCGGAAACGGAAACCCGGACGCAGAGCGGCATCGCGGGAGTACGAAGCTGGTATCAGAAACACGATCGCCTGCTGGCTAAAGTGACGCTGGTAAAACTGGACTATCATCCCGAGACGAACAGGATCACCCCTGAATTGTCGATTGAAAGCGGCCCCGAGGTAGCGGTCCGAGTGCGCGGCGCGAAGGTGTCGGCCGGAAAACTGCGAAGCATATTGCCGATTTATGAAGAGCGCGCCGTCGACAAGGATCTATTGATGGAAGGCACGCGAGACCTCACCGCTTATTTCCAGTCGCAAGGTTTTTTTGACGTGAGCGTGAATTATAGTCTCGCTCTGCCGGCCAATGGGGATCAGCTCATCGATTATCAAGTGGAGAAGGGAATCCGCCACAAAGTCGTCAAGGTGGACATTCAGGGCAACAAATTCTTCGATCAAGAGACACTTCGCGAACGCATGACGGTTGTGCCGGCCTCGCTAATTCGTTACCGGCATGGACGCTATAGCCAGCAGTATCTCGCCCGCGATCTAAACGCCATCCGCGATCTTTACCGTTCCAACGGCTTCCGCGATGTCGAAGTAACTTCCAAGGAAGTGGACGACTTCGAGGGAAAAAGCGGAAACATCGCGATTTTCATCGACGTGAAGGAAGGCCTCCAATGGTTTGTGGCCAAGCTGACCATTGAAGGAGCGCCTCCCGACGATCGGGGCTACTTGTTATCCATTCTGCATTCGACCGAAGGCCAGGCTTACAGCGAGCTCAGCATCGCCAACGACCGCGATAGCGTTCTGGAATATTACTACAACAACGGCTATCCGGCGGCGAAGTTTGAGTTCACTTCCTCGCCGGCCGCCGAGTCCAATCAAATGAACTTGAAGTTCATGGTGGATCTGGGGAGGCGTGTCTACGTGCGCGACGTCCTGATCAGCGGATTGGAACGAACCCGCGGGAGCCTGGTATCGCAGCGCATCTCGATTCACCCCGGCGATGCTCTTTCCCAAAATCAGATCACGGGCAGCCAGCGGCGTTTGTACGATCTTGGAGTTTTCGCGAAGGTCAATGCGGCCATTCAGAATCCCGAGGGCGAAGAACCAACCAAGTATGTTTTGTACTCGTTCGAAGAAGCGGCCCGCTATTTGCTGAACACCGGATTCGGCGCCGAAATCGGACGCATCGGCGGTGGAAGCACCTCACTCGATTCGCCCGCGGGAACCACGGGATTCAGCCCACGCGTCTCCTTTGGCATCAGCCGCTTGAATTTCCTGGGATTCGGTCATACCATCGGCCTGCAAATGCGTGTCTCAACTCTGGAGCAGCGGGCCCTGGCCACGTATGTCGCTCCGCAATTCCAGGGGAGTCCGAGTTTGAATCTCCAGTTTTCCGGGCTGTTCGACATTTCCCATGACGTGCGCACTTTTTCAGCGCGGCGCGAAGAGGGCTCCGTGCAATTGGGACAGAAGCTGACCAAGGCGAATTCGGTGCAGTACCGCTATACGTTTCGAAAGGTCAACATTATCGGAACTCCGCTGGTAAATCCCGAGCTGATTCCCCGGCTTTCGCAACCAGAACGGGTCGGTTATTTCTCCGGAACATTCATCCAGGAACGCCGCGACGATCCCCTGGACGCGCATCGCGGCATCTACACCACCATCGATCTCGCGCTGGCCTCTAAGTTCTTTGGCTCGCAAACCGGATTCGGGCGGCTGGTGGCGCGCAACTCGACCTATTACAAGCTGAGCAAGACGCTGGTGCTGGCCAGAACCACGAGTTTCGGATTGATTAAACGCTATGCGGGACTGTCCGACATTCCCCTGGCGGAGCGATTCTTCGCGGGCGGCTCGACTTCCAATCGCGCGTTTCCCGATAACCAGGCCGGTCCGCGGGATCTGGTGACCGGATTTCCACTCGGGGGGGGCGCTCTCTTCACCAACACCGTTGAATTGCGATTCCCGCTGATTGGCGATAACATCGGCGGCGTACTGTTTAACGACCTGGGCAACGTCTATTCGAAGTGGAACAAGATTAGCTTGCGGTTTCACCAAAATGGGCTACAGGACTTCGACTACGCGGTACAAGCGATCGGATTCGGCATTCGTTATCGCACTCCCATCGGACCGGTGCGTGGAGATTTTTCGCTGAGTCCGAACGCGCCGCGCTTTTTCGGGTTCAGAGGAACAACACAGGAACTACTCTTCGGCGGTGGGCAACAGGTAGTGCAGCGGATCAATGTCTTCCAATTTCATTTCTCGCTGGGGCAGGCATTTTGATGAGACTTCGCTACTGGCTCCTGCTGTTGCTCTTAGCTCCCCTGCACTCCGAGATTATCGATCGCATCGCGATCTCCGTCGGCAATCAGGTCATCACCAAGGCTCAAATAGACGAAGAGGCGCGGCTGACTGCGTTCCTGAATGGGGGCCAGTTGGATGTGAGTGCCGAGGAGCGAAAGAAGGCGGCCGATCGTTTGATCGAACAAACGCTGGTCAAGCGCGACATGGAACTGAGCCACTACCCCATCCCGGCGCAAAGCGACGCGGGACCCGCCCTGAAAGCGTTGAAAGCGAATTATCCTTCTGAAGCGCAGTACCGGCAGGCGCTGGAGAAATATGGGATCACCGAGGAGGCATTGAAGCGGCGTCTGTGGTGGCAGACGGCGCTCTTGCGTTTCATCGATTACCGGTTCCGCCCGGGAATTCTGGTGCCGGATGCCGATATCCGGAATTATTACGACCAGGAAGTCGTCAAGTGGAAGCAGCAGGGGATCCAGCAGATTCCAGGGTTCGAAGAAGCGCGCGCGAAGATCGGAGAACTTCTGACGGACCAGCGAATCGATCAGGCGCTGGACAAGTGGCTGGCCGACACGCGCAAACAGATCGCCGTTCGCGATCACGACGAGAAACTGCCATGAACGGAAAAATCGCTTTAAGATCAACACAGGCAGGAATGCCCGTGCCACAAGGGCGTGGCACAGGCATTCCTGCCTGTGTTGGTTTGAGGAAAACTAAAGGGCATTTACCATGAGCCGGCGCAGCAAGAAGGTGGTTCTATACAGCGCGCTGGGCTTGGTTGGCCTGGTCCTGATCGCCGGCATAGCCGGACTCATCCTGGTGCGCACGGAGTGGTTCAAGAACAAAGTTCGCGACAAGATTATCGCGGTCGCCGAAACCGCCACCGGCGGCCGAGTGGAAATCGGAAGGTTCGATTATCAATGGCCCGGCTTGACCGTGGAAGTGGAGCCATTCATCATACACGGCAAGGAACCGCCGGGCGCGCCGCCGTTCTTCCGCGCGGACAAAATTCAAATCGGATTGAAAATCGTTTCGGCGCTCAAGAAGGAAGTGGATATTCGATCCCTCACGGTGGAGAAGCCGCGGATACACGTAACCGTCGCCGCCGACGGCACGACCAACGTGCCTGAACCCAAAGTGCACAGCCAGTCCAAGGAGAATATCGCCGAGCAGCTTCTGGACCTCAAGGTGAATCACTTTGAGCTTCACGACGGATTCGCCGAATACAATTCGCATAGCATTCCGGTGGACGTGCAGGGCGAGCACCTGCGTGCCTCGTTCGGCTATGAAGCGGCGGGGCCGCGCTATGTGGGCGAGTTTTCATCGCGTCAACTGCACGCCATCTCGCCCGACGTGAAATCGCCGCTGGCATTCGACCTGGACGCGAAGGCCGCGCTCGAGAAAAATGCGGTCCAGTTGGTTCAGGCGATTTTGTCCAACGGGGAAACCAAGGTGGAGCTAAAGGGTGCGATCCAGGATCTAAGTTCGCCGCACGGGTCGCTGGAGGTGGCCGCCAACGCATCCGTAAAAGAACTAAACAGGCTATTCGGCTCGCCGTTCGAATCGCGCGGCAATGTTGCGTTTGCGGGAACAGCGTCGGTGCAGACAGCTCCGTTTGAATATCGACTGGAGGGCAAGCTGAACGGCCGCGATCTGGCGTACGCATCGAAGGATCTCGTCATCCGCAATATCGCCCTCTCGTCTCCGGTGGAGGTGAACTCCAGCGGGATCGTTCTTCCGGATTTAGAGATCGCCGCGCTGCACGGCCAGTTCCGCGGATCGGCGCGGTTCGCGGATTTCAAGAAGCTGTCCGTCAAGGGGACCGCCAGGAATTTCGCGCTGAAAGACCTTGCCACGCTGGGCGCCCGGGACAGCGGCGAGCTGAGCGGAACCCTGAGCGGGACCGTCGCTCTGGAGGGTGTGGCCGCCAAGAGGGGACTGAGCGGTGTGAACGCGCAGGCCACGCTCGACATCGTTCCTGGAAAAGGTGGCGTGCCGGTGCAGGGCCAAGTGACGGTGAACTACGATCAGCAGGCGGGCAGAATTGCGTTCGGAAATTCACAGGTCAACCTCGGCTCTACTCATCTAGCCGTCTCCGGCACATTAGGACAAACCTTGAGCGTCCATATCGACTCCCGAAACCTGAATGAATTTCTGCCGCTATTTCCGCTGATGGGCGAGGCTCCGCCGGAGCAGATTCCCATCTCCCTGAAAAATGGCCTGGCGAGTTTCGATGGAACGGTGACGGGGCCGCTGGCGAATCCTCGCATCAACGGAAAAATCGACCTGACCAATTTCCTTTTGGACCAGCGCCAGATCGATCACCTCAGCAGCACTTTCGACATGAATAAATCCGGCGCGGATTTGCATACCCTGACGGTGGATCAGGCCAAGCTGCACGTCGAGGGTCAGGGAAGAATCGGCCTGACGGGCTGGCGATTCGTGGAATCCAGTCCCGTATCGGCATTGCTCTCGGTGCGCGACAGCGATGTTCAAAAACTTCTGGCGGACTATGAGATGAAAGTGCCGGTGAGTGGATCGCTCACCGCCGCCGTGCGCATATCCGGCACGTACGAGTCGCCGTTGGTGAACGCCAATGTCGATTTGCAAAACGTCACGGCGTATGACGAGCGTTTCGATCGCGCGCACGCCGACGTTACCATGACCGCCACGGCGATGGAGCTGACCAATCTCGACCTGCGTAGCGGCCGGGCACAGATCACCGGCAGCGGCGCTTACAATCATCCGGCCAGCGATTGGAACGACGGCGCGGTCCGATTCGATATCGCCAGCAATCGGTTGAGTCTCCCGGAGATCCAGCATGTGCAGGAATTCCGCAAGGGATTAGGTGGCGAGCTGGATCTGAAGGCCAACGGCACGGCCAAGATCGTGAAAGGGAATATCAGCCTCACCTCGCTCAACGGTCAGTTGTCGTTGAAAAATGCTGTCGTGGACGGACAGCCCTATGGCAACCTGCAGCTAACCGCCACCACGCGTTTGCCGGTTTTGGCCGTGAGCGCCAAAGTGGATCTTCGCGGAATTCAGATTCAAGGTAGCGGGGAGTGGCGGATGGATGGCGACTTTCCCGGAGAAGCGCACGTTCAAATTCCGCGCATTACCTTCGCCACGCTGCACGATTTATGGCCGGGCCCGCACATGCGCACCGAGTTGCCGTTCGATGGTTTTCTGCAAGGCGACGCCACCATCTCCGGGCCTTTGAACAAGTGGGAATCCATGAAGGCGGTGGTCACGCTTTCCAGCATTCAAATGAACCCCAACCCCAATGCCCGGCCCCTGGCGGGCGCGAAAACACAGGATTTGGTTTTAAGCAACGTGCGGCCCGTCCAGTTCGAGGGGACCACCAGGAATATCGAAGTGAAGAGCGCCAGTTTCAAAGCCAAGGACACAACGCTGGACATAACCGGCCACCTGGCGCTGGACTCGAAGAACCCGTGGGACCTAAGCGTCAAGGGCCAGATCAATTTGTCGATCCTGCAGCTTTTCAATGCGGATCTGCTGGCCACGGGAACTTCGGTGGTGAACGTCGCGGTTCGCGGTTCCCTCACTGAGCCGAATGTGGATGGGCGTCTGGAGTTGAAGGACGCTTCCTTGTTTCTGCGGGACTTGCCCAACGGCGTCGATCAGGCGAACGGCCTCATTGTCTTCGATCGCAATCGCGCCACGGTACAGAATCTGAGCGCGGTCACCGGAGGCGGCAAGGTTTCGTTCGAGGCGGGCAGCTTCGTCGGCTTTCGCGGTCCGGCGCTGGTCTATCGATTACAAGCCGCCGCCAACCAGGTGCGCTACCGCTCGCCCGATGGCGTGAGCGTAACGGTGGACGGAAGACTGAGCCTCATCGGCACGTCCGAAAACAGCGTGCTGGCGGGCAATCTGGTGGTGGTGCGCGCGAACTTCAATCCGCGCACGGACGTCGGCTCGCTGCTGGCCACCACCGCCAAGCCGGTGTCGGTTCCATCCACGCCCAACGAATATCTGCGCGGTCTTCAGTTCGACGTGAATGTCTTGAGTTCCCGCGCCCTGGAAGTGGAAACGTCATTGACGCGCAACATCCAGGCGGACGCCAACCTGCGCGTCCGCGGCACCCTGGACCGGCCCGTCGTGCTGGGAAATGTAAGCGTGAATTCGGGGCAAATTGAATTCTTCGGCAACAAGTACACCATCAGCCGCGGCGAAGTGAATTTCTACAACCCAAGCAAAGTGGAGCCGATCATCGACATGGACCTGGAAACGCAAGTGCGCGGCGTGGTGGTGGATATCAGCTTTTCCGGGTCGCTGAGCAAGTTGAATTTTTCCTACCGCTCCGATCCGCCGCTGGAGACCAATGACATCATCGCGTTGCTGGCGGTAGGACGCGCGCCGCAAACAGTCGGCGGTTTGGCCTCGAGCCAGACTTCCACCAGCACCAACTATTTGGCGACGGGCAGCAACGCAGTGTTGGGCCAGGCCATCGCTCCCGCCACGGGACGTTTGCAGAGATTCTTCGGCGTGACCCATCTCAAAATCGATCCGCAGCTCACCGATATCACGTCCGTTCCGCAAGCGCGCTTGACGCTGGAACAGCAGGTATCCAACGACATCACGCTCACCTACATCACCAACCTGGCGCGAAGCGATCAGCAGATCGTGCGTGTGGAGTGGGACTTCAGCAAGCAATGGTCGGTGGTGGCGTTGCGGGATGAGAATGGCGCGTTCGGCGTGGACTTCCAGTACCGGAAGCGGTTCAAGTAGTGGGCTTGGGACCGGGGATTGCGTCGTGCCAGCCCCAGTCCCCAAGATGCTATTCTGCAAGAAAATGAACGGGATTGTCTTTGAGATAACTCAGGAAGCCGACGGTGGATTTTGCGCCGAATGCCCGACTGAAAGCATCTTCACCCGGGGCAACACCTGGGACGAACTGCGCGCCAACGTCAGGGAAGCCGTCGAAGCGTTCCACTTCGACCGCCCAAGCCGGGCAGCATTCGGCTTCATTTGGTGCCCGACGAAATGCTCGCTCTTGGATGAAAATCCCCCTTGACCTGAGCGGACACGATCTGGTCACCGTTCTCTGCCGCCATTGGGGCGCCAGAGTCAACCAAGTCGGCAGCACGTCATTTTGCAGACGCAGCAACCGGCTTCACACCGCATCGCTGTTCCCTCACACAAAGCGCTGCGTGTTGGAACGCTCAATGGTATTCTGCGAGCCGTGGCGAATCACAAGCGTGTGGGTCGACAAGCGATTCTTGACTCCTTGGCGTGAATCCGGTCTTTCTCCGCTGGGCTCGTGGCCCCAGCCCCCTGTACCTGCCAGAATAAAAACTGAAGATCCCAAAAATGAAACTGCGAAAGCTGCAAGGGAAGCTCAAGGTTGAGCACCACATCCTGGCCGGTGTGCGCGATCTGCTGGAGACGCTGCTGGATTCGACTCCTGCTATTCGTTCCGTGATCCCCGGTGTCATCAAACCCGTTCGCGATGCTCGAGGCGAGGTGAAAGTGCGCGTGACCGTACCCACGTCCAATGGTTGGAAAGCAATTGCACTGAGCGATGGCGCGCGGCAGGAGCTGTTTATCAGCACCGCCCTTTCGAAGGAAGATCTGGAGCACGTTCTGCGCCGCATAGCGCTTGCTAACGCGCGCGGTTCTGAAACGCCGATTCTGAACCGTGATCGTCGGCATGAGGCCTCCTGCCCAGGTGACCTTGTCCGCGGACAAGCTGGGGCTCTACGACATCCCCTCGCCAAGGGAACGCAATCCGAATGAATCCGGAATTGGAGTTCCCCCCGGAGCGCATGCGTGAGATCGGTTATCGCGTTGTGGATGGGATCGTGAATCACCTGGCAACGCTACGAGATCAAAAGGTGGGAGCCAAGGGAGATCCCACGACGCTGCTGGCTGCCTTGGCCGAGCCCGCGCCCGAGCAAGGGATGGAATTCGAGGCGGTCCTCGAACAACTGGAGCGCGACATTTTTCCGAATTCGATGCACGTGAACCATCCCCGCTTCTTGAGCTACGTTCCAGGGCCGGGCAATTTCGTCGGCGCCATGGCCGACGCGCTCATTTCCGGCTACAACATTTTCGCCGGCACCTGGATCAGCGGATCCGGTCCCGCCGCCGTGGAGCTCGCCACCATCGAATGGCTTCGCGAGATTTGCGGAATGCCCAAGAGTACCGGTGGATTGTTTGTCAGCGGCGGCACCATGGCCAACCTGACAGCGCTGGCCGTGGCGCGTCACGTGAAGCTCGGCGAGCGGCCGGAAGGCGGGACAGTCTACTTCTCCGATCAGGCGCACTCCTCGTTGGAAAAAGCCCTGCGCGTGATCGGCGTGCCTTCGTCGAACGCCCGCAAGATTCCGTCCGGCGCGGAGTACCGGTTGCCGGTGAGCGAATTGACGCGATGGGTAGCCGAAGATCGCGCGGCGGGAAAGCGGCCATTCTGCGTCATCGCCAGCGCGGGCACAACCAACACCGGCGCGATCGATCCGCTGCGGGAACTGTCGGCGTTTTGCCGGCAACAGGATTTGTGGCTGCACGTGGACGGCGCTTACGGAGCAGCCGCGGCAATTTCCGAGCGCGGCCGTCAACTGCTGGACGGGATCGGCCTGGCCGATTCGCTTTCGCTCGATCCGCACAAGTGGCTCTTCCAGCCCTTTGAAATCGGCTGCGTTTTGATGCGCGACATTGCGCACTTGCGCGACACATTCAGAATTCTGCCGGGGTATTTGAAAGACACGCAGCAGTATTCCGCCGAGTTCAATTTCACCGATCACGGGCTGCAGCTTACGCGCAGCTTCCGCGCGCTGAAGTTGTGGATGTCGATCAAAGTGTTCGGCATGGCCGCGTTCCGCGCGGCCATCGACCGCGGATTTGCACAAGCGGAGTTCGTGGAAGCGCGGTTGCGCGGGATGCCGGGGTGGGAGATCGTGACACCGGCGCACATGGGTATCGTTTGCTTTCGTTATTCGAATGCGGACGACGCCGCTCATCTGCGGCTGGTCCAGGCCGTGATGCAGGACGGCTTCGCTCTGATTACCTCAACAGTACTAAGGCGACGCACAGTTCTAAGGACCTGTACCATCAATCCGCGTACAACAAATGATGACATCGAACAGAGCTTGAAACGGCTCGATATGCTGGCGCGCGAATTGAAATAGGTACTACTCTCGCGCAAAGTACCGGACCAAAAGTATCAGAATTACCTTAGGCCTTGCGTAACGCTAACGTTACAATCGTAGCCCGCCGATGAGAAGCAGTAAGAACAGGTTCAGTGAAGCAACGGGCTCATTGAACGCTTACCGGCGAGCCAAGCGTGAAGATTCTCATTGCGGAAGACAGCATCGTATCGAGGCACCTATTAGAAGCCACATTGAGGAAATGGGGTTATGAAGTGGTGGTGGCCTGCGATGGACTGGAAGCATTGGAGCTGATGCAGCGCGAGAATGCTCCAAACCTGGCGATCCTGGATTGGATGATGCCTGGCATGACCGGCCTGGAAGTCTGCGACCGGATCAGGCGGCGCGCTGGTGAACCGTATACTTACATCCTGCTGCTCACTTCGAAGAGCCAGAAAGAAGACGTGATTGAAGGAATGGATGCGGGTGCGGACGATTACATCACTAAGCCTTTCGATCAGCACGAACTGCAGGTAAGACTGCGAGCCGGCCGGCGGTTGGTGGATTTGCAGGCGGAGCTGTTGTCGGCGAGGGAGGCGTTGCGCGAGCAGGCCACCAAGGATTCACTGACTCATCTATGGAACCGCAATTCCATTTTGGAGATTCTCAGCCGGGAGCTGGTCCGCGCCGCGCGAGAAGGAACGTCGGTCGGCGTGGTGATGGTGGATCTCGATCACTTCAAAAGCGTCAACGACAATTACGGACACTTCGCGGGCGACGCGGTCCTGAGCGAGTCCGCGCGGCGGATGCAGAGCACGATTCGCCAGTATGACGCGATCGGCCGGTATGGCGGCGAGGAATTTCTGGTCATCTTGCCCGGTTGCGACGAACAAGGCTGCTACAACCAGGCGGAACGCATGCGCAAAAACTTGGCGCAAGCAAAGATGTCGCTGAATGAAAGCACCGTCTGCGTTACGGCGAGCTTCGGTGCAACGGTCGCTCTGCCCGGTCAATCCAGGACCGCGGAATCGCTGATCCGCAAGGCGGATGAAGCTTTGTACCTGGCCAAGCGGCTGGGACGCAATCGCGTGGAAGTCCTTCCGGTCGAATCCGGACGTCTAGCAGCGATCAGCGAACAAGAAACCGAACCCGTGGCGCAATAGAACCGCGACCGTCGGCAAGAGGCCTCCTCCCCAGGTGACTCTGTCCGCGGACAAGCTGAGGCTTTACGACATACCTTCGCCAAGGGAGCGTCGCCGCAACGCCCCAGTTGAACCGTGACTGTTAAGGGAG